>CAYQDU010000114.1:0-13944 GCA_964416275.1 uncultured Anaerolinea sp. | reverse complement strand
ACTTTTTTTGCCGGAAACGGAATGGGATCCCTGAACTGAAAATTCTGAGCCATGACCTGACCGACATCGTGCGCGGCGTGACTGAACGCACGCGCGGCGATATGACCATCAGCCTGCGCCAGGAACAGCTCGAGCAAAGCCTGCGCTCACTCCAGACCCGGCTCGACGGCGGCCAGACGCAGGGGCAATGAAGACGATTCGCGCCTCCGAGATTGGAACCTATCTGTTCTGTCAGCGGGCCTGGTGGTACCAGAAAAACGGCCAGCCCTCGGCCAACCTGGGCGAGATGGCCGCTGGAAGCGATCTGCATCGCCGTCACGGGCGGGCGGTCATCGGCGCCGGTTGTCTGCGCGCCCTGGCGACCGTGGCCCTGCTGCTGGCCCTGGCGACGCTGGTGATTTACGGGTTCAATGATTTCTTCGCCCCCTGAACGGCGTCTCGCTCCGGGAAGGGGCGGATTTTTAGACTTCACGCCATGCTTTTCTTAGCGGTATTCTTCTTCGGATTAGCCCTGGGGCTGTTCTGGTTCTCTCGGCGGCAGCGCCAGGAGGCCGGGCTGCCCGGCGGGCGGGTCATCTATGCCGATCTGCGCGCCTGGGGCGAAACGCCTCAACCGCTCTACGACGCCGGGCTGGGTCTGACCGGCAAACCCGATTACCTGGTGGAGCAGGCCGGGCAGATCATCCCGGTGGAAGTCAAATCCAGCCGGGTGGGCAGCGCGCCGCACGATTCGCACATCTATCAGTTGGCGGCCTACTGCCTGCTGGTCGAGCGCCAGATGGGGGTTCGCCCGGCTTACGGCATTCTGCACTACCCCAACCGCACTTTTGCCATCGACTACACGCCAGAGCTGGAAGCCAGCCTGCTGGCCCTGCTGGACGAGATGCGCCTCCAGGCCCGGCGCAAGGAACTGCCCCGCTCGCATCACAGCGCCGCCCGCTGCAGCCGCTGCGGTTTCCGCTCCGCCTGCGACCAGCGACTTCTGTAATATAATTGACCCGATGAAAATACAGATGAAAGCGCCTTTCATCCACTCTACCCTGCTCGCAGGTTGGCCTCATGGCTGAACCGGTGGCCCGCTTCCAGAATATCCTGGCGCTGGCGCACCCGCAACTGCCCCAGGCCGGCGAGCAAGCCGAACGCGTGGCAGCCGCCCTGCAAGAACGGGGGATCAACGCCACCGCCGGCAAACTGTATGACCCCGAGCTGCGCCGCCGGGTGAAAGAACGCCAGATCGACCTGGTGATCGCCCTGGGCGGCGACGGAACCATGCTGCGCGCCGGGCACCTGTGCGCCCCGCACAGCGTGCCGATCCTGGGCCTCAACCTGGGCAAGTTCGGCTTCCTGACCGAATATCGCATGGATGCCTGGGACGACGTGCTGAACCGGCTGCTATCCGGCGATTACTGGATCGAAGAGCGCATGATGCTACGGGCCGAACAGTGGCGGGCCGGCGAGCGCCTGGGGACATGGGACGTGCTGAACGAAGTGGTGGTCAGCCGGGGGCATATCGTGCGTCCGGTGCATCTGATCGCCAGCGTAGACGGGCGCTTCCTGACCACCTACGTGGCCGACGCCCTGATCGCCTCCACCGCCACCGGCTCCACCGCCTACGCCCTGGCCGCCGGCGGGCCGATCTTGCCGCCGGGCCTGCGCAACATCTTGTTGGTAGCGGTGGCCCCACACCTGTCGCTCGAACGGGCGATTGTGCTTTCCGAAGGCTCTACCGTCAGCATCACCGTCGAGACCGACCACCAGGCTGTGCTTTCTCCCGACGGACAGGTGCCGATTGGCCTGGCCGATGGCGACCGGGTGGACGCTTACGCCAGCGCCTATACCGTACGCTTCGTTCGCTTCCAGGACCCTGGATATTTTTACCGCAACCTGACCCCGCACATGAGTCAAAACCCTGCCACAGGCAATCACCGATGAGTCTTTCCGCCCCCCCTCCCACCAGCCCGGCCCCGGCCGAAGAAACCGTCCCCGGCGTGCTGTATTGCGCCAACCACCCCACTGTGGAGACCGGCCTGCGCTGCGCCACCTGTAATAAGCCTATCTGTGCGAAGTGCGCCAAGCGCACCCCCACCGGCTACCGCTGCAAAGAATGCATCAGCGGCATCCAAAAGAATTTTGATACCAGCCAGTGGTACGATTACCCGGTGGCCTTCACCATCGCCGGGGTGCTGGCCCTGGTGGGCAGCTTTGTCGCCACCCTGATTGGCTTTTTCATTGTGTTTCTGGCCCCGGTGATTGGGGTCGTCATCTCCGAAGTGATCCGCTTTGTCACCCGGCGGCGGCGCTCGAATACGCTGTTCAAAGTGGCTGCGGCCGGGACAGCCCTGGGCAGCCTGGCCTTCGTCATCGTTGCGCTGTTTGGAATGGTATTCTTCAGCGCCGGAGCGCGTTCTGGCTCATTCCTGACCTCCGGGTTGATCAGCCTGGTATTCCAGGGCATTTATGCGTTCACCGTCACTTCCACCGTCTACTACCGTCTGCGCGGTATTTCGATCCGCTAAAGGCGGGAGCGCAGCTACCTTCGCGCCGCAACCGGCAGATCAGAAGCTATGTTAACGGAATTACGCATCGAAAATTTTGCCATCATCGAGCGGCTAAACGTCCAGCTTGAGCAAGGGTTGATTACCTTCACCGGCGAGACCGGGGCGGGCAAGTCGATCATCATCGACGCGCTCGAAACCATCCTGGGCGGGCGGGCTGAGGCCGTGCAGGTGCGGGCCGGGGCCGAGCGGGCCAGTGTCGAAGCCGTATTCGAGATTCCGGCCGCTGCCCGCGCCCTGGTCCACGCCCTGCTGGATCAGGAAGACCTGCTGGACGACCCCGATTATGTCACCCTGGGCCGGGAAGTGCGCCTGAATGGGCGCAATGTGGCCCGGGTGAACGGACGCAGCGTCAGCGCCAGCCTGCTGCGCGAGCTGGGCGAATACCTGGTAGACGTCCACGGCCAGTCAGAGCATCTCTCGCTGCTGCGGGTCAACCAGCACCAGGGCCTGCTCGACCGCTATGCGGCCGCCGCCCCCGACAGCCCCCTGCCCGCCGCTCTGAGCGCCTACCGCCAGACCTTCCAGCGCATCCAGCAGATCGAAAAAGAACTGGAAGACATCCGCCAGGCCGAGCGCGACGCCGCCCGGCGCACAGATATGCTCACCTTTCAGATCAAAGAGATCGATGCCGCCCGGCTCCAACCAGGCGAAGAGGAAAAACTGCGCGAGGAGCGCAACCGGCTGGCAAACGCCGAGGGCCTGAGCAACCTGGCCCAGCAGGCCCTGCTGGCGCTGGATGAAGGCACGCCCGAAGCTCCGGCCGCCAGCGACCTGTTGGGCGGCGTGACCGCCGCCCTGGAAAACCTGGCCCGCCTCGACCCGGCCCAATCGGCCCTGGCCGAGAGCGCCCAGGCCGCCTTCGAGAGCCTGAGCGACCTGGCCCTGCGCCTGCGCGATTACGTCGAAAGCATCGAGTTCAACCCGCGCCGTCTCGACCAGGTAGAAGAGCGCCTGGCCTTGATCCAAACCCTGAAACGTAAATATGGCGACAACCTGAGCGATGTGCTGGCCTTCGCCGATAAGGCCAGGCAGCAGCTTGAGCAAATCACCCACGCCGCCGAGCGCCTGGAAGAACTGGAGGCCGAGCAATCTGGCCTGCTGGAGCAGTTGGGCCGCCAGGGAGCGGCGGTCAGCGAGCTGCGCTGCCAGGCCGCTCAACGCCTGGAACAGGGCATCGAGGCCGAGCTGGCCGACCTGCACATGACCGGGGCCCGCTTCCAGGTCGATTTCCAGCAAACACCCGACCCGCGCGGGGCCGCTCTACCCGATGGGCGCCGGGTGACAGCCTACCCCGCCGGCCTGGAGCGAATTGAATTCCTGATTGCCCCCAACCCGGGCGAGGGCTTCAAACCGCTGGCAAAGATCGCCTCCGGCGGCGAGACATCGCGCTTGATGCTGGCCCTCAAGAACACCCTGGCCCAGGCCGACCCGGTGCCAACCCTGGTGTTCGACGAGATCGACCAGGGCATCGGCGGGCGGGTGGGGGTGATCGTCGGCCAGAAGCTGGCCCAACTGGGCCGCCGCCACCAGGTCTTGTGCATCACCCACCTGCCGCAGTTGGCCGCCTACGGCGGGCAGCACTTCCACGTCGAAAAGCATGTCCAGGCCAACCGCACCGTCACCCATATCCGCCAGTTGCAAGGCCAGGAACGGCTGGAAGAGCTGGCCCAAATGCTGGGCGGGATGAGCGCCGGCACGCTGCAATCGGCCCGCGAGCTGCTCCAGGCCGCCCAGGCCGCCTGAAGCGGAAGCAAGCATGCCTGTTGACCTATATTGAGGATTGGCGGGTAGCGCAGCCACCCACCACCCCCATACAGAAATTCTCCCGGCCAAGCCGGAAGACCCGAAATGATAGGTGGGAGGACTGTGTGGCTACGCCACACAGTCCTCCCACCTATCGAAAAGCTACCGCCTTCGGCGGAAGAACTTAAAAACAACCCGGTGGATTAAGCTTATGCCCAGGCACAGCGCCACTAACCTATCTGCGTCCGGCGTCGCCGCCATCGTCCGGCGGCGGCAGGCGCGCGCCGCCCACCGGCAGCGCCGCCCAACCGGACGCGTTGGGCGGCTGGCGGCCGGGGTGTTCAGCCTGGTCGTAGCCCTGGGCGGCATCTGGCTGGCCTACGCCTACAGCCAGGCGACCCAAAACCTGCCCTCGGTGGAGGCCCTCCCGGCCCTGTTGGAGCCGCCCCACGGCCTGCTGCTGCAGCCCACCCGGTTGTATGACCGCAGCGGCCAGCATTTGCTGCTGGAGCTGCAAAACCCGGCTGCCGCCGGGCGAACTTACCTGCCCCTGCCGCCCGAAACCATCTCATCCACGGCCGCCGTTCAGACCGCCTATCTGCCTCCAACCATCATCGCCGCCACCCTGGCCGCCGCAGACCCGTCCTTCTGGCGGCACGATGGTTACAGCCTGAGCGGGCTGGCGGCAAACAAACATTCCACCCTGGCCCAGCGCCTGGTTTCCGACCTGCTGCTGAACGATGAGCCGCCCTCGCTGCGCCGGGCCTGGCGCGAGCGCCTGCTGGCTGCCCAGGCCACGGCCCGCTACGGACGGGAGAAAATTCTGGAATGGTATTTGAACAGCGCCGATTATGGCCGCCTGGCCTATGGGGCCGACGCCGCAGCGCGGGTCTACTTCGGCAAGTCGGCCAGCCAGCTCAGCCTGGCCGAGGCGGCCTTGTTAGCCGGGGTGGCCGAAGCGCCCGACCTCAACCCGGCCGAAGCCCCCCTGGCGGCCCTGGAACGCCAGAAATATGTGCTGCAAGACCTGCTGCGCTACCGCCTGGCCGACCCGCGCGCCGTGGCCCAGGCCGCTTCGGCCGACCTGGCCTTCCGTCCGCTGGAACGACCCGGCCAGGCCCTGCGAATGGAAGATTTGCAGCCCCAGGTAGCCCCGGCCTTTGTGGCTCTGGCCCTGCAGCAGATGGCGCCGCGCATCCCCTACGCCGAGCTGGCCCGCGGCGGGCTGACGGTGCTAACCACCCTGGATTACGACTTGCAGCGCCAGGCAGCCTGCGCCGCCCAGGCCCAGCTAGACCGGGTGCAAAACGCCGGAACCCCGCCCGACTGCCCGGCTGCCCGACTGCTGCCCTCCCTGCCCAACCAGAATGGCGCCGCCGCCCTGCCGGGGCTTTCCGACGAAGCGGTGATCCTTGACCCAGCCAGCGGCGAAGTGCTGGCCCTGGTCGGCCCACCCCCGGCGGGAGGTCAGACCGCGCCCCTGCCAGCCCACCCGGTCGGCAGCCTGGCCAGCCCGCTGATTTACCTGACCGGCTTCACCCGCGGCCTCAGCCCGGCCAGCCTGGTGTGGGATTTGCCCCCCAGCGGTGCAGCGGCCGGGGTGGAATCTGCGCCCATCCGCGCGACCGCCGCCATCACCACAGCCACGGTCATCAGCCCCACCCAATTGCCCCTGCCCAACCTGGATGGACGCTTCCACGGCCCGCTGCGCCTGCGCAGCGCCCTGGCAAACGACTACCTCCAACCAGCCGAAGCAGTCTTGCAGCAGGTAGGGGTTGAAAATGTCTGGCGCACGGCGGCCCAGTTGGGCCTGCAGCAGGCCGAAAATCATCAGACCGCCCGGCCCACCAGCCTGAATCTGTTCCGGGCGCTCGATTTGCTGGAAGTCAGCCAGGCGTATGGCGTGCTGGCAAACCGGGGCATGCTGGCCGGACGTATCCCTGACCTCGAACCCCTGGCCGCTCCGGCCCGCGTTCCGCCGATCCAACCGGGGGCGGTCTTGCAGGTGGTGGACGGAGCCGGGCGCATGCGCCTGGATGGACGCAGCCCGCAGACCCGCCCCATCCTGACCCCGCCTCTGGCTTACCTGGTCAACCACGTTCTCAGCGACGAGGCCGCTCGCTGGCCCAGCCTGGGACATCCAAACCCAACTGAAACCGGACGAGCGGCGGCGGTCAAGATCGGGCGCACCCCAGCCGGCGACAGCCAGTGGGTCATCGGCTACACGCCTCAGCGGGTCATCGGGGTCTGGTTGGGCGACCCAGCCGCCGTCCAGCCCGATACGACCGCCCCCGCCGCCCATTCATCGGAAACCGAACGGCTGCGCCTGGGAGCGGCCGGGTTGTGGCACGCCCTGGCCCAATACGCTCACCAGGGCCAGCCCTCTCAAAAATGGGACCAACCGGATGGGGTCAGTCTGGTCAAAGTTTGCGATCCATCGGGCATGCTGCCCACCCATGACTGCGCCAATGTGGTCGAAGAGGTCTTTTTAGAGGGCAGCCAGCCGATCCAGGTTGACCGCATGTATCGCAGCGAAGCCATCGACCGGGAAAGCCAGCGCCTGGCGACCGTATTCACCCCGATGGATCGGATCGAGCAGCGGCCCTACTTTATCATCCCCCCCGAAGCGGCCGGATGGGCCGCTGGGCTGGGCTATGTCACCCCCCCCCAGGTCTACGATACCATCCCGGCCGAGATTCCATCCCAACCGGGAGCGCAGATCAGCGCCCCAGCCATGTTTGCCGTGCTGCGCGGCGTGGTCGACATCCAGGGAACGGCTTTGCTGACCGAAACCCTGAGCAAGCCGGCCGAGAGCGGGGCCGAAACCCCGGCCTATTACCGGGTGGAGGTGGGCCAGGGGTTGTATCCCAGGCAGTGGCGGCTGGTGGGGGAAGATCAGACCCACTCGCAGCCCGGCGGGCGGCTGGCAACCTGGGATACGCGCGGCCTGAGCGGGGTGTACGCCATCCAACTGGTGCTGGTAGGGCCAGACCAAAAGGTGAAACGCAGCACCGTGCTGGTAACAGTGGATAACCAACCGCCGCAGGTCAGGCTGCTCTCACCGGCCCCCGGCGAGGCGGTCGAGGCCGAACGGCGCGCCCGCCTGGTGCTGCTGGCCGACGTGACCGACGACCTGGGCGCGGCGACCGTCAAGCTCTACCTGGATGAGGCCCTGCTGGCGACCTTTCTGCAACCGCCGTATGCGATTTCCTGGCCGGTGGAGCCGGGGCAGCACACCCTGCGGGTAGAGGCGGTGGATCTGGCCGGCAACGCCAGCCAGTCCAGCCTGACATTTGAGGTTAAATAGCGGGGATTTCTCTACTTTTTCAGCAGATGGCGGGTGGTTTGAAAGGCCAGCGGCGGCAAGGCGTCGTAGGGGAAAAACGCAGCCTGGTCTACATCGTCGGCCGGTTGGGGGCCATCGGGAGGCAGCCCTGCGGCCAGGACAGCCCGATAAGCGATCAAGATATGCGCCCCGCGCGGGTGTTCCTGCCCGGCCTGCACGTCCAGCAGGCCGGTGATGCGCACCGCCAGCCCGGTTTCCTCCAGGCACTCGCGCGCCGCAGCTTCGGCCGGGTCTTCCCCGGCGTCCACGAAACCGGCCGGCAGGGTCCACAGCCCGCGCAGCGGGTCATTGGCCCGCCGCACTAACAGCACCTTACCGGCGTGTTCGACCAGCGCCGCGGCGGCCACCTTAGGATCGGCGAAATAGATCCAACCGCAGGCCGGGCAGATCGGGCGCAGCTTGCCAAAACGATCTGCCTGCGCCAGCGGCGAGCCGCAGCGCAGGCAGAAATTGATTTCATCCAGGCGAGATTTTTGAGCCACGAAAGAAGATCCCCATTCAGCGCCGGGCGGCCAGGCGCAAAGATCAACGCCGGGCGGCCAGGCGCAGATAAATCGCTGCGGCCCCGGCGCCCACGGCCAGCAGGGCCAGCAGCACTTGCGCCGCCGTCAGCACCGCCCAGGCCAGCTTCCGGGCCTGCTCCTGACGGGCAATCTCCTGCTCCAGGGCGGTCGGGTCTTGAGCGGATTGAGCGGCGGCGATCCCAGGTCGAATTTTAGCATTAGGCGCTTCAAGCTGCATGGCCGGCCCCTCATTCCCGGCTTCCAGGGCTGCTTCGGGGGCAGCCTCTGGGGTCACTTCCAGAACTGGGGCTGCCAGCGCCTGGGCGGTAGGCTCGTCGCCAGCCGGGCGGGCGGCTTCAAGGGTCACCGATTCGGTCAGCGTGCGCGAAGCAGGCATGGGCGGTTCAACCGCCCCGCCGCCCCCGCCGCCCCCGCCGCCCATACCAAACGGGCGGGCTTCCTGGGCGGCCAGGTCTTGCGGCTGCGAAAGGGCCACCGGGCGCGGGGCCGGGCCATAGGAGCGCACGTACAGGCTGCCAGCGGTAATCAGCACAAAGAAAATCGTCGCCAGCACCGAGGCCAGGCGCAGCATCGGGTAAGCCGGCGGCAACAGCAGCCCGCCGGGACGGACGCCGGGGCGCACCCCGGCCATTTGCGGAGTGAGGGTGAAGTTACGCGGGGCGCGCAAGCGCGGTTGGCTGCGCAGGGTGTGGCGCACCTGGCGCAGCTCGGAAAGCCCCTGGCGCAGTTCGGCGCTGGCCTTCAGGCGGGCTTCCACCTGCGTTCGCTCACGCGGCGAAAGCTCGTTATCCAGATAAGCGGAAAGCAATTCCCAGTCAGAAGGGGGTATCTGCATCGTCATAGCTCACTCTCATCTACCAGACGAAAGCCTGCCGGTAAAAGTTCCCCGTAACCCTTCAGACAATCCCGCATGCGCGTGCGGGCCCGCGCCAGGCGGCTCTTGACGGTGCCAAGCGGCTTGCCCACCGCGGCGGCCGCCTCGGTATAATCCATGCCCTGCAGATCAACCAGCGCCACCACGGCGCGGAATTCATCCGGCAGATCGTTCAGGCAGTGCTGCAGCGCCCGGGCCAGCTCTTGCCGTTCGGCCCGTTCCTCCGGCGTCTCGGAGGGGTCAGCCATCCAGCGCGGCGATTCAATTTCGTCGTCGTCGTTATCGGTCGGCTCCAGCGGCGCGGTAGGGCGGCGCTTGCGGCGGCGCAGTTCATCGTAGCAGTTGTTGGTCACAATCCGCAGCAGCCAGGCCTTGAACGAGCCGCCGCGGTAAGTGCCAAGTTTGCGGTAAGCGGCGATAAACGCATCCTGGGCGGCGTCTTCGGCGGCAGTCGATTCGCCCATCATGCGATAGGCCTGGCTATAGACCATGTCCTGATAAGCCAGCACCAGGCGATTGAAAGCGTCCAGATCGCCGCGCTGGGCCTCCAGGATCAAAGCAGCTTCGTCCATGCTATCCTTTGTGCGCCTGGGGCGCCGGGCGGGCGGCGCGAGAAAACAGCCACAGCGCCAGCCCCCGCCAGATCAACATACCGGCCGCGCCCACGCTGCTCAACACAAACAGAAAAATGGGGATGATAGGCGCGTTCAGCCACCAACCGCGCAGCCCGGCCGCCAGCGCGCCGCCCAGGAACATGGCCCAGGCCGGCCGCCAGAGCTGGGCCAGCTGCCCAACCCGGCGCAGATCATACGCGCCCAGGGCCGGGCCGGCCAACAGCCAGCCCGCCAGCAGCGGGAAGAACGTGGTCAGCATGCGCCGCCCGGCCGTATTCAGCTCGCCGTGCGAAGCAAATCCGATCAGCGTCACCAGGGCCAGGGCCAGCACGTCGCCCAGAACCAGGAAGGCCAGGCGTCTTTGGGTTGGAGATGCGTCCATAATTGAATAATCGTAATCGAAAGACGGCAAAGCGGCAAGGGGCGGAAAGTTGTATAATTCCGTCTAACATGGAGGACTTAGGGCCGGTAAACCGTTTACCCACCCACTGGCGGCGCACGCTACGCGCCCAGGCGCGGGATGCGCGGGTGCTGCTGCACGAATCGCGCCGGGCGTTGATCTGGTTTGCGATTCTGATGGCCGGCGGGGCGCTGATCTTCTACGCCTTGTATCGCGACCCGCACACCGGCGAATCGATCGGCTTCCTGGAAGCCCTGTACGGCACGTTTGGCTTGCTGTTCTTTCAAAGCTCGCTGGAATTCCCCGATCATTGGCTGCTGCAATTGCTGCACTTCGTCATCCCAATCCTGGGTCTGGTGGTGGTGGCCGATGGGCTGGTCAGCTTTGGGGTGGCGCTGACCAACAAGCAAGACCGCGGTCAGAAATGGCAGATTGCGATGGCCTCAACTTATTCGGAACACGTAATCGTATGCGGCATCGGTAAAGTGGGCTACCGGGTGGCCCTGGAACTGCTGCGCTTCGACCGGGAAGTGGTGGCAATCGAAGCCAACCCCAACGGGCGGTTCATTGAAAAAGCCCTGGCCCTGGGCATTCCGGTCATCGTGGCCGACGCCCGCCAGCCCGAAAACCTGGTCAAAGCCGGAATCGAGCAGGCCAGCGCCATTATCCCCTGCACCGATGATGAACTGGCAAACCTGGATATCGCCCTGGACGCCCGCGAACTGAACCCGCAAGTCAAGGTGGTGATGCGCATGTTCGACCCAGACCTGGCCCGGCGGGTAGAGAAAGGCTTCGGCATCCACACCGCCTACAGCGTCTCGGCCCTGGCTGCGCCCACGATTGCCGCGGCTTCGATGAAAGTCAACGTCAAATCGTCGTTCTACGTGGGAGAGAACCTGATGCACATGAGCGAGATCACCGTGCACCCCGGAACGACCCTGGCCGGATGGACGGTCCACCGGCTGGAACAGGAATTAGACCTGTCGGTGGTGAGCTACAGCGACCGGGGCGAGATTTACCTGCACCCGGCCGGCGATCTGCCCCTGGCCCCCGGCTGCCAGGTTCTGGTGATGTCGCGCCTGGAAGGGCTGCACCGCCTGGATCAATTGAACAAGGCCCTGTGAGGGCAACCCCAGGTCATCTATGCCCAAACCCAACCCCACCAGCGAACTGATCCGCCTGATTCACGAATTGCAGCGCCAAGACGACGCCCAGCGCCAGACTGCGCCGTCCGCCGGGCTGGCGGCCGAAATGGCGCAGTTGCGGGCCTGGCAGGCGCTCCGCCTGCAGGCCACTTACGCCGATCTCCTGGCCCAACCAGCCTACCGCCCGGCGTGCGAGTTTTTCCTGAGCGACATTTATTCCGACCGCGATTTCACCCAGCGCGACCACGACGTGGAGCATATGTACGAAGTCTTGCTGCGCTATCTGCCCGAATCGATGCTGACTCTGCTGGGCGACACGGTGCGCCTGAACCGCCTGACCCACCGGCTGGATCAGGCTTTGCTGGATGCCCTGGTCGGCCCGCTGGGACCGCTGGGCGAGATTACACCAGAACTGTACGCCCAGGCCTACCGGGTGTGCGATAACTACGCCGAGCGCAAGACGCAGATCGAGCAATTGGCGGCCGTGCTGAGCGAGGCCGCTCACGGGGCGCGCAGCCAGGCGTTTGCGCTCAGCCTGCGGCTGGCGCGCGGCCCGGCCCAACGGGCCGGGTGGGGCGAGGTAGTGAGCTTTCTGGAGCGCGGCTACCAGGCCTGCCGCCCGATGAAAGACGTGAACTACTTTGTCGATGCCATCCGCGGCCGGGAAATGCACATCCTGGAGCGCATCTTTGCGGGTCACCCGCAGCCTTTCCAATTGCCATGACCCACCCAACGTTTACAATAGAACACATCCAGGTCAATACAGACGGCCACAGCTTGCTTGCCCGGGCGCGCCTGGGCGAGCAGACCCACGACCTGCACTACCATTCACCCGACATGGCCCTGCACAGCCGGAATGAAGCCTGGATTGCCGCCGGGCTGCTGCCCGCTATGAAGCAGCGGGCCGTCATGCAGTTCAGCGGGCCAGCCAGCCCGCGCTTTCTAAGCGGCGTGGCCGCCAACCAAGCCCTGCTGCGCCAGTGGAAGCCTGGCTACGGGCTGGCAGACATTGAGGGCCTCAGCCCGCAGGCCGACGTCCTGCCCGGCGGCGAGCGGGTCGGGCTGTTTTTCTCTACCGGGGTCGATTCGTTCTACTCGCTGCTGCGCCATCAAGATGAAATCAGCGACCTGATCTACCTGGCCGGGTTCGACGTGACCGCCGGCGACTGGACCCGCTACCAGGCCACCGCGGCCGCCGCCCGGCAGATCGCCGCCCATTATGGCAAAAACCTGATCCAGATCGAAACCGACGTGCGCCGCTTTACCGACGCCTACGTCTTCTGGGGCCTGACGCACGGGGCGGTGATGGCTGGGATCGGCTACCTGCTTGGCCCTCAGTTCCGGCGGCTCTATATCGCCGCCTCGCTCGATCAGCCCAACCAGATCCAGTGGGGCACGCACCCCCAGCTTGATCCCAACTGGAGCAGCGAGGGGCTGGAATTCGTCCACGATGGCTCGGACGTGCGCCGGATCGACAAGATTGCCCGCCTGGCGCAAGACGACTTCGCCCTGCGCTCGCTGCGGGTCTGCCTGCATCCGCCGGGCGAAAAGCCCAACTGTGGGCGATGCGAGAAATGCGTGCGCACCATGATTGCCCTGCAGGCCGTGGGCGCGCTGGAGCGCTGTCCCACCTTTGCCGCTCCGCTCGATCTGGGGCTGGTCTACCGCCTGTATGCGGCCGAGGACCGGCTGCACCAGGCGTTCGTGGCCGAGAACCTGACGATGCTGGAAAAGACCGGGGCCGACCCGGCCCTGGCGGCGGCCCTGCGGCGGGTGCAAGCCATCCCGCGCCCGATCAAGCGGCTGCTGACCTTGCTCCGCCGCCGGCGGAAGAAGTAGACCGCTCCTTCCGGCTGCGTCTTAGCGGAAGATTGCAGGCCGCGCCCCCCAGGTACCGCCCTGCTTAACTGTGAAGTAGTTCATGGCACTCTTTGAGCGCTGGTTTCCCCCATCCTGGTTGGGTGGGGAGCTACCGCTCCACAATTTCCTCCATTGGTCAGTTTATCAAAGTGTTTACGGATGGCGCGGCCATCCGCAAATGCCACAGCAGAAATTTTCCCCGCCAAATCTGGGCGGGATTAAAAATCAGGACGAAAACCATTGACGTTTCACAGAAAGCCTGATAGACTATTGCGCCGCGAGACAAAAACGCCCCGCCCAGGCGCTCCAATCGTGAAAACGGCAACCAATTGAGGCAAGAAAGCAGCAAATACCTTGTCGCAGAATGGCCCCTCTGGTATAATGCCATTCGCTTTGAGAACGGAACCTTAGCAATTTTGCGCCGACGTAGCTCAAACGGCAGAGCAACCGCCTTGTAAGTGGTAGGTTACGGGTTCGATTCCCGTCGTCGGCTTCCGTTGATGGCTAGCGATCATGGCCAACCCCTAAACAGGTTGACCTTGATCTCAAGCCGGCGACGGCTTCAAAGTGCGGGCGGTTACCCAAGTGGCCAACGGGGACTGACTGTAAATCAGTTGGGCGACGCCCTTCGGAGGTTCGAATCCTTCACCGCCCACTTTGCTGACAGGTGTCTTGTACACCTGTCAGCGCGTAGTAACACGGCAAGCGCCCTCATAGCTCAGTCGGTAGAGCACGTTCTTGGTAAGAACGGGGTCATGGGTTCAAATCCCATTGAGGGCTTTTGATTGCCAAGCCAGTCGATGATGAAGAAGGAGAATTAATCGCATGGGAAAGCAAAAATTTGATCGCAGCAAGCCGCACATGAACGTCGGCACCATGG
>CAYQDU010000113.1:0-13955 GCA_964416275.1 uncultured Anaerolinea sp. | reverse complement strand
TCCCACGCCTCCGGCGTTTCAAAGATGCTGTCCAAATTCCAGGTCTGTTCCAGGGGGACTTCGCTGCGGGCGGGTAAGATCGTGGCTGCGGGCATGAGGAGACTCCTTTCCGCACGTAATTATATCCGGGTTTTCGCCCTCACCCCTGGCCCCTCCCCTATCCGGGGGAGGGGAGAAGGCGGCGCTCCCCCTCTCCCCGCAGGAGAGAGGGGGAAAGCGGCGCCTTATTCCGACCGCAGCGCCTCCACCGGCTCCAGCCCGGCGGCCCGGTTGGCCGGGTACAGCCCGAAGAAAATCCCAATCGAGGCCGAGAAGATCGTCGCCAGCAGCACCGCGTTCATCTCCACCGCCGGCGCCAGGGTGATTTCAGCCGCCGCAGCGATCTTGCCCACCAGCTCGGCAATCCCCCAGCCCAGCAGCACCCCAATCGCTCCGCCGCTCAGGCTCAACAGCGATGATTCGACCAGGAACTGCAAGCGGATGTCGCTCTTACGCGCCCCGATGGCCTTGCGCAGGCCGATCTCGCGCGTCCGCTCGGTGACCGACACCAGCATGATGTTCATGATCCCGATCCCGCCCACCAGCAGCGATACCCCGGCGATGCCGCCCAGGAAGACCGTCATCGTGCCGGTGATGGTCGAGGCGGTTTCCAGGATCGACTGGGTGCTGAGGATGCGGAAATCGTAGGCCTGGTTGCGAATGTGATGGCGGGCGGTCAGGATTTGGGTTACCAGCTCGGTGGCCGAGGTGACCGAGGCCGTGTCTTTGGCCTGTACGTAGATCATATCCACCGCCTCGGGGTTGGATCGCCCGGCCAGGCGTTGCTGCACGGTGCTGAGCGGGGCCAGCAGGCGGTCGTCGCTGCTGCCAAAGCCGCTGCCGCCCTGTTCTTTGAGGATCCCCACGATGGTGAACGGCTGCCCGTTGACCCGCACCGTCTTGCCCACCACCCCGGTCTTGCGCCCGAACAGATTTTGGGCCGTCTCGGTTCCAATCAACACCACCGACTGGCGCTGATCCAGGTGGCGGTTCGAGATGATCTGGCCTTCGGCGATCTCGGCCTTCTGCACCAGGAAGTATTCGGGCGTCACGCCCATCAGGCTGGTGCTGGCGCTTTCGCCGGGGGCCGAAGCCGTCACCTGCAGGTTGATGACCGGGGCCACCACGCTCACCGAAGGGGCCAACTGCGGGTTGGCGATGGCGCGGGCGTCGCTCAGGGTCAGCGGCAGGGGGTTGGTCACATCCCGGCGTTCTTGCATCACGTACAGCAGGTTGGTGCCGATGCTGTTGATCTCTGCGGTGATCGAGTTCTGCGCCCCGGCGCCGATCGACATCATGGCGATCACCGCCGCCACGCCGATGATGATACCCAACATGGTCAGCCCAGAGCGCACCTTGTTCGAACTGAGGCTCTCCAGGGCTTCGAGCATAAGCTGAAAGACGTTCATTGCGCCACCTGCCCATCCCGAATGGTGATGACCCGCTGGGTGCGCTTCGCCACTTCGGGGTCGTGGGTCACGATAATCAGGGTTACTTTACGCTCGGCGTTGAGCTGCAAGAGCAGGTCGAGGATCTCCTTGCCAGAGCGCGAGTCCAGGTTGCCGGTCGGCTCGTCGGCCATTACGATGGATGGGTCGTTGACCAGGGCCCGGGCGATTGCCACCCGCTGCTGCTGCCCGCCGGATAGCTCGAAGGGCTTGTGGTGCATCCGCTCCTGCAGGCCCACGGCTTCCAGGGCCGCCTTGGCCCGCGTGCGCCGCTCGGCCGCGTTCAGCCCGGCGTAGCGCATGGGCAGCTCCACGTTGGTCAGGGCGGTGGAGCGCGGCAGCAGTTGGAAGCTCTGGAAGATGAAGCCCACCTTGCGGTTGCGCACTTCGGCCAGGCGGTTATCGTTGAGCTGGGCCACGTCGTTCCCGTCCAGGTAATATTCGCCCGAGGTGGGCCGGTCGAGACAGCCCAGGATGTTCATCAGCGTGCTTTTGCCCGACCCGCTCGGCCCCATGATCGACACCACCTCGCCGCGCTCGATTTGCAACGAAACGCCGCGCAGGGCCTCCGCTTCCACCTCGCCCATCTGGTAGATCTTTTTCAGGTCGTTGGCGGCTACCACCACCCGACCTTCGTTCCGGTCGCTCATGGCTGGCCCCCGCCGCCGGTGCTGCGGTTGCCGCCGCCGCTGCTGCGCCCCCCGCCGGGAGGCCCGCCGGGGCCGAACATCATCCGCCCCCCGCCGCTGGAGGTGTCGGTGGCGGTGGGGTTCAGCACGATGGGGTCGCCCTCCTTTAGCTCTCCGCTTACCAGGGCGCTGTATTCTTCGTTCGAGATGCCCAGCTCCACCGGCACGGGCTGCATGGCTGTAGCGCCGGGGCGCAGCACATACACCACCTGCTTGCCGTCCATCACCTGCATAGCCTGGATCGGGATCAGCAGCACATCCGCCGCCTGGCCTACGGCAATCTTGACCTCGGCGGTCATGCCGGTGCGTACATCGGCGTCGGCGTTGGTCATCCCCACGGTGACGGTGAAGTTCACCGCCCCATCGCTGCTGGTGCTGACCGCCGCGATCTCCGTCACCACGCCGGTGTAGGTCTTATCGGGCAGGGCATCCAGGCTGATTTCGGCCGGCTGGCCGATCTGCACCTTGTGGATGTCGATCTCCGACACGTCCAGGTCGATGTACTGGGTAGACAGGTCGTCCAGGCGGAAAGCAAGCTGGCTGGAGGCGGCCCGGTCGCCGACCCGCGGTTCCACCTGGGTGATCGTACCGGCGAAAGGCGCTTCGACCCAGGCCTGGCTGAGGGTGGCCTGGGCGGCGGCCACTTTGGCCGTGGCGCTTTCCACTTCCTGCGGGTCGGGGCCGTTTTCCCACTTTTTGAAATCGGTCCAGGCCTGGTTGAGGTTGGCCTGGGCCAGCTCCAGCTCGGTCTCGAACTTCAGGCGCTTGATGGCTGCGTCGTAATCAGCCTGGGCCTGCCCCAGGGTCTCCTTCAAGTCTTCCCGGGTCTGGTTGGTAGATGGGTAATACTTGTACGGTTCGAAGGCCTTGCGGGCCTCGTCCAGGCGCTTGCGCATCACGTCCAGGGCTTCGGTGGTCGAAAGGTTGGCCTGATTGGACGGGATGGTGAAGTTGTCCAACTGATACTGGGCGTCGCGCGCGCTCGACTCGTACGTCATGATGTTTTCGAGAGCCGTGTTTTTGGATGTCTCGGCCTGGGTGGTCAGGTCGTCCAGGGCCTGTTGGGCGCTGATCAGGTCGGCCTGGGCCATGATGACGCTCTGCGGCAGCGAGGTCTGCTTCAGGCGGGCCAACACCTGCCCGGCGGTCACGTGATCGCCCAGCTTGACGCTCACTTCTTCGACAATCCCGGTGGTCTGCCAGTTCAGGTTAGTGGTCTGGCTGGGGCGCACCTTGCCGGTGGCGCTGATGGTTTCCGTCAGGCTGCCGCGCTGGAGCGGGGCGGTGGTCAGGTTTGCTACGGCCGCCCCGGCCGTCTGGGTGGAGTGCAGCCCGAAGTACCAGTACAGGCCGGCGGCCACCGCTGCCAGGGCAATCACCCCAATGATAATCTTTTTAAACATCGCTCAACTCCATTTCCAGATTCCACTTCACTGATTAATCCTCTTTCCAGGCGAGCTTCGCTCGCCAGTCACCTCCGCCACGGTCGAGCGGGGAGCTGTCAACATCCGTATCCTATCTTAACCGCCCCCCGTCCTCCATTCCAGTGACGCCGGTCAATACTTGCCGCCCGGAATGATGACAGCCGTCATGTCTTGGGGTGATGCGGGTCAGTGCCGCCGGTAGACAGCCTATGTTATCATATTTACATGTGGCGCGAGCGCTTAGAACCCGGTTTCTTGCAGGTCTTCCGGCTGTATGCCTGGCTGCAGCTTCTGTCTTTCCTGCTCTTTCCTTTCCTTGAATACCTGCGCCGCCGGCCCGCCCCGCCGGAAGCGGCCATCGTCCCCGGCCTGTTGATGGGCGCCTGCTGCTGCCTGCTGCTGGCCCTGCTGTACTGGCGCCGCCTGCAGGCCGCCCTGGGCGAGTGGCTGATCCCTGGCGCAATCGCCGCCGCCAGCGCCGCTCTGCTGCTGGCCCAGCGCCTGTTCTTCACCCGCGCCCTGATGTGGCAGATCTATCCCTTCCTGACGGTCCTGCTGATCCTCGTGGCCTGGCAGTACCGCTTCCGGGTGGTGGCCCTGTTTGCCCTGGGGGCGGCCATCTTGCCGGTGATCGCCAGCCAGCTGGTCTTATTCCCCGCCCTGACGCTGCCGCTGCCGCCGGCCCCAACCCGCGAGCATGTGGTGATCGCCATCGAAAGCACGCTGGGCTACGCGCTGATGGTGTCCACCGCTTTCACGCTGCTGCTGGTCGGCTACGTTGTCAACCGACTGGTAGACGCTCAACGCCGCCAGCGCCAGGCTCTTTTCGACGCTAACCAGAAGCTAGTCAACCACGCCGCCATGCTCGAACAGTTGGCCGTCAGCCACGAGCGCAACCGCCTGTCACGCGAACTGCACGACACCCTGGCCCACACCCTCAGCGCGCAGACGGTGCAGATCGAAGCCCTGTTGACGATGGGCGGCGATCTGCCGCCCAAGGCCCAATCCATGCTCGAACAGATGGCCTGCGCCACCCGCCGCGGCCTGGAAGAAACCCGCCGGGTGCTGGCTTCGCTGCGCTCTGGCCCGCTCGACGAGCTGGGCCTGGCCGAAGCCGTGCGCGTCCTGGTCACCGACTTCGCCGCCCGCCAGGATTTGCGCCTCGACCTCGATCTGCCCGACGTGATCGACGACCTGCCGGCCGAGGTGGAGCAGTGCTTTTACCGCGTCACCCAGGAAGCCCTGGAAAATGTGGCCCGCCACTCTGGGGCCGCCCACCTGCGCCTGCAGTTGGCCGATTACCAGGGCGGCCTGCGCCTGGAAATCGCCGACGATGGACAGGGCTTCGACCCACAGACCGCCGCCGGGCGCGGCCGCCTGGGCCTGCAGGGCATGCGCGAGCGGGCCGAGATGGTGGGGGCACGCCTGCAAATCGAGAGCCGCCCCGGCCGGGGCGCTTGCCTGCGCCTGGAATGGGAGCCAACCGCATCATGATCCGTGTACTGGTGTGCGACGATCAGGCCGTGGTGTGCGATGGCCTGGAGATGATCTTGAACGCCGACCCCGACATCGAGGTGGTCGGAACTGCCTACGACGGGGCCGAGGCGGTCGAAAAAGTGCGCCGCGCTCACCCCGACGTGGTGCTGATGGACCTCAAGATGCCGGGAATGAACGGCATCCAGGCCACCCGTGAAATCCGCCAGAGCGCCCCCGACACCAAAGTGCTGGTGCTGACCACCTTCGGCGACGACGAATGGGTCTTCGACGCCATCCGCAGCGGGGCGGCCGGCTATCTGCTCAAGGGCGCTTCCCGCCAGGACCTGGTGCGAGCGGTCAAAGGCACCGCCGAAGGCCAGACCCATGTGGACCCGAGCGTGGCGGGCAAGCTGTTCAACCACGTGGCCCACAGCGCCGTCCAAACCGACACGGCCCTGCTCGACGCCCTGAGCGAGCGCGAGCTGGAAGTGCTGAAGCTGCTGGCCCACGGCCTGACCAACGCCGAAATCGCCGAGCGCCTGTTCCTGACCCGCGGCACGGTGCGCAATTATATCTCGGCCATCCTGACCAAGCTGGGCGCCGAAGACCGCACCCAGGCCGCCATCATCGCCCTACAGCACGGCCTGGTGAAGAACGAAGAATGATGGCTCTCCCGGCTTCGCCGGGAAAGAGGATTAATCGTGGATTTTGTCGCACGAAGTGCGACAAAATCCACGGAACATCTCTTTTTGAAGGCACTCGAAGAGCGCCAGGCCGGTTCCGCGGTTTAATGGGGTGGTACCAGCGCAGCCACCCAGTTTCCCCAAAATAGAAAAATTCCCGCCTCTGGCGGAAGAGCCAGAATGATATAATCCTGCCAGTTTATGAACTGGCGCAGTTTCTTTCGACGGCATCAAGGCCGCCTGGCTTTCAAGTGGGCCACCCAAGACCAGGGCCAGGTTTGCGACCCGGTCGGTAGCCGCTTGCTGGACGATTTCAAGGCTCGCTGCAGCAGCCTGCCTGCTCCGCGGGTGCTGGAATTGGGGACGGCCCGCTCGATTCCCACCCGCTCGACCAAGCACGCCGATTGGGTCCCCAACGCCGGCCAATACCTGGGAACCGATATTACCCCCGGCCCAGACGTAGACATCGTAGCCGACATCCACCGCCTGACCCAGGTCATCGGCGAAGAGCAGTTCGACGCCATCATCTCCTGTTCCAGCTTTGAGCATTTCAAATACCCCCACAAAGCCGCTCATGAGATCATGAAGGCCCTGCGGGTGGGTGGAATCGTGTTTATCCAAACCCACCAGACCTTCCCCCTGCACGCCTACCCCTACGACTATTTCCGCTTTTCGCGCGAGGCCCTGGCGGGGCTGTTTGGAACCCGGATGGGCTTCCGCGTCCTCGCCACCGACTATGAATTCCCGGCCCGCATTTACTCACAGCAAGACCCGCACGCCAGCGCCATCGTCAGCTATCTGAACGTGCGCCTGTATGGCGAAAAGCTGGCCCCCACCCCGGCCGAATACATCTACGAATACGACGTAGCCCTGGATTAGTTGGGAGCGCGGCCAGCGAGCTTTGCCGAAAGAGGGTTGCAACATCTCTCTTTAACTCTCTTTAACATCGGTAGGGGGCAGCGACGCCGCAAGCAGCTTTTTGAAGGCGCTTGCAGAGCGCCATGGTCCCTATTTCACCATCACGGCCTTGCTGTAGGCCAGCTCGAACCCGGCGCGCTGTAAATTGCGCTGCGAATCCGAGCCGGGGCTGGTCTTGGCATAGGCCAGGCGGCAGCCCTGGGCGTAGGCCGCCTGCAGGCGCTGGGCAATCAGGGCGCTCTGCACCCCGCGGCGGCGAAATTCGGGCCGGGTGCTGGCCCCGCCCAATTCGACCACATCTTCATCGCGATACAGCGCTCCGCCGCCGGCCGGCTGTTCGTCTACCCAGGCCAGGAAGCAGGTCGCATTCTGGCTGTAGAAGTTCGGGCTGGTCATCTCCCATTCGGTCTGGCTGGGCGGCTCGCGTTCCTCGAACCCGACCGAGGTGGTGTGAATCCACAGCTCGGCCTGGTCGGGTTGGGTGGGCAGCACACGCAGGCCGGGCGGCAGGGCTGGCGGCGGGTCGGCCGGCAGGCGGCAAACCAGGATGCTGAAGAACTTTTTCAGCCGGTAGCCGCGCTGCTCCAACTGGTGGAGAAAGCCGCGCCCGGCCAGCGGGCAAACGTCGAAGCTGGGCTCGGCCTGGTGGCCGGCAAAGAAAGCCTCCACCGCCTCGATGGCCGCCGCCGGGTCTTGCGCGTCGTCCAGCCCCAGACCCTGAACCCGGTTGAGCGGCGATCCCGGCCAGGCGTACAGGGCCAGCCCCCCACCCACCGCCAGGGCATCGACCGCCGCTTGCGGATGCAACTTTTGCCGGGCCTGCCCGTAATAATAACTGCGCATGGCCTGGCTCATCTCTAATCGGCGAGCGGTTTCGATGGTGATAAAATACATGACAATTTCCCGCCTGAGTCACTACTTTTATTCAAACTGGGCGTCTGTTACGGTGTCTCGCAAAGCCCGTACAGAGCGTTAAGACCCTTCCGGCCTGGCCGGGGGAAAAGCGATCTGTAGGGGAATTGTGGGGCTGCGTCCCCCAACTTCCCTACCGTATAGAAAAGTTCCCACCTGCCCGGCTAGGCCGGTTCCGCGGCGACCGCCGCGGCGTGCTTCTGGCTGGCCTCCCTGGCGTCTAGCCACAGGGCAGCCAGCACAGGCAGATAGATAAACAGCAGGTTCACGCTCACGCTCTCCATGCCGAACCAGGCCAGGTACAGGAATGGAAGCCAGCTCAGCCCAATCGCGGCCCAGAAATAGCGACTGGGCGTCATCAGCAGCAGCGGAACCAGGTCGTAGATCGAGCGCTGCGGGATGCAGGCGAACAAAAACAGCCGCCGCAGGCGCAGGTCTTTATAGTATACCAGGGCCAGCAGCATCAGCGGGCCGAACGGCAGGGCCAGCAGCGGGATCACCCCGTCGAAGTTGCGGGCCGTGCGCCACCAGGCCAGCGGCCAGGTGGGGTAGACGATGAAGCTCAGGGCCACAATCGCCGCCATCGCCGCCGCCCGGCGCTTGGTCAGGTTGGTCAAGATCAGCGGCAGGCTCATCTGCGGCTTGACCAGCGCCAGGGGCAGCAGCCCTGGCAGCAGCAGGGCCGCCCCGATCATGGGGCTGAACTGGTGGCACAGCAGCGTCCAGGCGTACGGCCCAGACAGGAACACTCCGAACAGGCGCGGCTGGCCGGCCTTCAAAATGCCGTAGGCCAGCAGGAAGTGGAACACCGCCCAGATGGCCGCCGAAGCGTAGACGCCCGGCAGCAGCGCAAACGGTACGAACATCAGCGCGGTGGTCAGCGGATACTCGGCCGCCGGCAGGCCGTGATAGGTCCAGGCGCAGCCGCTGTATGGGTCCAACCCCTGCAGCAGATGGCGGGCCGAGCAGATGGACGAATTGAGGTCCAGCCAGTAGGCCCGCCCGCAGAAGTACGAGATCACAAAGGCAATCACCGCCACGAGCAGGGCAGTCAAAAGATTTTTGGTCTGTTCGGATGAAAGAATTTTTTGCATGGAGAGCGCCAGTGTCTACATTTTGGGGAAAAATGTGTGGCGTAGCCACACATTTTCCTCAAGATATACCCTCTTTCCCGGCCAGGCCGGAAGAGCCAAATTTTCAAAATTATACATGACCTGACCCAACCGGGACTTTACAAAAATGAGCGTGATCTGGCATAAAGTCTGGTACGACCTGTGGCGCAACAAGCTGCGTACTCTGCTGGTGGTGATCAGCATCGCGGTGGGCGTGTTTGCAGTTGGCGCAACCTTTGGCATGGTAGAGCAGCTCTTGCCCAATATGGATGCCTCGCACCGCGCCACCGCCCCGGCCCACGCCACCCTCTACGTCAGCCGCTCGCTGGACCGGGATACTATCCTGGCCCTGCGCCGGGTTCCGGGCGTGGCCGATGTCGAGCCGCTCAACGAAATCGAAGTGCGTTACAAGCTCGACCCCAACGGCGAATGGAAGAAGGGCGAGATGCTGGCCCGCGACGACTACGACCACCAGACCTACGATGTAGTCCAGCTTCGCCAGGGCCAATGGCCCAAGGGCCGCAGCGTGGGCATCGAGCGCATGCACAGCCCGTTTTACAAGATTTTCGTCGGCAGCCGGGTAACCTTTGAGATCGACGGCCAGCCGCACACCTTCCCGGTCACCGGCGTCATCCGCCACCCGTTTGTGCCGCCGCCCAACATGTACGACCTGGCCTTCTTCTTCGGCGACGCCGAGATGATGGAGCTCTACGGTATCCCCAATGGGCGCTTCAGCGTGATTAAGCTGTGCGTCTCGCCTTACAGCCCCGATTACGCCCGCGTGGTCGCTTCGGCGGTCAAAGAGCGCCTGGCCCAGCAGGGCATTGGGGTGGATGCGGTCATGTATCAGGACCCCGGCAAACACTGGGGCCGCATGTTTATGGACGGCATGTCGCTGGTGCTGCAAGTGCTGGCCGTGCTTTCGATGCTGCTGAGCGTGGTGCTGGTGCTGAACACCCTCACCGCCATCATCACCCAGCAGACCAACCAGATCGGTATCCTCAAGGCCATCGGCGGGTCGGGCCTGACCATCACCCGGGTCTACCTGGCCGGGGTGCTGGTGTACGGCCTGCTGGCCCTGGCGGTCGCCCTGCCCCTGGGGGCGCTGGTTTCGTTCCAGGCCACCCGCGCCTTCCTGGCGATGTTCAACATCGACTACGACCAGTTCACGCTTTCGCCGCGCACGCTGGGGATGCAGGCTATCGCCGCCCTGGCGGTGCCGCTGGCTGCCGGGCTGATCCCGATCCTGGGCGGGGCCGCCATCAGCGTGCGCCAGGCCATCGCCAGCTACGGCCTGGGCGGCGATTTCGGCTCCAGTTGGCTTGACCGGTTGATCGAGCGCATCGGGCGGCATTTCCTGGCCTCTTACAACGCCATGGCCCTGTCCAACACCTTCCGGCGCAAGGCCCGCCTGGCGCTGACCCAGGTCACCCTGGTGACCGCCGGGGTGATGTTCCTGATGGTCATGAGCCTGTCCAGCTCGATCACCGCCACGCTCGACCAGGAATTCTCGCTGCGCAATTACGATGTGCTGTTCAGCTTCAACAACCTGCAGCGGGTAGACCGCACCGTCAGCCTGGTCGAAACGATTCCCGGCGTGCAGAAGGCCGATATGTGGCTGGTGCTGCCGGTCTCGATTCTGCACCAGGGCCAGAAGGCCCTGGACGCCGGGCTGGGGTCGCAGATCCAGGGCGTACCGGTGGACGATCCGATGGCGATGCCCTACATGGTTGCGGGTCGCTGGCTGCTGCCGGGCGATACCTTTGCGGTGGTTATGAACCGCGACACGGCCGAAGACGAGCATATCCACCTGGGCGAGACGATCCAGCTCGATATGGGCCCCTTTGGCCGTCACGATTGGCAAGTGGTGGGGCTGTACCAGTCATTCCTCATGTCGGGCGGCGGTTATGGCGTGGATGCCATCTACGCTCCCCGCCCGGCGGTGTTCGAGGCCAGCAAGAAAGCCAACAAGGCCGCCACCCTGCTGGTGCGCACCTACCCTCACGGCCTGAACGAGGTGAACCAGATTGCCGCCCGCCTGGAAGACGCTTTCGACGCCCGCCACATCGAGATCGATACCACCGAGACGCTGCCCCAGACCCGCCGCACCGGCGAAGGCTCGTATTCCATCATGGTGTGGATGATGCTGGTGCTGGCGATCATCGTGGCCGTGGTCGGCGGGATTGGGCTGATGGGGTCGTTGTGGATTGGGGTGATCGAGCGCACCAAAGAGATTGGCATCCTGCGCGCCATCGGGGCCAGTTCGGTCCATATCACCGGCATGTTCATGCTCGAAAGCCTGATCCAGGGGCTGATGAGCTGGGCGATTGCCGCGCCGCTGGCGTTCTTGTTCGGCCCGGCCCTGTCCAGCGCACTGGGAAGGGTGATGTTCCAGGCCGCCCTGATCTACGCCTTCAACGGGCCGGCCGCCCTGATCTGGCTGGGGGTGATGGTGGTCATTGCTCTGCTGGCCTCGGCCATCCCGGCCCACAACGCCGCCCAGATCAACATCCGCCAGAGCCTGAACTACGAATAACCCGCGGCGAGCTGCAATCTCAAATTTTCTCAGCGGGCTGGCCCCGGCGCTGTATATCTGATAAAATTGGGGAATATTATCCTGTTACACGAAACCGCTGCTTGTTTGCCGATTGAATCCAATGACCACTTTCCACCCTCCATTTTCCCCGCAATCTGAAACGCCCCCGGAAGAAGCCGAGATCGTCACCGTGCGCCCGGAGGCCGAAACCATGACCCGCCAGGCGCTGCCCTACTTCGTGGGCATCTCGGCCGCCACCGCCGGGGCCGCCGGCCTGTCGTTGAACCTGATTATCATCCCGCCCGGCGGGGCGGCCCAGCCCCACCTGCACCGCGGCTACGAGACAGCCATTTACCTGATCCAGGGCCGGGTCGAAACCCGCTACGGGCCGGGGCTGAGCAAGTCGGTGATCAACCAGAGCGGCGATTTTATCTTCATCCCGCCCGACGTGCCGCACCAGCCGGTAAACCTGAGCGTCGACCAGCCTGCCATCGCCGTCGTGGCTCGCAACGACCCTAACGAGCAAGAGCACGTAGTTTTGCTGGGGTAGCGAGCTGGGAAAATTTCTATATTGGGGGTTGGCGGGCGGCGCAGCCGCCCGCCAACCCCCAATATAGATCAAATCCCGCCTGCGGGGTACCGCCCAATCCCTTGCTAAACATCTTTTCAGGTGAACGAGGCTCGCCGGTCACGCTCACCACGGTTACGTAGAGAGTTACTGCCTGCGGCGGAAGCGCTCTTTATTCGCCGTTGCCGGCGTTGAGGGTGAAATAGAACGTGGCCCCCTGGCCGGGCGCGCCCCGGGCCCATATCCAGCCCTGGTGCCGGCGGATGATGCGCTGCACCGTCACCAGGCCGATGCCCGTGCCTTCAAACTCTTCCGGCGTGTGCAGGCGTTGAAAAGCCTGGAACAGCTTGGCGATATATTTCATGTCGAACCCGGCCCCGTTATCGCGCACATAAAACACCTGGGTCTGCGCCTGCCGTTCGGGCAGGTTGGTGGGCAGGGCCTCCACCTGCCCGGCCGGCAGGCAGCCAAACTCGATCTGGGCGTCGCTGGTCTTGCGCGTGAACTTCCAGGCGTTGCCCAGCAGGTTGCCCAGGGCAATGCGCAGCAGGTTGGGGTCGCCGCTGACCGCCAGGCCGGGCTGCACCCGGATCCGCACGCCGCGCTCTGGCTCCTGCTGGCGCAGCGCGCCCAGCAGGTCTTCGGCCAGGGCGCTCAGGTTCACCACTTCGGTCTGCATCTCGCGGCGGGTGATGCGCGATAGCTGGAGCAGGTCGTCGATCAACTGGTTCATCTTCTGGGTAGACTGGCGCACGTTGTACAGGCAGTCCACCCCGTCTTGCTCCAGCCGGTCGCGGTAATCTTCGAGCAGGATATGGCTGTACCCGTCGATGGCTCGCAGCGGGGCGCGCAGATCGTGCGAGACGGAATAGGCAAAGGCTTCCATCTCTTTGTTCGCCAACTCCAAGGCGGCGGTGCGCTCTTGAACCTGCTTTTCGAGCTGCGCCTGGGCCCGCTGGGCGGCCTGCTCGGCCAGCCTGCGGTCGGTGATGTCGAACAGGATGCCGATGCAGCCGCGTGACGGGCCGGCCGGGGTCAGCAGTTCCACCCCCGTGTCGCTGATCCAGCGCAGCTCGCCCGCTCGGGTGCGGAACAAATAATCGCAGCGCCATTCGGAAAGCTGCCCGTCGCGGGCCATTTGCTGGGCCTGCGGCTCGCTCAGTCCGGCCGCCTTGTCCAGGGGGATGGCATGCTCGACGCAGCGATTCCACTGGGCCGCGTCCATCTCTTTCACGCTGTACCCGGTGAGCTGCAAGATGCCCTCCCCCAGGAAGGTGAAGCGGGTGGGGCGATATTCAATGAAATACGGTACGCCGCCGGCCGCGCTGATCGCGCGCCGGTAGATGTCTTCCCGCTCGCGCACGGCCTGCTCGGCCCGCTGGCGCTGGATAGCGCCGCCCAGGATGCTGGCCGCGATGCAGATCGCGTCCACCTCGGCCGGGCTCCAGGTTCGCTCCTGGGTGTAATCGTCCAGCCCAATCGTCCCCCACCACTCCATCTGATCCGGATCGATTTCATCCGGCGGGTGATCCCCCGGGTAGGCCAGGCGCAGGTAAACCGGCGCTTCGAGCAGCGAAAGCCCGCCCAGCGGAAGCAGATAACGCTGCTCGTCGGCCGAAAACGCGCTGCGCACCCCGGCGAAAGGCCGGCCGCGCCGCATCGCCTCGCACCAGCGCCGGGAGCCGGGGTCATCCAGCGGCAGGTTTTGCAGCTCTGCCCGTTCCAGGGTGGAGGGGCTGTCGGGCGCGTTCCACTGGTAGATCTGGCTGGCGGCCGGCTTGCTCTGCGCGTCGGGATGGTTCTGGAAGATATAGGCGTGGCTGGAGCGGGTGATCCGCCCCAGTTGGGCCAGCATGGTCTGCACCGAGGCGTGCCAGCCCTGCGATTGCAGGAACTGGCTGGCGGCCTGGGCCATGGCTTCCAGGATGGTGTCTCGCTGGCGCAGGGCGGTATACAGGCGGGCGTTTTGGATGGCAATCCCGGCCTGCAGGGCCACGGCTTCCAAGATCTCCTGGTCGTGCGGGCCGAATTTGCGCCGGGCTTGCAGGCGGGTGACCGCCAGCGCCCCCAGGCAGACCTCTCCCACCAGCACCGGCGCGCCCAGGTAGGCGTGCAGCGTCTTGCTCTGGACCACTTCTGGCAGGGCGGCC
>CAYQDU010000112.1:0-13989 GCA_964416275.1 uncultured Anaerolinea sp. | reverse complement strand
GTGGGCCACGCAAAATATCCTACCATCGATTCGCGCCGCCGCGGTAGCGGTAGGGACGCAGCGCCCGCCGCTGGGAACGAGGTTCCGGTAGCGTACGGGCGTTGCCTTCCTCGATGCGGCGGGTGCTGCGCCCGGCCCAACCGTCCCAAGTGGTAGGGTAGGGGTAGGGGGAGGGGCGTTTCAAACCCGCCCCTACCGGTCGGGTTGATGTTAAGGATGGAAAGATCAAATAAGAGATTGATCAGGGATTTTGCCACGCCCGGCGCGACATTCTCATCATGCAAATGGCCGGGGGCCGGGGAACTTATCTCAGGAGGACGCTGCATGAAAGCCATGCTCTTGAAACAGGTTTGGGATCTGAGCCAAAACCCGGCCCCGCTGGAGTTGGCCGACCTGCCTACCCCACAGCCCGGCCCCGGCGAGCTGCTGCTGCGGGTGACGGCCTGCGGAGTGTGCCACACCGAGTTGGATGAAATCGAAGGCCGCACCCCACCGCCGCGCTACCCGGTGGTGGTGGGGCATCAGGTAGTGGGGCAAGTGGCGGGCAGCGGCCCTGGCGCCGGGCGCTTCGCCCCCGGCGAGCGGGTGGGCGTGGCCTGGATCTATGCCGCCTGCGGCGAGTGCGACTACTGCCGGGCCGGGCAGGAAAACCTGTGCCGGAAGTTTCGGGCTACCGGGCGCGACGCCAACGGCGGCTACGCTGAATACATGACCGTCTCCGAAGCCTTCGCTTACCCCATCCCGTCCGTCTTTAGCGACGCCGAGGCTGCCCCACTGCTGTGCGCCGGGGCTATCGGCTACCGATCGCTGCGCCTGGCAAACCTGCACGACGGCCAAAGCCTGGGTCTGACCGGCTTTGGCGCCTCGGCCCACCTGACGCTGCAGCTGGCCCGCCAGCTTTACCCTCATTCCGAGATCTTCGTCTTCTCGCGCAGCCCATCCGAGCAAGAGTTTGCCCGCCAGCTGGGGGCCGCCTGGGCCGGCGACATCGGCGCTGCCGCCCCGCAGCTCCTGCCAGCCATCATCGACACTACCCCGGTCTGGCGGCCCATTCTGGCGGCCCTGGACAGCCTGGCCCCCGGCGGCCGGCTGGTAATCAATGCTATCCGCAAAGAAAACCTGGATCAGGACGCTTTACTGGGCCTGGATTATCCACGCCACCTGTGGCTGGAGAAGGAGATCAAGAGTGTGGCGAACGTAACCCGCCAGGACGTGAGCGGTTTTCTGGCGTTGGCCGCCCAGGCCGGGCTGCGCCCCGAAACCCAGGAATACCCGCTGGAACAGGCCAACCAGGCCCTATGGGAGATAAAAACGCGCAAAATTCGGGGAGCAAAAGTCTTGCGCATCGCCGATTCTGCTATAATCTAAACAGCTTCTCTCGGCTGAACGATCTGCCCCAAAGGAGATGGGTCATGCCTTCCAACCAACAGATCTTGTCCGACCTGCGCGTCGTGTTGGAAACCGGCCACGCGCTGGAAATCATGAACACCTATAAAGGTGTTCCATTTGTCTGCAAGGCCCAGGTCAAACGCGTCGAAGATGACCTGGTGTACGTTGAGGCCCAACATCCCAGCCTGATTTGCCTGACTCGCGAAAAACAGACCAAGGTGCTGGGCAGTGATTACTTCGAGCCGTCCATCGCTCAGGTTGTATCGGTAGACCTGGGCGCCGGGCAAATTACTTTAACCCGGTTTGCGTATCTGGGTACGCGCCTGGGCGAGCGCACAATCGTGCGGGTGGAGCCCAGGGACCCCATCCCGGTGGAGCTGAGATTTAATGAACAGCGCGTCACCGGGGAGTTGGCCGACCTTTCGATGAGCGGGATCGGCGTGCGCTTTCCGGCCGAAGCCTATACGCCCTTGCTCAAACCCGGCGCCAATCTGCACCTGCGCCTGGCGCTGCCCAACGACGTGATTGTCGAAAGCGATGGGGCTATTCTGAGCGCCGCCCGCTTGAAAGACATCTACCGGGTTTCGATCCGCTTTTCCACCAACCAGAGCAACCGGGTAGCCATTTTCCGATACCTGATCGACCGCCGGGCGGAGATCGAGGCCGAACTGAAGCAGGAATATAAGCAGGCGCTCCATGAATGATCTCCCCAATCCACACGCCGATATTCGCGCCTATAACCGCCTGGCCTGGAATGGCGAGGTAGCGCGCGGCAATCCGTGGACGATTCCGGTCGGCCCCGAAGTTATCGCCGCCGCCCGCCAGGGCCAGTTCAGCCTGGTGCTGACCCCTACCCTGCCCACGCCGCGGACCTGGTTTGGCCCACTGGTAGGCCAGGACGTGCTGTGCCTGGCTTCCGGCGGCGGCCAGCAAGGGCCGGTGCTGGCCGCTGCTGGTGCGCGGGTGACAATGCTGGATAATTCCCCCGCCCAATTGGCCCAAGACCGCCAGGTGGCCGAGCGCGAAGGATTGGACATGCGCCTGGTGGAAGGCGATATGCGCGACCTTTCGGCCTTTCCAGACGCCAGCTTCGACCTGATCTTTCACCCAGTCTCCAATCTATTCATCCCCAATGTGCGCCCGGTGTGGGCCGAGGCCTATCGGGTGCTGCGGCCGGGCGGGGCGCTGCTGGCCGGTTTCGTTAACCCGCTGCACTACATCTTCGACCTGGACGCCATGGATGCCGAAAACCGCCTGGAAGTACGCTACGCCATCCCCTATTCCGATTTGGACAGCCTGGAAGAAGAAAAGCGCCAGAAATATCTGGGGTTGGGCTGGCCGATGGAGTTCGGTCACTCGCTAGACGACCAGATCGGTGGGCAGTTGGCGGCCGGCTTCTTGCTGGCTGGTTTCTACGAAGACCGAGACCCCGAACAACTGATCTCGCAGTATATTCCTACCTTTATCGCCACCCGGGCGATAAAACTGGAGGCGGCATGACCCCTGCAATGGCCCGCGCAAATAATGATTTCACCTTCCGCCTGCTGCAAGCCCTGAATACTCCCGCCAGCCAGCAGAACCGCTTTCTTTCGCCTTACAGCATCCATTCCATCCTATCGCTGACGATGAACGGCGCACAGGGCGAAACCCTGCGCGCCATGAAAACCGGCCTGGGGTGGGGCCGGGCTGGCCGCCCCACCATCAACCGGGCCTACGCTGCCCTGCGCGCCGACCTGGAGCGCAGCGCCCAACAGGTCAGCCTGGGGGTCGCCAACTCGGTCTGGGTGGGCCAGGCCCTGGAACTGCGGGCGGATTTCGAGCAGCGCGGGCGCGAATATTACGCCGCCCTGGCCGAACGGGTAGATTTCAGCGATCCCGCCACGCGCCAGCGCATCAACGCCTGGATCGCCCAACATACCTGCGAGCGGATCAGCGATTTGCTCAAACCTGAACACCTGAACCCGCCGCCCATCGCCGCCCTGGTGAACGCGATCTACTTCAAGGGCCTGTGGCAGGCCCCATTCGGCCCGGAAAAGACCCAGGAAGCGCCTTTCAACCTGGCCGATGGCGCCCAAAAGACCGTCCATCTGATGCACCGCAGCGGAACGTATGCCTATTGCGAAGGGCCAGACTTCCAGCTTGCCAGCCTGCTCTATGGCGGGCCAGATTCGGATGGCGATTTCAGCCTGGATGTATGCCTGCCCGCCCCCGGCCTGCCGCTGGCCGAGTTCATCGCCGGCCTGGACGGGCGCGCCTGGCAAACCCTCATCGAGCAGCTCGACGAAACCAGCATCGATCTGGCCCTGCCGCGCTTCAGCCTGCGCTACGAAGCCGGGCTAACCGAACCGCTGACTCGCCTGGGCCTGGGGATCATTTTCAGCCCGCAGGCCGATTTCGGCGATCTATGTTCGGGGGCGGCGGTCGTCTCAAACGTGATTCACGGCGCGTTTGTGGAGGTCAACGAAGAAGGCAGCGAGGCCGCCGCCGCCACCATGGTCGTCATGCTGCGCGGTGCAATGATGGCGCGTCCTAAGCCCAGCCTGATTGTCGACCGGCCTTTCTTCTGCGCCATCCGCCACCGCCCCAGCGGGACAATCCTGTTCGCCGGGCTGGTGTACGAGCCATAACAGGTAGCCCCCCATTCAACCGGGGGGAGGTGACTGGCGAGCTTTGCCGAAAGAGGGTTAATCGTGGATTTTGTCGCACTTCGGGCGACAAAATCCACGCAGCATCTCTTTTTTCGAAGGCGCTCGCAGAGCGCCATGCCTGCTCCACGGTTTAATGGGGTGGGGTCCCATAACGAACAAAGAACCAAAAACCTTTCAACCAAAAGCCCTGGGAGACATTCTATGCAAGACAAACTGCAAGCGCTGAAAACCCGCCTGATGGAGATCGACGATCTGCGCAAGGCCGAAGCGGTGCTGTATTGGGATCAAGCGGTGAAGATGCCGCCCGGCGGAGCCGAAGCGCGCGGCCGGCACCTGGGCACCCTGGCCCGCCTGGCCCAGGAAAAATCCATCGACCCGGCCATCGGTAAGCTGTTAGACGACCTGCAGCCCTACGTCGAGAGCCTGCCCTATGCTTCGGACGAAGCCAGCCTGGTGCGGGTCGCGCGCCGTGATTACGAGCGCGCGACGCGTGTGCCGCCCGAATTCGTAGGCGAGCTATCCAACCACCTGGCGCAGATCTACCAGGTTTGGGCCGAGGCCCGCCCGGCCAACGACTTTGCGCGCTTACAGCCGCTGCTTGAAAAGACCCTCGACTACAGCCGCCGCTACGCCGAATTCTTCCCCGGCTATACACACGTCATCGACCCGCTGATCGAAGAAGCCGACCCCGGTATGCAGGCCGCCGACATCAGCGCCCTGTTTGCCGACCTGCGCCGCGAGCTGGCCCCCCTGGCGCAGGCCATCACCAGCCAGCCGCCGGCCGACGACGCTTGCCTGCGCCAGCGCTTCCCCCACGCCGCTCAGATGCAGATCAGCCAGGAGATCACCGCCCGCCTGGGCTTCGACTACCAGCGCGGTCTGCTGGAGCTGACCCACCATCCCTTCGAGACCAACTTCGCCGTAGGCGACGTGCGCATCAATACCCGCGTAAAAGAAGACTTCCTGGGCGAATGCCTGTGGAGCGCCATCCACGAGGCGGGGCATGGCATGTACGAACAGGGGGTGCGCCCCGACCTGGATGGTACGCCCCTGGGCGGCGGCACATCGGCCGGCGCGCACGAAAGCCAATCCCGCCTGTGGGAAAACGTGGTGGGGCGCAGCCTGGGCTTCTGCGAATATCTGCTGCCGCGCTTGCAGCAGGTCTTCCCCGCTCAGCTTCAAAACGTGTCGCTCGACACATTCTACCGGGCGATCAATAAAGTCGAGCGCTCGCTCATCCGCACCGACGCCGACGAAGTAACCTACAACCTGCACGTCATGCTGCGCTTCGACTTCGAGATGGCCTTGCTGGAAGGCAAGCTGGCGGTCAAAGACCTGCCCGAAGCCTGGCGCGCCCGCTATCAGGCCGACCTGGGCCTGGCCTCGCCCGACGACCGGGATGGGGTGATGCAGGATGTCCACTGGTTCAGCGGCTTGATCGGCGGCTCGTTCCAGGGCTATACGCTGGGCAACGTCCTGAGCGCCCAGTTCTACCAGGCCGCCCTGCAGGCCCAGCCTGAGATCCCGGCCCAGATCCGCCAGGGCCAGTTCGACGCCCTGCACACCTGGCTGAAAGAGAACGTCCACCAGCACGGGCGCAAGTTCACCGCAGCCGAACTGGTACAGCGCGCCACGGGCGGCCCGATCCGCATCCAGCCGTATATCGACTATCTCAAGAGCAAATACGGCGAGCTGTATCGACTGTAAAAGGAGGCGGTTTGATGAAAATTGGACTGGTCTACCCGCAGACCGAGTACCCCACCGACATGGGGGCCGTGCGGGCGTATGCTGAAACGGCCGAGGCGCTGGGCTTCACCCACATTCTGGCCTACGATCACATCCTGGGAGCCAACCCGGAAAGGCCCGGCGGCTGGCAGGGGCCGTATACTTATCGCCACCCCTTCCAGGAGCCGCTGGTGCTGTTCAGCTACCTGGCCGGGCTGACCCAGACCCTGGAGTTCGTCACCGGTATTATCATCCTACCCCAGCGCCAGACGGCCCTGTTCGCCAAGCAGGCCGCCACGCTCGATGTGCTGAGCGGCGGGCGGCTGCGGGTGGGGGTTGGACTGGGCTGGAATCAGGTCGAATACACGGCCCAGAATGAGGACTTTCATACCCGCGGCAAGCGCATGGACGAGCAGATAGCCGTGCTGCGCCGCCTGTGGAGCGAGCCGCTGGTTGATTTCCACGGCCAATACCATATCATTCCCGACGCCGGGCTGAACCCGCTGCCCATCCAGCGCCCAATCCCGCTGTGGTTTGGCGGCAGCGCCCCGGCCGCCCTGCGGCGGGCGGCCCGCCTGGGCGATGGCTGGATGCCCAACGCCCGCACCGCCGCCGACGCCCGCCCGGCCCTGGAACAGATCGACGGCTATCTGCGGGAGGCCGGGCGCAGCCGGGAAGGCTTTGGCGTCGAGGCCCGCATGCCCTACGGCGACGGCGACGCCAGCGTGTGGGGCCAGGTCATTGCCGATTGGCAGTCCGCCGGAGCCACCCATATCTCGTTCAACACGATGGGCCACGGCTTTGACACAGCCGACAAGCACCTGGCCGCCATCCGCCTGTTTGCCGACGCGCTGCATTGACGATAATGGAACTGGGCAGGGTCGCTCTCCAGGCAACCGCGATGAGGGCGGCTGGCGGGCCTGGCTTGCCTAAAAAGATGGCGATCTGGGGATTGTGTCGCACAACGCGCGACACAATCCCCGGAGCATCCCTTTTTCAGACGCTCGCAAAGCGCCATAAGCTGCTCCACAGTTGAGCAGCAGCGCGGCGGCACCGCGCTGCTGCTCCCACAGATAGGAAATTCCCGCTTTCTTCTATGCGCAGCGCATTATTCCTGGCCCTGGCGGCCATCCTGTTGTGGAGTTTCCTGGCCCTGCTGGGGGCCGGGCTAAGCAACCTTCCGCCGCTGCTGGTCGTCGGCGCGGCGCTGTGCGTGGGCGGGCTGGCCGGGCTGTCCGGCTGGCGCGGCTGGCGCGTCCCAATCTCGACTCTGCTGGTGGGGGTCGGCGGCATCTTCGGGTATCACTTCCTGTATTTTTCGGCCTTTCGGCTGGCCCCGGCGGTAGAAGTCAATCTGATCAACTATCTGTGGCCGCTGCTGATCGTGCTGCTTTCGCCCGCCCTGCTGCCCGGCTATCGCCTGCGCCCGCATCATGTGATCGGGGCGCTGTTGGGCCTGGCCGGGGCCGGGCTGATCGTAAGCGCCGGCCAGTTGCGCCCGGATTGGGCCAATCTGCCCGGCTATGCCCTGGCAGGTGGAGCGGCCCTCACCTGGGCGGTCTACTCGCTGCTTACCAAGCGTCTGCCGCCTTTCCCCACCCAGGCGGTGGGTGGGTTCTGCCTGCTTTCGGGGCTGCTCTCGCTGGCAATCTTTAGCCTCAACCCCGGCGGGTTCCGGCTCGCCAGCCTGCGCCCGGTCGAGTGGCTGGCCCTATTGGCGGCCGGGCTTGGCCCGATGGGGGCAGCCTTCTATGCCTGGGATGCGGCTCTCAAGCGCGGCGACCCGCGCGTGATCGGCTCGCTGGCCTACCTGACCCCGCTGCTCTCGACCCTTAACCTGGCCCTGTTCGGCGGCCGGCGGCTGACCGGTGTTTCGGCCCTGGCAATGCTGCTGATCGTGGGCGGGGCGCTGGTCGGCTCTTGGGAGGCCCTGCGGCAGCGACCGATAAAGAGGGTATAATTTTTTTGTGAAGCGCGCCCTGGCCTGTCTGCTCCTGTTCGCCTGGTTAGCCGCCTGTGGGCGCGGCGGGCTGGCCGGCCCAACTGCAACCAGCCCGGCCCTCAGCAGCCCGGCCCCGCTCGCCGCCAGCCCGGCGCCCACGCTTACCCGCCCGGCGCCCACCCGTCCCGGCCAGGATATGCAGGCCGGGCGCGGCCAGCCGCCCGATACCCTCACACCGGAGGCGGCCCGCCTTACCCCCGCCCGCGACCCACTTGCCTGCCTGCCGCGCCCAAGCGAACCGGAGATCGCCCAGGTGAAATGGGCCGCTACCGGCGATACCATCGTGGTCGATCTGAACACCCGCCAGCGCAGCGTGCGCTACCTGGGCATAACCGCCCCACCCTACCGGCCCAATATTCGTTTCACCGGTCCCCCGGCCTATCTGAAAAACCAGGAGCTGGTGCAGGGCCAGATCGTGGAATTGTACCGGGATGGGCCTGACGCCGACGCGCAGGGCCAACTGCTGCGCTACGTAGTCACTCACGGGCTGTTCGTCAACCTGGAGTTGGCCCGCCTGGGGCTGGCGCAGGTCGATCCATCTCCGGCTGGCGGCGAGCTGGCCTGCGCCGCCCTGCTGCGCCAGGCCGAGCAGGCAGCCCAGGCGGCCCAGGTGGGCCTGTGGGGGCAGAGCGCCTTCGCCGCCGCGCCATCGGCCACCCATGCCGCCACTCGCACTCCGGCCAACACCCCTGGCCGGACGGCTATCGCCGCTGCATCTACCGCAACATCGAGCCAGGCCGCCGGCGCGCCGACGGTTACCCCCACTACCCCTACCCCGCCCGTTTCGGCCACCTCCACGGCCACCAGCGCCCCCACGAATACGCCCGTCCCCGGCGAGACGCCCTCAGCTACCCCGCCACCTACGGCCACCTCGCCGCCTCCCACCGCTCCGCCGCCTACGGCGACCAATCCCCCTCCGGTGGTCGGGCCTCCGTCCAGCACGCCGCGCTTCACCGCTACCACCACTTACCTGGACATCATTATTACCGACCTCAACTTCGAGGGCGACCCGGCAAAGAACGAAGCCGACGAGTATGTGGAAATCAGCAACGATGGCGAAACCCCCGTCAACCTGCTTGGTTGGAAGCTAGTCTCCGAAAACACCGGGGGCACCTTCACCTTCCCCAGCTTTATAATCCAACCCGACGTGGTGTGCTATGTCTACACCAATATGGTCGATGTGGATAGCTGCGTCAACGCCAGCTTTGGTCATTCCACTGGCCTGTGGAGCAGCGACGTAAACGAATGCGCCCAGTTATACGACTCATCCGGCCACCTGCAGGATGAATATTGCTATTAAACACCTCTAGTGCATCAGTCGATTTCTGATAGCCAACCCATTCAAACGCAGGTAAACTTGGCGTGTAAGGAGGAGATATGCCGATGGATACCACCCTCACCTGGGTTCGTTCGATTTTGACCGGCACGCCGGAGCGCTGGCTGCGCCTGGCGACCGACCTACCGCCGGAGCTGCTTACTCGCCGCCCGGCCCCCGAGGAATGGTCGGCAGCCGAGTGCCTGTATCACCTGATCGATGTCGAAGCCGTCTATTACAGCCGCCTGCAGGCCTTCCAGGCCGGGCAAGATTTCCCGGCCTTTGACCCCGACGCCCAGGGCAGCCACATCGACCCCGGCCGCCCGCTGATGGATGTGGCCGAGATGTTTGCCCGCCAGCGCATACGCTCGCTGGAGATGTTGGAACACCTGTCGCCCCAGGATTTCCAGCGCCAGGTGCGCCACCAGGAGCTAGGCCCGGTGCGGCTGGTCGAAATGCTCAACGCGTGGGCGGCCCACGACCTCAACCACACCCTGCAGGCCGAAAAAGCCCTGATGCAGCCGTTCCTGTTGGGCTGCGGCCCCTGGCTATCCTATTTCGAGCCGCATTTCATCTGCCCCGGCCGTTAACCACATGGCATTTGCAATCGAACTCTACCTGGACGAAGAGACGGAAGGCCTGATACGTGGGTTGTGGAAGGCCATGGCCGAGGCTGGAATCAGCGATTCGATGCTGGGCGAAGGGTTTTACCCGCACATCACCCTGGGCATCGCTAACCAGCTTGATAGCGGCGGGCTGTGGCCGGCCCTCTCAAACCTGGCGCGCGGCGCCTGCCCGCTCGCGCTGAACTTTTCGCACATCGGCATCTTCCCCAACGTCGAGGCGGTGATCTACCTGGGCGCCACCGTCACCCGCCCGCTGCTGGAATTCCACGAAGCCTTCCAACAGATTTTCACACCCTACGCCCAAGAGCCGTGGGCGTACTACCAGACCGGGAATTGGGTCCCGCACTGCACCATTTCGTTCGGATTAACACAACCCGGAGTGGTCCGAGCGGTAGAACTATGCCTGCAGCAGGTGCGCCTGCCGCGGCAAGCCGAGGTGGCCGGGATCGGCGTAGCCGAGGTGCTGCCCAACCGGGCCCGCACAATTTTCATGCACCGGATGGATCAGGCCGAAGACGATTAGAGCCATCCGGGCCGGGCGGGGAAAGAAGCGCGATTAGAGGATCGCTGCGTGGCCCTGCTACTCCCCGGTTGAATGGGGCGCCGCCCAGTGGAAGGGGTACGATGGATAAACGAATTTGGAGGAAACATGCACATTGAAGCCAATGGGGTTACTCTGGCCTATAGCCAGACCGGAAGCGGGCGGCCGTTGCTGCTCGTCCACGGCTATCCGCTCAGCCGGGAGATCTTTCAGGCGCAGGTGACCGGGCTGGCCGGTTTGGCGCAGGTAATCGCGGTCGATTTGCGCGGCCACGGCGATTCACAGGCCGTTCCCGGCCCCTACAGCGTCGATCTGCTGGCCGACGACCTGAACGCCCTGCTCGACGCGCTGGGCGTCAAGCAACCGGTGGTGTTGGGCGGGCTGTCGATGGGCGGCTATGTGACCTTCGCCTTCTATCGTAAATACACCCAGCGGGTAGCCGGGCTGATCCTCACCGCCACCCGCGCCGGGGCCGATTCACCCGAAGGCAAGGCCGGGCGCGATCAGTCCATCGCTACAGCCCAGGAGAAGGGCGTGGCAGCCATTGCCGCCGCCATGCTGCCCAAGATGCTGGCCCCGGCCGCCTATCAGCAGCGCCCCGACCTGGTGCAGCAGGCCGAACAGATCATGCGCCGCACGTCGCTGGAAGGCGTGCTGGGCGATCTGGCCGCCCTGCGCGACCGGCCCGACTCGACCCCCACCCTGGCTCGCATCGACCGGCCCACCCTGATCCTGCCAGGCGCAGACGACCAGATCATCCCGCTCGCGGAAGCCGAGGCGCTGCGCGCCGGCATCCGCGGCGCGCAGATGACCGTCATTCCTCAGGCCGGCCACCTGACCAGCCTGGAGAATCCGCCTGCCTTCAACCAGGCAGTGAGCGCCTTCCTGAGACAAGGTTTTTAAGATTCTTCCGGCCTCGCCGGAAAATGGTAGCTCCCATCACCTGTAATGCAGGGGACTGGCAAGCTTCGCCGAAAGAGGGTTAATCGTGGATTTTGTCGCACTTCGGGCGACAAAATCCAGGTAACATCCCTGGATCAAATCCCGCCTTCGACGGGGTATCTCTTTTCGGGGCGCTCGAAAAGCGCCGCACCCACCCCACGCTTGCGTGGGGAGCCAGCCAAGAATCCTACACGAGGCAAGTATGGATAAAGACGCGATAATGGACGCGCTGGAAGATGAGCGCGAAAAGTTTATGGACGCCATTGACGGACTGACCGAGGCCCAGATGACTGAACCGGGGGTGAGCGGTGATTGGTCGGTCAAAGATATTATTTATCACCTCAGCATGTGGGAGGCCGAGCTGGTGCGCCTGCTGTGGCAGGCCGCTCACAACGAGAAACCCACCGCCGCCCAGGTGATAGGCGGCCCGGTGGATGCCACCAACGCCGCCTGGCACGCCCAGGGCAAAGACCGGCCCCTTGAACGCGCCCTGGACGACTTCATCGGGGTGCGCAAGCAGACCGTCCGCCGGGTAGAGGCCCTGCCCGAAAAAGACTTCGAAGACCCCGGGCGTTACCCCTGGTTGAACGACCGCCCCCTGTGGGAGTGGATCGCCAGCGACAGCTTCGAACATGAAAGCGAGCACGCCGAGCAAATCCGCCAGTGGCGGGCCGGCAAAGGCTATTAATCCTGGAGGTCCCAGCTTCACTGGGAAAACAGGTTCATATAGCGTTCTTCGGGCGTAATTGTGAATTTTGTCGCACGAAGTGCGACAAAATTCCCTTTCACCTGTTTTGGTTAACCCAAAGCGGGCGCAGCTATTGGCTGCGCCCGCTTTGGGTTAACCGGAAAGCCTAGTTCTTACTGGCGATCTCTTTGGCTTTGCCTTCGATCATCTGCGGGGCCTGGCCGCCTTTAACGGCGATCCGCTTTGGCCTGGCTTCTTCAGCCTTGGGCAGACGCAGGGTCAGCACACCGGCGTCATAGCGGGCCTCGATGCCGTCGGCATTGACGGTCGAGGGCAGGCTCAGGCTGCGGTAGAACGAGCCGCTGCGGCGCTCACGCAGATGATAGCGCTGCTGTTCGCTTTCCTTCTCCTCCCGGATTTCGCCCTTGATACTCAACACATTGTTTTCAAAGGTGATCTCCAGGTCTTCCGGTTTCAATCCCGGCAGAGAAGCCTTGACCACATAGTCATCGCCGGTTTCCGACACGTCCAGCGCCAGATTCCAGGTATCCTCGCGCCAGATGCCGGTCGGAGACAACGAGTCTTCAATCATGCGGTTCATCAGGCTGCGGAAAGCAACCATCTCGCGGAATGGGTCCCAACGGGTCAAGTTCGACATACAGCACCTCCTAAAAATGGTTCTTCTTTTGCCTCCCCGTCGTTATGCCTGGCCCCAATGGAACCAGACATAACGATCCAGGAGGTCTCGTCTCTCTGCTCAGCCTCTGGTCCGTCTTCCAGAGAACTATGGGCAGTATAAAACGAGCGTATAAGAACGGCATCGAAGGGCTGTAAGAGGAGTGTATGAATCTTTAATCTGCCGTGATTTGCGTCCCCACGACCTCGCCTGACAATGCCTGCTGCACGATGCCGGGCGCCTGGCCGGAGAAAATCAAGACTTGCAGGCCGGGAATAGCCTGGGCCAGGTCCAGGCTTTGACGCACCTTGCTGGCCATACCGCCGGTCACGTCGGCGGCCGCCGAGCCGTGCAGGGCGGGGACCACCTCATCCAGCGTAGCAGGGGTGATGCGCTCGACCAGGCGGGTGCAGCGCGGGTAATCCGCCCATACCCCGGCTTCCAGCCCGGCCAACAGCACCTGCTGTGGGCGCAAGCGCCGCGCCAGGGCATCGAACAGGTCTTCAGTCGATAGGATCGTCCCGCCCCAGGCCGCGTCAAAGACCACATCGCCATAGACCACCGGCAGCAGGCCGGCCTGCAGAGCCGATTCCAGGGGGGCGGTGTGCCACTCGGCCAGCTTACCGGCCTGGGCCAGGGCGGCCGCCGAGGGCGGGAACGGCAGGGCCGGCAGGCCGGCCGCCGCCAGGGCGTCCATCACCAGCCGGTTGAGCGCCGCGGCCTCGCTCCACACATCCACAAAACCGCGCCAGTCCGCGGCGCTGTGGACGCCCTGGCGGGTGCCATACCGCCGGGCCGGGACATGCCCGAACGAGCCAGAGCCATGCCCCAGCACCAGGCGCAGGCCGGGATCGGCCGCCTGCGCCGCTGCAATCTCGTGGGCCAGGCGAGCCAGCGTCTCGGGGCGGGGGGTATGCGGGCGGGTCTTATCGGTAATCAGCGAACCGCCCAACTTGAGAAATTTTAGAGGCTTGATTTCGGATTGCGGATTATTCATTGAACCAGCGTGGCGAAGGCGCGTCTGGCCCCGGCTGCCAGCAGGGCCGCGATAATCGCCGGGGTCAGGGCGGCCGGGGCCAGGGCGATCATGTTGCCGCCTCGCCCGCCGCCCGAAAGCTTGGCCCCCAGCGCCCCGGCGGCGCGGGCGGCGGATACCAGGATGTCCAACTCTGGGCAAGACACGCCCATGCCCTGCAGAAGCCGATGATTCTCGTCCATCAGCGGGCCGCAGGCTTCGGGGGTTCCAGCCTCCAGCGCCCGGCGGGCGGCGCGGGCGATCTCCCCGGCGGCGTCGAACAGCGGCTCATAGCGCGCCGGGTCGACCTGCCAGGCCCGGCGCAGGTCGCCCACTGCGAGGGCGGTCGGGCTGGCAATACCTGTATCGCCAATCGCCAGGGTAAATGGGGCTGCCAGGCGCAGCCGCTCAATAGGCTGGCC
>CAYQDU010000111.1:0-14033 GCA_964416275.1 uncultured Anaerolinea sp. | reverse complement strand
AGCCCCGGATGCAAACTGGACCGGCAGCATGCCCGTCGAAACCGGCGCATACCAGGCCTACGAAGCCTACGCCCTGCGCTCGGTTAAGGTGGCTGTCTACCGCCCCAGCTTGAAGGACAACCTGGGCCAGGATGTGGCCTGGGAAAACGCCTACGTGGAAGACATCCTGCAGAATGGCCTGCGCAACAGCCTGCGCCACGCCGTTCTGACCGAGACCCAGATCGCTAACGGCGCTCTGAACTCGTACAACCTGCTGATTATGCCCGCTTTCCGGGCCGTGGCCGAAAACAAGGTCCTCGATCAGCTTGGCCAGGCTGGCATGGCCGGCCTGAAGACCTTCGTCCAGAACGGCGGCACGGTCTACGCCCAGGGCATCAGCGCCTACCTGCTGGAAGCGGCCGGCGTTGTGCCAGACGGCACGGTTGACTTCGCCACCCCGATGGAACTGCCCATCAGCGAAGGCAGCCAGGGCCTGATGAGCATCGTCAACACCACCAACATGATGGCCCTCAACTGGAAGACCGAGCGGATGTGGATGCTCGATGATCCCACCCTGCACGCCATCGAGCCGATGGAAGTCATCGCCAACTACGTCAACACCCTCAGCGGTGAAGTCCCGGCCATCCTGTACGGCGTGTACGGCCAGGGGCGGGTCGTCCTGGTCGCCGGTCACCCCACCTCGCCCTACTTCCCCGACCAACACCCCTTCTTCCTGAACGGCATTCTGACCGCCATGGCCGAACGGGCGGAGATCAGCGGGCGGGCGATCCAGACCTACAACCCCAACCCCGGCCCCACCGTCATCCCGGCTTACGAAGCTGGCGTACCGGTCAGCGCCACCCTGTGCGTCGATCACCTGTGGCCCGATGAAATCGTCTTCACCGACACCCAGGTAGTGGAGCGGGTCCAAAGCGGCTTCATCGTCGACCAAAACAGCATCACCCCGGCCGCCGATAGCGTCATCGTCGCCAGCAACGGCACCACCATCACCTGGAACCTGGGCGACCTGAGCAACGACCCGGCCGCCGGCTGCCTGCACTACGTGGCCGTCACTGAAGAAGACGCCATGGCCCCCGGCACCCGCACCTTCGCCCGCGGTCAGCTCATCTTCAACGACGCTGGCCGGCTGGTCAAATGGCCGCACGCCGACTTCACCCTCAGCGCCATGATGCCCGCCCGCCTGGTGGGCCAGCACGATAAAGAGATGGACGCCTTCTACGGCATCCCGCCTGAAGGCGTGATCCTGGATGAGTTCGTCACCCTGGAGAACAAAGAAGCCAGCAAGGGCTTCAACCTGAAGGCCAGCCGCTACATCCCGCTGATTGCCCCCATCGTTGGCCTCGAAAACCAGGCCGAACCCCTGGCAACCAGCGGCGGCGAAACGGTGTGGACCAGCAACGAATTCTTCCTCTTCCAGAACGGCAAATACCCGCTGCCGGTGGGCATCACCAACACCAGCGGCGTAATCAACCTGTCGGACTGGGATGGGACCACCTTCGTGACCATGACCACCCCCGGCGGCTACTACCTGGGGAACGCCCCGGCCGGCGGCTACAGCGTCACCGTCCCGGCTGGCTATGAATCGCAAATCATCGTCACCCAGAACCACGAACTGCTGCTCCCGGCGGCCAAAGTGGAATGGGACCTGGGCGACTTCCCCGGCTACTGGTACGAAATGCCCGCCCTGCGCTACGGCATCCTGTCGAAAGAACTGGGCGGCCGGGGCGTGTCCTTCAGCGGCGACGTGGTGACCGGCACGGTGCAGGTCACCGCCACCGGCGGCTCGGTCTACACCGGCCTGGGCATCGACCCCCTGCTTTACCGCCAGTACCTGCTCGATGTGCAGGTGGCCCCGCCCCTGGCCCCCACCACCGCCACCATCACCTATGAAGACGTCTGGTCTCGCTCGCACGAACTGCCTCTGCGGGCCAGCTTCTACGACCTGTTCAACCTGGCCGGCTGCTCCTGCGAGGGCGGCGAAGGCGGCGAGGGCGGCCCCGGCGGCGGCTGTGTGGATAACCACGGCCAGATGGTGGCCGAGATGCACCAGCGCATGAACGTCACCTTCGGCATCAAGATCGACGCCGATGGCGACGGCGTGCGCGAAAAGCTCATCACCGACTTCACCGGTTGGACCGCCGCTTTCAACCCCCAGGGCGTCCTGCCGACCCGCGTCAAAGCCGACCTGGACATCTACATCAAGACCCGCAGCAACGTTACCTACACCATCGGCTACAAAGAGAACGTGCTGGATGGCAGCATCTTCCGCGGCCTGGGCTTCAACATCACCCCCTACAACAACACCTGGGCTAACTCCTACGACGCCACCTACAGCGTCCTGACCGACACCTTCAGCGGCGGCGGCTACGATCACCTGATCTTCCAGCAGCAGATGCCCGCCAACGGCACCGACGTGATCCACATCCGCGCCCGCATCGACGCCACCTCGCGCCAGATCGAGGGCCTGCTCAAGCTGCACGACGGCGTACGCTTTGTCTACCGCCAGGGCGCAGCCGGCCCGGCCCAGTACGAAGTGCATGACACCCACGTTCAGGGCGTGATCGGCGCTCGCACCGACGCCAACGTCGATACCCGCGAGAACCCCGCTCGCCTCAGCACCTACACCGACACCATGTTCGCCAGCTATCGCTTCTACGATAGCTACGACTGGCGCTCCTTCGCCAACGACAACTTCCTCCAGTCCTGGGGCTTCGGCGACACCTCGGCCACCACCTACGTGGGCGGGCGCGATGGCCGCACCCTGCTCTCCAGCCTGGTTCGCCTGGGCGAGCGCACCCTGCTGCGGGTTGAAATCAACAACAACAGCGGCGTCGACTGGACCAACGTCCAGGTCACCCCGCAGCCCCCGGCCGGCGTCACCGCCACCCAGTGGTACACCGAGAACCTGCCCGCCGCCCTGTGGCCCGACCTGCCCTTCCTGCACACCAGCGTCGTGTCGGACACCAGCTACGGCATCTACTACTTCGCCCTCGACTTCGACCCCGCCGCTGTTGACCTGCGCGGCAAAGTGCTGGAGATCCCGATCCAGTTCCAGGCCGATGGCGCTCCGGCCAGCTTCGCCATCCCGCCGGCTAAGGTGGGCGTGCGGGCTGCCAACGGCAACCAGCCGCGCTACACCTTAGGCACTTCCCGCAACCTCAAGTTCAGCGACGAACTGCACGCGGCCTTTGCGCCCCGCGACGTGCGCCTGATGAACTCCGCCCAGCTGAACCAACTGTGGGCCAAGGTGGACGCCGATAAGCTGACCATCCCGCGCGGCACCACCGCCATCACCTACTTCCAGTCGATGACCCGCACCCTACCGTTCACTTTCAGCGGCCAGGTGATGAGCTTCGACGTACCGGTGAATATGCTGCCCTGGACCGACAACGGCGTCGAGTCCTCGGTCTACGCCGTGGCCCTCAACGACTTCCACGGCCAGCAGTCCACTCGCTACCGCTTCGACAACAACGCCAAGCTCAAGACCATCGACGACTTCGGCATGACCTGGACCGCCTCAGCTTCGCCCGACTACATCGAAGCCATCGGCGCCTCGGTCAACGCCTACGACTCGATCAACTGCATCACCAGCACCCTGAGCAACGGCCCCATCACCATCGTCTTCCCCAACGACCAGCCCGAAGTCGAAGTTGAGCTGATCGCCAGCAATGACGGCACCGACGTCGCCACCAACGTCAACATCGACGTCGAGGTTGGCCCGCTGGTCACCGCCATCCTCTACCCCGACTCGGTCGAAGTGACCCCCACCGGGCTGATCTGGCACGTAGGCGACCTGGCCCCCGGCGTCACCCGCCACGCCTTCGTCACCTTCCACATCGACACCGAGACCCCGCGGCCCGAAGGCCTGGCCGGCCGGGCGGGCGACTTCCTGCTGTTCAAGCAGCCGCACGCCAACTTCATCAACACCTACTCTGGGCGTGAAATCCGCACCCAGGTTGGCACCCCGCTGACCATCCCCTACGGCAAGGCCCCGTACACCAAGACCTACCTGCCGGTCGTCAAGGCCCCGTCGGCCTTCCCGCTGTGGATTGGCGACCCGTACACCCTGCGCCCGGTGAACAAGCAAGGCGAGACCTTCTACCAGCAGGATGTATCCATGCCGACCAACCTGCCCAAGACCGGGCGCTTCTACCTGTCGAGCGACGCCAATACGCTGAAGGGCGTAGCGGTGGATGATCGCCTGGTGATCACCCAGGCCGGGCAGGAAGACTTCTCCAAGTACTTCCCCGGCACGCAGCGCCCGATCCCGGTCATCATCGAGATCTCGCGCTCGCTGATGGAGAAATGGGCCGGCAAGACCGTCCGCTTCGAATACCGCGACGAATACGGCTCGGTGGTCGAAGCCTCGGCCATGTGGCTGATCTGGGTTCCGTAACCCGCGACCATTTGTAATCTGTCTGTGAAATAAAGCTGGCCGCCGGCATCGCCGGCGGCCAGCTTCTTTAAAGAGGCCATCCACCGCCATCCACGAATACAGGCCACGAATACCCGAATAGGGGCCGCGCGCCATTCGCGGGGTGGGGGAGGGGCGCTGAAATGCACCCTACGGCTGCGTGGGGTTGCGCGCGGCGGTCTTTCACGGGTATAATGGCGCTATTCATGCACCGGTGCCACCCCACTTAACCGTGGTGTAGCCTATGGCGCTCTTACGAGCGCCTGAAAATGAGATACTTAGGGGATTTTGTCGCACGAAGTGCGACAAAATCCCCGGTTAAACCGCTTCCAGGCGAGCGCAGCTCGCCAAGCGAAGCTCGCCAGTCACGCCCCCCACGGTTGCGCGGGGCGCTACCGTGAAACCGGTCTGGGCTTACAGGCCGTTTTTTTATGCCCCACGAGAAGGTAGGATCGTCTTTCGTGGGGTGGGGGAGGGAGCCGCGCCGGCCGAGGCGCGCTCGCCAGGCCAGCCGGACAGCAGACCCGGCTGAATCCGCGTCCGGCAAAAACCTGGGCGCATCCGGGTTCAGCGCTGGTTCCGGTTTCTTCCGCCGGCCCCGGTGGGGCGGCAGAGGGGGAGCGCAGACCGGCCGGCCCCGCCATCTCGTTCCGGCGAACCCGCACTATGCTTTCGATAAGTATCCTTATCGAAAGCATAAATCCGCGGTACAATAGACCCTGAAAACCCTCCAAACCCACAGGACAGCCCATGACCACCATCGCCCAGGCCATCCAGCAGTATCTCGACAGCGTTTCCCTGGCCCGCAGCCAGAACACCGCCCATTCCTACGCCAACGGCCTGCGCCTGTTCGCCGCCTTGCTCGACGCTCGCATGGCCTCCCCCACTCAAAAATCCAAAAAATCGGGGCAGGCCCCTGCCGCCGATTCGCCCGCCCCCTGGAGCCAGACCGCCCAGGCCGCCGATCTCTCCGAAGACGCCATCGCCTGGTTCTCCCAGGCCCTCAAAGACTACGCCCCGGCCACCGAACAGCTTTACCTCACCGCCGCGGTCGGCTTCTACGAATACCTGGCCGCCGAGCGCCTGGCCGAACCTAACCTGCCCCGCCTGCGCCTGCTGGTGCGCCAGCGGGCCCGCAAGCCCGGCCAGCGCCTGCCCCAGTTTCGCCGCGACGAAATTGAAACAGTCATCGAATTTGCAATCAATCTTGCAAATACGCCCCCCAATCTGGACCAGGCCGGGCGCCTGATTTGCCTGCGCGACCGGGCTTTCATCCTCACCCTGGCCGACACCGGCCTGCGCGTCCACGAAGCCTGCAAGCTGCGCCGCGGCGACCTGGACTGGAACGAGGGTCGGGCCATCCTGATCGGCAAGGGCGACCGGGAAGCCGTGGTGCGCTTCTCGCGCCGCAGCCTGGCCGCCCTCAAAGACTATCTCTCCGGCCGGGCCGCTCTCGACGGCGGCAGCGGCCGCCCCCTGCCCGCCCTGCCCCTCTTCGCCCGCCACGACCGGGGAGCCGGGAACAAGGTCAAACCCATCACCACCACCACCGGGCGCAACATCATCGACCAGCGCTGCAAAGAAGCCCTGGGCGAAGCCGGCAGTGGGGCCATCACCCCCCACTCCTTCCGCCACTACTTCGTCACCAGCGTGCTGCGCGGCTCCGGCGGCAACCTCAAGCTGGCCCAGGAGCTGGCCCGTCACCGCAACATCGCCGTCACTCAACGCTATGCGCATTTGAGCGACGCCGAGCTGGACCAGGGCTACGCCGAGATATTCGACGACCGACCCTAATCATCCCTCAATCATCAGGAAGCGGTTCCAGACAGTCCGCTTCCACCCACGCTTTGCCAGCCATCTCTGCCCAGCAATAATTGCCAATATCCGAGCTTTCGAGCAGAATTAGGTCATCGCGCAGCCAACGCACCGACCAGCGCATCCGATCCGATGCGCCGGTCTGGATGACCCCCAGCGTTTGATCGGTTGCCGCATCTGTGATCGTCAGCCTGACGCACAAATACTCCGTCAGGTCCTCCTTGCTCCGGTTGATGGAAGTCGTCAGCATCCGCCCGCCGCCCGGAGACACCATCGGCGCAGGCTGTCTTCTTTCGAAAGCCCCCATCTCAACCGCCGCCTCCAGCCCCATACATAGGCACACAATGGCGGCGACAAGGATAACGCTGGCAATGAACAACCGTTTGCTTCGAGATCGGGCACCCATGAAACCCATCCCCTCACCCCAACCCCTCTTCCTGCGGGTAAAGGCCCAAAAAGGTCACAGGCGCCCCCCTCTCCCCCTGGGAGAGGGGCTGGGGGTGAGGGCCAGCGCGGGCCGAGCGGTAATAGCCTTGCGCGCCCCGCACCCCTCACCCCGCCCGCTTCAGCGCCTGGCCCCCGCCCAAATAGGCCGCCTTCACATGCTCGTCCATCCGCAGCGCCTCGGCCGGGCCGTGCAGGGCGATCTTGCCGACCTCCAGAATATACCCGTAATCCGCAATCCCCAACGCCTTGCGGGCGTTCTGCTCCACCAGCAGAATCGTCACCTGCTGCTCGGCGTGGATCTGCTGGATCACCCGGAAGATCTCCAGCACCAGCACCGGGGCCAGCCCCAGGGATGGCTCGTCCAGCAGCAGAATCCGCGGCCGCGAAACCAGCCCCCGGCCCATCGCCAGCATCTGCTGCTCGCCGCCCGAAAGCGTCCCCGCCAGCTGCTTGCGCCGGGTCTTCAAGATCGGGAACAGGCCGTAAATCCAGTCCAGGGTGGCTTGCAGTTCGCCCGGCGGAATCTTCCCCCGCACCCCCCACGCCCCCAGGTTCAGATTCTCCTCCACCGAGAGGGTGGCAAACACCCGCCGCCCCTCCGGCACGTGCATGATGCCCATCTCGGCGCGCTGAAAGGCCGGGCGCTTGCCCAGGTCTTCGCCGCGCAGCTTGATCGCCCCGCCCTTCACCGGGATCAGCCCGGAGATGGCTTTGAGCAGGGTGGTCTTCCCGGCCCCGTTGGCCCCCAAAACGGCCACCACGTCCCCTTCCTGGATGTCGAGGGACACGCTCTTGAGCGCTTCAACCGCCCCATAAGCGATCGTCAGGTTTTCGATAGAAAGCAGGGTAGGTATTTTATTCTTCCTTTCCCAGGTAGGCTTCGATTACTTTGGGGTTGTTGTAAATGTTCTGCGGCTGGTCTTCGGCCACCTTCGAGCCCATTTCCATCACCGTCACCGAGTGCGAGATGCCCATCACCACGTTCATGTCATGCTCGATCAGCAGCAGCGTAAACCCCTCGGCTACCAGCCGCTTCAGCAGCTCCATCAGCGCCTCGGTCTCGGCGTCGTTCAGGCCCGAAGACGGCTCATCCAGAATCAGCAGGCGCGGCGAAGACGCCAGGGCCCGCCCGATTTCCAGCACCTTCTGCTTGCCATAGGGCAGGTTGCGGGCCAGTTCGTTGCGATACTCCCACAGCCCCACCTGGTGCAGCCGGCGGGCGGCCAGCTCTAAGCTGCGCCGCTCTTCCGCTTGCTGCCCCGGCAGGTGCAAGATCGAAGACCACAGCCCGCTCCTGGCGTGGCAGTGCGCCCCCGACATCACATTTTCGATGCAGGTCAGCGACGGAAAGATGCGGATATTCTGGAACGTGCGCGCCACGCCTTTGGCGATGATCTGGTGCGGCTTGAGCGGGGTGATGTCCTGGCCCGCAAAGATCACCTTGCCCGCGCTGGGGTGATAGATGCCGGTGATCACGTTGAACAGGGTCGTCTTGCCCGCCCCGTTCGGCCCGATCAGCGAGGTGATCTGTCCCTCCGGCACCTTCAGGTCGATCTGGTTGACCGCCACCAGCCCGCCAAACTGCATCGTCACCTGCTGTGTCTCCAGCACGGCCGCGTTCTCCGCCGCCGGCGCGGGCGGCGCGCCGCCCGCCAGCGCTCCGCTTAGCAGGGCCTCGTCGGCGGCGGGCAGCCGGCCAATCCCTAAACCGCGCAGCCCGGCCCGCTCGCGCCGGCGGGGCAGAATCCCCTCCGGGCGAAAGACCATCATCGCCACCAGGGCGATCCCAAAGAACAGCAGCCGGTAGTTGGCAAACGGGCGGAAGATTTCAGGGAACACCACGATAATCGCCGCCCCCAGCAGGTTGCCGGGGATCGACCCCACCCCGCCCAGCAGCACGATCACAAACAGCAGGCACGACTCCATAAAGGTGAAATTGCTGGGCGAGATAATCATAAACTTGGAGCCGTAGATATTGCCCGCCGCGCCCGCCAGGGCCGTGCCGATCACAAACGCCAGCAGCTTATAGTGGCGCACGTCGATCCCGTTGGCCTCCGCGGCGATCTCGTCTTCGCGAATGTAATTCCACGCCCGCCCCACCCGCGATTTTTGCAGGTTCACCAGACCCACGATCACCAGCCCCACGATCACCCAGATGTAATAATAGAACTGGGTCGGCGATTGAATCTTGAACAGCCCAAGATCCGGGTTGCCGATGCCCGTGATCCCGTTGGCCCCGTTGGTCAGCCCGAACGGGTTGTTCAGCGCCGTGATGCGCACGATCTCCCCGATCCCGATGGTCACGATGCACAGGTAATCGCCCCGCAGGTGGATGATGGGCGAGGTGACCAGGTAGGCGAACCCGCCCGCCGCCAGCGCGCTGATGGGCAGCAGCACGAGGATGGGGATGTGGAACTGGGTGTACAGGATGGCGGTAGTATAGGCCCCAATGGCGTAGAACGCCGCCTGGCCCAGGTTGAACAGCCCCACCTCGCCCAGGACGATGTTCAGGCTCAGCCCCAACAGGGCGTAAATCCCCACGAAAAACCCCACGTCGATCCAATAATTATCGACAAACGGCAGATAGGGATAGGCCAGCATGAACAGCGCCAGGGCCGCCAGTCCCAGCCGGGTGCGCCGCGCGGCCAGGCTCCTTTCGATGCGTTGCAAGAGACTGTTTGCCGGTTCGCCCATGGGTTATACTTTCTCGGCGATCTTCTCGCCGATGATGCCGGTCGGCCGCACGATCAGGATCACAATCAGGATCAGGAAGACAAAGACGTTCTTCCAGGCCCCCGATACGAACCCCTCGAACAGGGCTTCCATCAGCCCCAACAGCAGCCCGCCCAGCATCGCGCCGGGGATGTTGCCGATGCCGCCCAGGATCACCGCGGTAAAAGCCTTCAGGCCGTAGCCCCAGCCCAGGTTGAAGATGATACGAGTGTAATTCAGCCCGGCGAACACCCCGGCCAGCCCGCCGAGCGCCGGCCCGACGAAAAAGACGAACAGAATGATCTTGCGGAAGTCGATCCCCAGCACGGTGGCGGTTTCCCGATCCAGCGCCGCCGCCCGCACCGCCGCCCCAAACAGGGTCCGCTCGACGATGAAGTAGATCATGCCCATCAAAGCCAGCGACACCAGGGTAGTGGTCAGCTTCAAGATGCTGATGCGAAAATCGCCAAACAGCAGGATGCTGCCCGACGGCACGCTGGCGATGGGGTAAGCCTGGAAGCGCGGCCCCCACACGGCCATGATCCCATTCGAAAGGAAGATCGAAGCCCCCAGGGCCGAGACCACCAGCGGCAGGCGGCCGGCCTTGTACACCGGCTTGTAGGCTACTCGCTCCAGGGCCAGCCCGGCCAGTCCCACCCCCAGCATCGACCCCAACATGGCGACCACCACTCCCCCCCATACGCCAAAGGTGTTCGTCACCCAGCCCGAACCGATCACCAGCAGGGTATAGCCCAGGTAGCTGCCCAGAGTGAACAGGTCGCCGTGGGCGAAATTGATCAACTTCATTACCCCGTACACCATCGAATAGCCGATGGCGACCAGGGCGTAGAACGAGCCGAGGGCCAACCCATTGACCAACTGCTCCAGAAGCATATCCATAGCGAATACTCCCTGCAACGCTTTTATATGGGGGTCTCTGCGTGGCTGCGCCACGCAGAGACCCCCATATATAGATGGTTAATCGCGAGTTTTGTCGCACTCCGTGCGACAAAACTCGCGAATCATCTCTTTTTGAAGGCGCTCGAGGGGCGCCACGCCTGCCCCACGGTTTAATGGGGCGCTACCGCACTGCGCACCGCCCCCCTAAAATAACTGTATCAGGAGAAAATTGCGGGGCTACGCCCCGCAATTTTCTCCTGATAGGGATCGGTTACTTGGCGTACAGTTCTAGCTCGCCCTTATCGTTGTAGATATAGGCGTAATAGGGGATGTCCTTGCGGTCGCCGCGCTCGGTGAACATCAGTGGGCCGGTGATGCCCTTGGCGTCGGTCATCGTGCGCATCGTAGCCGCGATCTTATCCGGATCGACCGCCCCGGCTTTGGTGATGGCCGCCGCCAGCGCGTTCAGCGCGTCGGCGGCGTAAATCGCCCAGATCGACCCCGGCAGTTCGTTATACTTGGCCTTGTAGGCGTCCAGAAATTCCTTCGATTCGGGGAACGCCAGGAACTGCGGCATCGGCTCGTTCAGGTGGATCGACCCCTTGACAATGCTGGCCCCGGCGATCTTGACGAATTCGGGGGTTGGCACGGCGTTGTTGCCCACGAAGGTGCTGGTCACGCCCGCATCCCGGGCCTGTTTGAGCAGCAGGGCTGCTTCGCCGTAATAGCCGGTGAAGAACCATACATCCGGGTTGATCGACTTGATCTGGCTGACCACGGCCGAGTAATCGCTCTCGCCGGGGGTGATCGCGTCGTAGTAGACCAGCTCCACCTGGCCCGCGTCGATCAGCGGCTGCATGAACTTCTTGGCGTCTTCGGCCACACCCTTGCCGTAATCCTGGTTGTCGTGCATGATGGCGATGCGCTTGGCCTTGAGCTGCTCGGTGGCGAACTTGACGAAGAACTCCGACTGGGTATCGTCGCGCCCGGCGGTGCGGAAGAAGTACGGGCGCTGCTTTTCCATCGTCAGGCGCACGGCGGTGCAGCCGTAGCCCACCGACACCACCTTGTTCGCGTCGTACAGGTCGGCCGCCGGGGCCGTCACCGACGAGCCGTAGGAGCCGATGACCGCCTTCAGCCCCTGGGCGACGATCTTCTGGGCCGCCAGGGCGCTGTCCTTGGGGTTCGAGGCGTCGTCGACCACCACGATCTCGACCTGCTTGCCCAACACGCCGCCCTTCTTGTTAATCAGGTCGGCCGCCACCTCCACGCTTTGCTTCGCCCACTGGCCTTCGGCGGCGTAGTCGCCGGTCAGCGGGGCCTGCAGGCCGATCTGAATCTTATCCGCCGCGGCCGGCGCGCTGCCGCCAGCCGGCGCGCCGGCCGGCGCTCCGCATCCGGTCAATATGAGGCTGAATGCAACCACGATGGAGAAAAACGAAACGATCTTCTTGCTCATCTTCTGCTCCTTATTCTCTTGTGCTGATGATCTGCGGTAGAAGGCGGCGCCGGGGCCTGCCCGGTCGCCCAGCCCAATAAGCCACGCTTCTTGTCGATCGTCATACCAAAAACGGGAGCCGATATATACCGTCGATTGTAGCAAAGATTATGATTTTTGGCGATGTTTTGGTGATAATTGCGGAATGGAGTAAACGTATCCTATTCCAGCTTTAAAGCGCGGCAGATGTTCAATGAATTTTGCCGCACGAAGTGCGGCAAAATCCACGATTAACGCTCGTTGCAAGCGCCGGGAAACTTTATGGCCCTGGCGGGAACTGGCCGGAACCGCTCAGCGTGCCGTCCTCCACGTGCGGAATGCCGCTGTCGGTCAGCACATTGCCATAGATGTCCGTGACCCGGAACGCATACGGCCCCGGCCCCATGCCGCTGCTCTGCACGAAATAATTGTAATCGGTGCGCGCCACGGCAATCCACTCTCCGCCCGACTGGTATTCCAGCTTCGCCACCGGGTTGCGATGGTTGCGGATCTGCACCGCCGTCCACCATTGGTTGCTGCCGTCTTTGAAATGATACGCAATCGGCCCGCTCAATTCGGGGCTGATCACCTGCCAGGTGATGTCCACCCGCCCCTGGATCGGCTCGGCGATCAAAGCGAAGGCTTCTCGGCTCAAATCCAGGTGTCCGGCCCTGCACTCCGGGCATAAATCCACGATCCGCACGACGATCGAGCCTTTCGGCCCATTGACCCGCACATACGCCCCGCAGGCCCTGGCGTTGTCATACTCTTCGGCGTTCATGGCCGCCACCATCAGGTCGCTGGGCGAGGCGTCGAACATGCAGGCCCCCGCCCCCGTGGCGTTATAATACGTGGCGATTCCGGTATGGATCGGATTTGTCCGCGCCGGGGCCGAAAAGACCGCCGGCAGCCACAGCTTTGGCCCGGCGGCGGGCGCAGCCTGCGCCCCGCCCCAGGCCGCTGCCAAAACCAACAGGATGAGAATTTTTGCGGCTCGAAACATTTTTGGGGGTCTCCTGGTTGAATTGTACCGGCTGTTCGGAAACCCCCCAATAGTAAATTATTCCTGCCGCCAGACCCCCGCCGCCGCCTCCGCCTCCTGCTCGCCCGGCCAGGGCGGCAGGGTGACGATGACGAAATCCAGCGCCTCACCACCCGTGTTACGGAACTGAAAGCTGACCCCCAACGGAATCGTCAGGCTGACTCCAGCCCGCACCGGGGTGATTTGTTCGGCGTCGGCGCTCTTGCGCCATACCTCGCCCTGCCCGCTCAGGCAGTACCACAATTCTTCCACCGTCCGGTGGCGGACTGCCTTCGACACCCCGCCCACCGGCAGGCGGCAGTGGATCATGCTGCCCCCCTGCAGCGCCCCCAGCAGCCGTACCTCCGACCCATCCGGGGCCAGTACGTCATACGTCTCCGGCACGCAAATCGCAGCCTGCATAGAGACTCCTTTTTAATCGGAGCACACCAGTTCGCATTGCCACAAGCAGTTATAGTAATCTGGGTTGACCGTGCAGTTGCGCCGGCAGATCTTGCAGCTGCTCCCCGAGCTGTTTCCCCCGGCCCGTAGTTCCGTCCGCACCCGCAGGCCGGGCTGCGCCGCGCCCCGCTCCTGGGCCGTATCGTTTGTCCCCGGCTCGCATTTCGACTGGTTCATCATATGCGCTCCTTCTTTGCGTTCTATTCATGGCTCAATTGTGTCCTCTGATTATACCCGCCAAGAGCAAAACAACCTCAGATACGTGACCTTTGTCACTGTCAATTAATGCGATTAATGGATATGATTCTCTCGTGAATTTTCGCACGATACTTCCGCGTTCTTTGATTCTCAACGAGGCATGTGTATGACCGACTATGGCAAACATTCTCTCCCCCAGGAAGCGCAGTCCGAAGACCCGCGCGTCCTGGAACTGCGCGAACTGCGCGATAAAGCCCGCCTGGGCGGCGGCGAAAAGCGCATCGCCACCCAGCACGCCAAAGGCAAGCTCACCGCTCGCGAACGCCTGGATATCCTGCTCGACCCAGGCACGTTCAACGAACTGGAGCCGTTCATCACCCTCAACGCCGACGAGATGAACCTGGCGGCCGAGAAATACCCCGGCGACGGCGTGGTGACCGGCTACGGCCAGATCAATGGCCGCACCGTGTACGTCTACGCCCAGGATTTCACCGTCTACGGCGGCACGCTGGGCGAAATGCACAGCCACAAAATCTGCCGGGTGATGGACCTGGCCCTGCGCAACGGCGCTCCCTGCATTGGCCTGA
>CAYQDU010000110.1:0-14040 GCA_964416275.1 uncultured Anaerolinea sp. | reverse complement strand
GCAGACGTTTCCCGAACCCGCATCTTTCGGGTCAAAAATTATGAGCAGTTTGGCGCAAAACTTTATGTGGATCTGGTTATTGGCCAGCGCAATAAAACCGAGCTGCGCTGCAACCAGGGTCTTGGCGGCCCTAACGCAGAAACCCTGTGTCATGTCGCGCAGATCAAATTCGATCACCTGGGTAATCTTTTTGTGGTTGATAACGATTACGAATGCCATGGGAATCATCGGATCGTAGTCTTTACAGCCAACGATTTACAAACCGCCTCCAGCCTGTTCCCCAACCTGCAAGCGCGCAAAGTCTTCAATGCCCCTAACTTTACCGAGATTGGCGCCTGCGCCTATAGGACGATTGACCAACCGGGATCACCCGTTGCGCTGGCCTTCAATAGCAAAAACCAGATGGTGGTTGGGAACGATGGATATTACGGGGATAACGCCCAGCGGCAGTTGAAACAGTTCTGGTTTTACAGCGACCCACTTGCCAAACAGACTCCCGATGCCTCCATTGAGATTCACATGGGAACGCCAGGAGAACTGGCCTTCGACGCGAACGATAATCTTTTGATTCAAGATCACACCTGGTACAAAGTCTGGATGATTAATTTGAGCTGCGACCCTGAGTGGCTGGCGCTGCTCCCCGGAGCAGAATTTCCCGATCTGCCAACCTGTAGAACTGCGCCGCCGTTGAACTATATCTTCTTACCGCTTGTGCATTCAGCTTCTTCCGGCATTCCTAAACCGGTTTTTGTGTACCCTGTCGACGGGCAAACGATCGATTACATGTATTCGTATCTGTTCCGAGTTGAACCTATCGCCAATGCCCAAGGTTTTCTATGGGGGTTCTTTCAGAACGGTAGTCTGGTATGGGAAAACCTTCGAGACGAAGGCGCCCTATCCAGCAATGAGTATGGCATTCATCCCGGTTCGACCGCGCATAGTCGGTTTGCCTCCGGGAATGTTGACGTTTCGGTCCGGGTGCTGATAGACGGGCAATGGTCTGAAGCTACAACGATAACAATTGTTTTACGTTAAGTGACCGGAAAGCGCCGGGAATACGGCCAGGGGCCGGGTTCCCGGCGCTTTTTTAACCCCGCTCCACTTCATGGCCCAGGGGTCGCCAGGAATTCAACCGGGACACCCAATACATGCGCCAGCGCCAGACGCAGCGTCTGCCCGTCGGCGTACCCCAGGATCGCCAGGACGGTCAGGATCAGGGCTACAAACAGGGCCAGCGCAGCTTTGGGTTTACCGGCCACATACTCCCCCAACCGGTAGGCCAGATTGCCTTTGATGGCGGCAACTTCGCTCTGCAAACGAGCCACATCCGCTTCATGGTACTGGCGGGCGTCTTCCCGCTTGATGTAATCTCGGCCCACTTCCTTGCGAAAATCGGCCAGTTCTTCCGAGACCTTGCAGATGGCGTCGATCTTTTTGTCGATCTCGGACACCGCCTGCATCAGCGACACCAGGGAGGCCAGCAGCAGTTGGTTGACGTTCTTCTGGGGCATACTGTCGCCACCGGATTGGTCGATGATCTTCTGCAATTCTTCCAACACTTTGCCGTTGTTCATGCAAACCTCCCGATGCTCTACTGGACGATCGGGCCGTATTTCCGGCCGGCGGGCGGCGGGGCCTGGTAGCTTCCCACCAACGCTTCCAGGTAAAACTGCGTCGCCTGCACCGCCGGGGAGCGGTTGGCCGCCAGCGCCTCGATCACGACCTGGGTGAGTTGGACGTGCGGGCTGCGGCTGCTCACCAGCGCCTCGACCGCCGCCTGGGTTAACCGGAGGCTCGGATTTCTCCCGGCCAGCAGCGCCTCGATATATTCCTGGGTGATGCGACCGGCCATTATGCCGTCAACCTGATCCCGAACTCAGTATTATTGAAATTCGCCAGCGTCCAGGCGGCGGCGGTGATGGGATCGACCTCCCAAAGCTGCAAATAGGCGGCGTAGGCATCGGCCAAGCCCTGGCTGCCGCCCAGGCTGTCGCTGCCCCGACGCAGCAGCGCCGCAATGGCCCGCGCTCCGGCATCATCTTTACGAGCGATCAGGGCCAACTGAACGGCCTTGATCGTTCCAACGCCAGGTATCGGCGGGAAAGCATAACTGTCCAGGCTGCCCACCGTCGCGGCGCTGTTATAAGTCTCGTCGCCATCGGCCGGGTTATCGTCCACGTTCTGGTAGTTCAACCCGGCCAGGGGCATCCACTGAGAGTAATATCCCGCTCCGCTTGGCAGTCGGGTGAAAATGCGGCCGTCGCCCAACCAATCGTTGTTCTGGCCGCCGCCTGTGTTCCATACCGCCAGGTCGTCGTAATCGGCCGTGATCCCATTGGCCTGGATCGCCGCTTCGTTGGCGTAGGCGTTGGCCGTATTCTTCGTGTCCACGCCTGAGGCGGCGGCGAAGGACACCCCGTTCACTCGCAGTTCAATCGCCCCGGCGGTATCGTGGATCGCAACCTTGAGTTCCAGGTGATACCACACACCTGCCGACAGTAGACCGGCGCTGGTCGCCAGAACGGCCCCATTGCGGGCCAGGTCGATCCGTCCATCAGAGCGCAGCCGGGCTTCGCATTGAGCCGTCCCGGCGTCACGGAAACCGACGATAAACGAGGCGTTGATGACCGCCGGACGGTAGGCTAAAGCTACCCCCAGGATGGCGTGGTTGCCGCCCAACCCGCGCACCAGCAGGGCATTGGAGGCCAGCCGGGCGCACTGGCCGTAATCAAAACGCCCCGGCTGGACGGCGGTCAGGGTTCCGCTGGTCCACTTGGTCAGGATGTTACCGGGCGTGGCGGCGTCAAAGCCGTCCATAAATAAGATCGACATTTTCGCTCCTAGCGATAAACCATCGTGATGGTGAGGTCCGACCCGGCCGCCGCCGACCCAACCTGGTCAACGTCCACCGTGATCGTCTCGCCGTCGGCCCAGGAGGTCAGGCTGAGGGCGGCCGTGTTTCCGGCCAGGCTCCCGGCGGCGATGTGGGGCCGGTTTTCGGGCGTGGTGAGCGTCTGGCCGTTCTTTTTTACGTTTACGATCAGGTCGGCCCCCAGCGGGGCGGTATCGATGTCCAGGTAGACGCCGAGCAGGGTATACGACGTCCCAGTGTGGTTGGGGAATTTCAGTTTCCCGGCCCGGACTTCGACGCTGCCTTCCACCGTAGCCAGCAGTTGGCGCTTCTCCGCAGTGTGGCTGTGGCCTGCAACGGCGAAGTAGGTATCGGGATGACCATTGAGCGCAGCCGCGTTATCGACGACCCCATCCTGGTTGGTATCATAGTCTGCCTTCGTCATATAGGAGCCAGAAATCGGCCGGGCCTGGAAAATCATATTGCCTGGCACAAAGGTCAATACGAGGCCGCCGTCGCTCCCCTGGCTAAGCCCAGTTACGTCAACCGGTATGCCCCTGAGCGCGTCTGCGCTGTCCGCCGTATTGGCGTGCTGTGACCCGGCGGTAGCGGCATATCCGGCTTCATTGGCATATCCCGCAGCTGCGGCATAATCGGCCTGCTCGACAATGTTGTCGCTGTCGGTATCGTAGACACTTTGAAGCATATCGCCCGAACCGGCCCCCGGCGTATAGTCCGTGATGTCGGTCAGGAGATGCGTATGCGCCAGCGGCGCTCTATCGCCCGGACGATAGCTTATATTGGGCGCGCTATATCCTGTATGCCAGGTGCAGGACGACAGGAACGGTTGGTTGCCATCGTAAATTCCCCAATTGTCCGCCGGAGCATCAAACAGGCTGCCGGTATTTGCCAGTATGCAGGTATAAGCCTCGCAAGCCTGCGATCCGTCCGACCGGAATACCCTGGCTATAGACGCCGGGTTCTGAGCGGTAACCCGGATGTAGGTGTTGCGAACGCCGACCCACCCATCGGTCACGAGAATGCCGATTGCATTCCCGGCGATGTCGCTGCACAAACATCCAATCCGGCAATCCTGGATTTGGGCCCCTTCGGTTTCAGGGCCGATGATAGCGACGGCTTCGTCTATGCTGACATTATTCTTCTGTACCCACACGCTGTGCAGTTCGCTCTTGGCGGAGAGCGTGATCGTTCCAAGTATCTGGCTGGCCCCCGGCCCCTGGCCGATCAGGATTACGCCCAACGGGATGGTGAAATCTCCTGTAATGTTGCACGGCGGCAAGATCACGGCATCATCTTCGCTGGCCGCCGCTAGAGCAGCCGTCAGCCCGGCCGCGTCCAGGCTGTAGTACAGATAGGCTTTGGTCTCGGCGTCGTAGCGCAAGATTTGGGGCGTGATGGTCGAAGCCGTCAGATTGACGCCGATCCACTGGGTTCCATCCCATTGTGGAAGCTGACCTTCTGCCACAGTCGGGAGGTGCTGGATCGGCGTCCCGGCATCCAGATCAGAGGCGTGCAGGCGGGGATAGCCTTTGCTGTCATGGGCGGCTCTATCGCCGCGCAGCGGGATTTGGGCCATTATTTCACCAAATAGTATTTGTCGCCAAGTTCCATCTGATTGGCGGCGGAATGAATAATGTAGCCCTCGCAGATCATAAAGTCGTCGTACCGCTCGCCCATGACTGGCGTTTGGATTTCAACCTTATCATTTGGGTGGCCGATTTTGTAGCCGGTGTATTTTCCCTGAACGATGATCCAGAGACGGTCGTCAACAATAGCAGGGAAGGTGCGATGCTCTGGGACGGTCGCCTCGGCGGTTGGGATGCTCATAACTGTCGCACCGGTGAGGTCTTTGACGACCCAATTGGTATTCTCCTGGACGAGAGCGTAAAATTTTGTCCGGGTTCCGTATTCGATCATGTCGTCCGGGTCATCGGACGTTATCGGGACGCTGGCAATGGCGTTCCCGGTTATATCGTATTTCATGAAGCTGGAGTAAGCCCCAGAGAAGCCGCTGATCTTGAAAACAATCCCTTCGGCGCAGGCCACCAGGTTGCTGTCGATCTGGAATTGATCGTAATTGGACAACGTGCTGCTGGAGGTGCGGATCAACGTCTCTGTGTCGAGATTGATATCAAGGATGGCGGCGACAATCGGAGCCGTTGTCGTGTTTACCGGGCAGAGAACGACGACCAGATTGCTTCCATAAACCGTTCCGGCAAGGTCGAGCGATTGCCCGAAATAATCATCCGCGCTGGTTCCGGTAATATCCACGATATTGAGCGGGCCAAGCGTTTCTGCTTTGGCATCGAAAAAGCGATAAAAGAATTTCAGCTTATCATTCGCATCGACCACACACCCGAACATGACAATCTTGTTGCCGGAGGGGATAATCCCGCATTTCCAGAGCCTGTTGTAGGTGTAATCGCCCTGTTCCCAGGATGCGACGGTATCCACTATCCCGGTGGAGAAATCGACCTTCCGGAGCCAGCATCGATCGGTCTGGTTGGATGGTTGGTTGAAGATAAAAATAACGTCATCGCTAAAGACCGTCCAATCCTGGCGTTCATCGAAGGCGATAAAGGTCTCGATTTTCTGGTCACGCATGTTGGCCAGATCGAGCCGGACGATGCGCCTGTCAGCGGGATCAACGCCGTAGATATATTTCTTCGAGTGCATCCAGGGGCGGAACGGGATTTCAACGGCGGTATTCCCGCCCGGCAGGGCGTACAGGGCATTGGGGTTGTACTGGTATTCGTCATACCCCAGCAGGCTGTTGGAGATCGGGGAAGGGCAGTCGCTGCCCATCTCGCCCACCAGCGTGCCGTACACGCTCACTTCGCCCACCGGTTCGGTATCGCTGTACAGCCTGCAATCTTCCAGTTGCAGCTTGCCGGAAACGACTTTGGTTGCCATGCCCCGCCCGTACTTCGTTTCGCCCGCCAGGTAGGATTTCTGGATGTAGAACGCCCCGCCTTCGGCCAGCGCTCCAATCGCCTCGCCGTCGCCGCAGTTCCAGGCCCACAGGTCGCAGTTGTTGATCCGGGCCTGGCCGTCCAGCGGCCCCTGGACGGCCAGCGCGGTCTCGGCGCTATTCAATTTGCACAGCACCCGCAGGGTTTCCAGGGCGCTGCCCGCCGCCAGGCGCACCGTCCCCAGGATGATCGACCCGAACCGGCTGATCCCGGTCACGATCACGCCTTGCGGCAGGCTGAAGCTCATGGCAAGCTGGATGGTGGGCAGGAGGATATTGTCGCCTGGCCGGGATACATCCAGGGCATCCTGCATCCCGTTCTCGTCCGGCTCATGCACCGAAGACAGCGAGCCGTTGGAGAAGCGAATGATCTGCCAGTCCGAGATGCCGCCGGTGATATGCGGCGAAGACACCGGGCGAACGATGTTGATCGCCGCCAGGCGTTTTTCGGCTGCGCCCATCCGGCCATCCAGACCGCCCAGGTTGGCCCCCACAATCGCCACCGGCCGATCGCCGTCCCACCAGGCGATCTGCACCGTGTCCCCTGGCGCAACCTGGGAACAGTCCCCGATGACTTCCACGTTCTTGATGACCACGTTCGACCGCCCGACGATCAAATCGACCCGCACGCCGTCCACCCGCCGCACCAGGGCGGACTGGGGACGTTTGTCTTTCATGCGTTCGTTGACCCGCCGGGCGGCTTGAATGTACTGCCGATAGCTCAGGGTTCTCATCCGTTTTCTCGCTGGATCGCTCCCGAAATCGTAATGCCATCCGGGGCGACGGTTTCAAAATCAGGCGGCAGCGGCGGGTGATCCTGGTCGGCCTTCACCCGCCCGGACGAAACCGCTTCGCCGCCGTAGAACAGCGCCGTCCGGCCGCCGCGGCCCAGGTTGGCGATGCAGGCCGCTTCAGCCGGGACGGAGCCAACCGTCCCCGTCGCCCGCGCCGCCGCATCCGTGTTCCTGACCAGCAGGCTCTGGCTGCGGTTCAGGATGAGGACGGCATGGCTGTCAGTCACGTCCAGGGTGAGCTTGCAGTTCTGGATCAGGGCCGGGTGATCGGCAAAGACCAGGTAGCGGTAGTTGGGGTAGAACTCTTTCCCGATCTCGGAAACGATCTGTATGTCCCGCAACGCCGCCCCGGCTCCCAGAACCAGGTGCAGGCTGCCGCGCAGGAGCGTGGCGTCTTTGCCGGAGCCGATCATGGCCGCCCCCTGGGGTAGAATAATCCCGGTCGGCTCCTGGAAGGCGATGTCCACCGGCGGGATGAACAGGGTTTCGTTGGCCCCCAGGCGCTCAAAGGCGGCCTTCAGCCCGTCCAGGGTGGCCGGGAAGGCCAGCAGTCGCCCATCCCGGCCGTACAGGATCGCCGGGCGGGCCGGGCCGGTCGGGTCTTCCAGCCCCTCGCTCCAATCCAGCGGGCTGGCGGTCGAGGCCACGATCAGGTCGCTGCCGCCATCGTAAGGGATATAACGCCGCCCTTCGATCTGCATGTCCAGCGCAGCGTTGTTCCCGTCCAGGGTCAGGGCCAGGGTCAGGCTGTCTATCACCAACTGCACCGCCTTCTCCCCATTCACCAGCACATTTATCACGTCGCCCGGTTCCAGGCGGGGATCGAACGCCCCCACCAGGGCGTGCTGATCGCGCGAGGCGACCGCATCCACAATATGCCGGGCGGCCTCCTGGACGATCTCCTCCTCGTAATCCAGGGCCTGCGAGTACAGCAGCCGGAAGACGTTGCCGTATTCGGCCAGGGCCGAGCGGTCGTAGCCTTCGGCGATCTCCGCCCCCACCAGGCGGACGCGGGAAGCGAAGTCGCTGTCGGTCTCATTAGACGATGATAGCGCCGCCAGGGCGTACGGCTGGCCGTCCGGGTTCGCCAGGCTCATCCGCTCGCGGAACAGGCGCAGGCGGCCCCGGCTGTCGTCCTGGAAATAGATGCGCCGCTCCTTGAACAGTTCGCTCAACAGCCCCAGGCCGTTGGTTCCCATGTCCAGGATGGAATTGTCCCGGCGCTGATCGCACTGCGACCAGTCGATGCACAGGTCGAACCCCTCCTCTTCCGGCCAGCACCACAGGGCGTTCGCCAGCCCCGGCTGCTCGATCCGGCCGGGATGGGCCTCCAGGTCGAAGGCGTGCAGGAAATAATCGTTGGCCCACACCGCCAGGTGGTTTTCAAACATCGAAACGGTCAGCCAGGCGTTCGCCCCGCCCAGGTCGAACCCGGCGTATTCCAGGCTCTCCCAGGCGCGGCCTAACAGTTCCAGGTCGATCCGCTGCCCATCCGTATGGGCGTACAAGGTCAGCCCGCCGGGTTCTTCCGTCATGTTCTCCACCAACGAGCGGATCGCCAGGTCGAAGTAGCAGTTGGGCTGCAGGCGGAAGCGGACGATGAAATTCCTGGCCAGGACGACCGGCGTGCGCGCCCCTTCAGCCGGGATGGGGATCGTCTCGGCCATGCGCCGGTCGGAGCAAGCCACGACCCCGGCTTTGGCGGCGATCTCCTGGGCTACGTCTTCGATGCGCAGATCGACTTCGGCGCTGTAGTAGTTGAAATAGCTGCCCGCCGCCGACAGGTTGCGCCACACGGATACCAATGTTTCCCCATGCGCTACGGCGCTCGTTTCCTGAGCGCCCCGGCTTTTGACCTTCAGGGTTGGGGCCAGGACGAAGACGCTGTCTGCGCCGATCACGCCTTCCGGGTTGCGATCCACGAACAGGATGAAATGGCCGCTCTCGGTCGCTCCGCCGAAGCCGACCACCTTGAACAGCTCATCCTTGCCGGTTCCGGCGGTTATCACCAGGGCCATGTCGTTATATTGGGCCGGGTCGCCTGGCGGGATCAGGTTCTCCAGGAAGATGGCCCAGGCGTTGACCGAGGCCGACCCCAACAGGCCGAACAGGGCGTCGCCCGACTGGGGGAGCCAGCGGTCGTGATCTTCGTCAAAGGTATACAGCGCCCCCTGCACGGCGGCGGCGGTATAGCCCAACTCGAAGCCGGGGCCTTTGGGGTCGCCGGGGTCGTCGTCCTGGCTGAGGATGATCCAATAGGCGTTGGCTTTGTTCAGGAACATCGGCGCGCCGAAGTTGGCCGTGACCCAGGAACCCGTTTCGGACAGGTCGGCGTTGGCGACCAGGCCGGAAGCGACTTTGACCCCCACCGGGCGTTTGGCGTTCTTTGGCCCCTGGTAGATTGCCAGGCGCAAATCCTGGGTCATGCCCGGTTTCTTGCGCAGGTAGACCTGCGCTCCGCTGACATAGTAATTGGCGGGCAGGAGGAAGGTCTGGATGGCGGCCGAAATCTGCATCCCAGGACGACAGGCAAAGGCCAGCCAGCCTTCCAGCCCGTCCAGGTTGGCGTTGCCCACCATGGCGTCCCCCAGGGCGGGGAGCAGATCGTCCTGGCGTACTCCATACGATTTGCCGGCATACTCGATGATCTCGTCGTCCACGATCACCGCATCGGCGGGCGGGAAAACGGCGTTCTCCCGCAGGGGGATGATCGGGTCGGCGGCGGCGAAGGGGTAGCTCTCGGCGTGGGGGGTGGTATTGCGCAGGTACAGCGCTCCCCGACCCACGTAGTCGTCGCGCACCCACGGGCTGTCCGCTCCCTGGAAGGTATAGACGAGGGCGGTGAGCCATTCGGTTGGCTGCTCCGAGGTCTCCTGGCGGTACTGCACCCGGATGTCGCCGTCGTGGAAGGCGATTTGCAGCCAGAACCAGGCCTCCGGCGGCAAGGTCAGGGGGCTTTCGGCCAGGATGATGAAGGCATCTCCGCGCAGCAGGCGCAGGCTGACGACCCCGGCCTCGTACACCCCCACCAGCCCGTTGCAGCCGAGTTCGGCCGACGAGAAGAAGGCCGCCGCCACCCCACAGGCCGGGGTGTAGTCCGGGCCGGCCGGGAAGCGGAAACGGGCCCGCACCAGGTGGCTGCGGGAAGGCCGGTCTACGGCGTACAGGAAACCGTCCAAGTTCAGCCGGTCGAGCCGGAGTTCGTCCGTCCCGTGGTACTGGCCGCTAACCCGCACCAGGCGGGTCAGGTCGGACGGACGGCAGCCGACTTTGGTCTGAGACCACAGGTCGAAGCTGGCGTCCGGCTCCCACTGGCTCAGGCGTTTGCAGGCGTAGGAATGGGCCAGCAGCCGGCGGGTGCGCCCGGTCTGCTCAGCTCCGTCCGAACCGACCGAAATCTCGAAGCGCCCGATCTGGGCATACTCCCCGGCATAGCCCACTTCCAGGGTCGCCTCGCACCCGGCCCCGGTCAGGGCCGAAGGCAGATCATGGGCCAGGTCGGCCGACAGGGTGTAGGGTTGGTTGCTGGCGAAGGAGGCGTTCAGCCCGGCCAGGGCCCCGGTCTGCAAGCGGTAGGCCGGCCGGTCGCAGCCGCACAGTTGGGTGGCGTAGGCGTAATAGACCGACCCGACTGCCACGTACCACAGGATGTCGTCCACCAGAAGCAGCTTGCCGGGCGGGGAAACGTAGGGCCGCCCGTCCACCAGCTTCTCCTGGGTCTGGCCGCTGCGGATGAACAGTTCTCGATCCAGGGAATAGTGGCCGGGGGCGATCTCACGGGTGTAGATGTGCATGGGGAAGTTCTGATCCCGCTTCAACACCCCGGCCAGCCAGACCTGGCCGTGGATCAGGCTGGCCCCGCCCAGGGTGAACGAGGAGGTGTCGTCCACCACATCCATCGGGATCAGGGGGCGTACCTCCGACCACAGTCCTTCCCAGGTCAGGTACAGGGTGCGCTTACCGGCTTCGTCGGCGAAGTAGATGAGATCGCGCCCATTCAGCCGCAGCGCATCCAGCCCCGACAGCCAGGGCGACGAAGGATACAAACGTCCCGGCCAGTCCAGGCGGGTGGCCGATGAGACACAATAGCGAGCGATCCGGGCGTAAGGGGCTTCCAGGTCGGGTTTCCATTGCAGATACACCTCGTCTGCATTGATGGGAGCGAAGGCATACGGGCGTTCGGGGGCCGCAAACAGGCGGCGCGGGACGAAGGACTGGCCGTCGAAATCGGCGCAGTCCACGCTCCCGGCCGGGCTGCGATAGAACACCCGCCCGGCTTCGATCCCCAGGCCGGAATAGGGGTCGAGCGCAACCCCGGCGTTGACCCAGGCCGGCCAGTAGTCGGCTAACGGGTTAGTGAAGGCGTTGGGGGAGGGGACATACTGGTAATGCAGATACCAGCCGCCCTGGGCCGGGCGGCAGGCGACGCGCAAGAAGCCCGTCCCATAGGCGCTTACGTCGTGGGCCAGGCTATCATTTCCGGCATCGGAAATGGGGAATTTGCGAAAGCGGAGATGGGCGTCGCGGAAGGTGATCCGGGCGTTGATCGAACGGATGGGGCCGGGGATGATGGAAATGTCGCTACGCACAGACCAACCTCACAGGCACACGAAACTCGTTGGATGGGCCGTCCCATTTTGGAGAGATCGACTGGCGAGGCAGTTCTCCAAACAGGTGGACGACCCGGACGTTTTCTTCGTGGTCTGTGAAGTTCAGTCCCCGGCGCTGGGCGAAGGCGGCTTCGAGGTCGGCCCGCCCGCCCCAGCCTTCAGCCGGGGACTGCGGGACAAGCAGCACGCCGCGATATTCGCAATACACGCCTGGTCCGTATGATACATCAACCGCCCCAGAGAGTAAATACCGACTTGTGGCCGGTTTGATCGGAACCGGGGTCCAATCCGCAGCCAGGGTCTTGTATTTCTTTCCTTCCAGCACAATATAGTTGTTCATCGCACATCCGTTCCATTTTGTAATTGACAGCTTCCCGGTTTGGGCCTAGAATCAAATCTGGAGGTGGCCATGCTGGCATACACGTTGAACTGGATTCTGGTCATTCTCATCCTGGTCGTCCCGGCCATCTTGATCGGCTGGGTGCTGATCCGGGCTGTTCGCTCAGTGGACGATCCGCACGTCCACAGCAAGATCGCCAAAGACATCGCCCAGGCCATCCAGGACGAACAGGAGCAGCGCCGCCGTTAGATCAACTCAACGCATTGGCGATGGCGTTCAACTGGGTCGGATCGAGCTGGCTCATGCGGTTGAAGACATTGGCAGCCGAAGTCAGGGCGGCCGGGTTCAGCCCACCCAGAACCTTGAGCATCTCGGCAAACTTCTGGATCATAGCTTCCGGTTTGTACTGGGCCGTCTGGTTCATCGCCCCGACCGTCCGTTCGTACAACTCGGTGGTGCTTTTCATAATCACCTGGGCGTCGTGGGCCACCTGGGCCTGCTGGCGGGCGATATCCAACGACTGCTGCTGGAAGTCCATTTGCAGCTTTTGGTAGGCCCGCTGGGCGTTCTCGATCCGGGTCTGTAGATCGAATTCCTCCTTGAACTCGCGCAGCTTGCGTTCCAGGTTATTACGTTCCATCTGGAAGGTTTCTTCCCGCTGGCGTTGGTTCAGTTCAAACTGCTGGACATCCAGCTTCATCAGCGAATTGGCGTATTCCACCTCTTTCTTGTAGCGTTCGTCTTCCCGGCTCCACAACTGCTCCTGGCGTTCGCGCTGCCGGTCGATCTGCTGCTCGTCCATATTCTGAGAAGCGACCGTCCGGTCCCGCTGGCGCATCAACCGTCGGCGTTCTCGCCCGCTCGAAAAGCGGATGGCTTCGTTGATGTCTTCCATCTGCCAGCCGAACTGCATCGCCCGGCCCTGATCCTGGTACTGCCAGTCTTCCCGCTCCCAGCCGCGCTGCATCAGGATGCCCTGGTAATTGAAGGCCAACTGCCATTTCTGGTAACCCTGACCGCTGGTCAGGCGGCTCCAGGACAGGCTTTCCTGCTCCTGGGCGTAGCGGTTGGACACTTCCATTCGCTGGCGGGAGTAGGCGAAATCGGCCAGGCTGTCCCGGTACTGCATCGCCCGCTGCTGATCCTGCAAGCCCCACATCTGTTGGTTATAGGTTCGGGCGGCGGTCAACTGCTGCTGCTGCAAGCCAAAGCCCTGCTGTTGGAACGCCCACTGGCGGTTGAACACGTACCAGTCCAGGCCCTGGCTGCCCTGGTCGTACCAGGCCTGCACCATGCTGCGGTCGCTCACGCCCGCCGATACGCCAGGGGTCTGGCCGGGCCGCTCCTGGTTGAAGAAGCGCATGGCCTGCTCCACCGTCGAGCCGACCATCTGAATGCCCTGGTTGTTCCCGCCGCCGGTATAGGCATCGGCGGCGGCGTTGCCTTTGGCGGCCTGGGCGTTCTGAAAGCGCATCCACTCCGCCCCGCTGGACTGATACATCGGGCTGCCGGAGCGGTCGAACGCCTTATACGCCTCGGGATTGCCCAGGCCCATGGCCCGGATCAGGGTCGGGTCGTTCCAGGCGGCGTAGGAGGCGGCCCGCAGATCGCCGCCCAGGATTTGGTCGGCCAGTTCGTTTTCGGACTGGCTGAAGCCCTGCCGCCAGGCCCCATACGCCTCCCTGGCTTCTTCCAGCCGCCGGTCGGGAGCGGGCGGGGGCGGGGTCAGCCCGGCCGCGCTGCGGGTCGGGCGGCGCGCGTCCTGGCGCACCCGCCCGGCCGCCTGGCGGTCAGGGGGGCGAGCTTCGCCCTCCTGACGGTCGCCGTTGGGCATCCGCCCGGCGGGCCGTTCGATCACGCTCACGCCGTCGATGACCTGTTCCCCGCCCAGTGTGGTCAGGACTTCAAAGCCGTAGCTGACCGATGTGCGCGGGTCGTCATGACGGTGCAGGTCGCCCAGACCGGCCTGGGCGGAGGGCTGCGCCGCCGGGCGGGGCTTGGGGTGCGCCGGGGCCGGTTGGGGCGCTGGAACGGACAGGCTGGCGGCCGGATACCCGGCGTAGTTGGTGAGCTTATCCAGGACGCTGGCGGCGGTGCGGGTTTCTCCGGACGTGTTCAGGTCGTAGCGCAGGACGTATTGGGCAGCGTTGGGGTAACCCAGCAGGGGAGCCAGATAGCCGGCAAACTGCGATACCTGTTGGGCAGCGGTCTGCATCGCCCACAGGTCGGGCGGGCCGTTTAATCCCAGGATTTGCTGACCCAACTGCTGGTATTGAGGCGAGCCGGGCCGGTAGCCATACGCCTGACCGATGTTCTCCAGTTGAGCGGTGAACTGGTTGGCGTTTTGCAGGCCGAACTTGCGAAACTCGCCCAGGAAACGCTCGCTCAGGTCTTTGCCGCCCAACAGGGACAGGGCGTTGACGAAGCTGTTGCTGTCCAGCGAACTGCCGGTC
>CAYQDU010000109.1:0-14320 GCA_964416275.1 uncultured Anaerolinea sp. | reverse complement strand
GGCTAACCAGGATGTTGTACTGAAGCTGCTCTACCTGGTCGGGCGGGATGGTGCGGTCTTTGAAGGCGCCGAAGCCGGTGGTGATGCCGTAGGCGATGGCGCCGCGTTCGAGCAGGGTCTGCACGGCCTGGGCGGCGCGCTGCACCCGGCCCTGGGCGGCCGGGCTGAGGATTACCAGCGGCTGGCCGGGTTGGCCGTAGGCCACGGTCAGCACCTGGTCAAAGGTCAGGCTTTCGCCGTCCAGGCAAATGGTTTGAGAAGTCGAATGGGGGAGGTTGGACATGGGTTAACTCATTTTATGGATTTGTTTATTTGCATACATGCGAGAGTCGGCTTGTTCGATGATGTGCTGCATCGGGCAGTCGGGTTGGCCGGTCGCCAGGCCAATCGAAAAGCAGATCGGGAATTCGGGGTGCTGTTGGTTATAGCTTGCCAATTGGGCCTGGACGCGCTCTACCGCCTGCTGACCCTCGGCTGGTCCGGCCTTGGGCAGGATCACGGCGAACTCATCGCCGCCAATCCGGGCCACGGCGTCTTCGGCCCGGAAGGAAGCCCGCAGGATGTTCGCCGTGCGCTGGATCAGCTCGTCGCCGGCGGCGTGGCCCTGGGTGTCGTTGACCCGCTTCAGCCCGTCGATGTCGATCAGGATTACGCTCACCTCCGGCGGGCGGTTTTCGTCCAGCACATCCACCAGCGACTCGAACAGGCTGCGATTATACAGCCCGGTCAAAGCGTCGTGCGTGCTGCGGCTGGCGGCCTCCATGAAGATGTCGGTGGTATAGCGTACGCTGGCGCTCAAACCACGCAGCAGGCTCACCAACAGGCGCTTGTTTTTCAGGATGAACTTCTCGAAATCGTGGGCGGAGATAGCCCACAGGCAGCAGTCGCTTTCGGCGCGGGCGCTAAGGGTGCGCGGCTGGCGGTCGATGGCGGCCAGCTCGCCAAACATGCCGCCCACGTTAAACACCCGCACCGGCACGCGCGGAACAGCCGGGTCGAACACTACCACCTGGCCGCTTTCGACAAAGTATACCTCCCGCCCAGGCTCGCCCTGGTGAAAGATGATCTGCCCGGCCTCGGCCATGCGCAGACGCAGATAGGGGGCAATTTGCTCCAGCTCGGCTTCGCTCAAGCTCTGAAATAGAACGATTTTTCGCAGAGTCAGGTTCATAAACAGGCACCTCATTCCCTGGGCTGAGTTACATTTTAACACAAGCTCTGGCGTGGAACGGATTGCCGCTGGTTTACTGCCGGTGGAATGGATTGGCGGGGGGAACGATTCGCATCCCAAGAGCGTCTGATAGGGGAACTGGCGTTCAGTTCAACCATTCAGGCTCTCCTGTTTTCGACGGGAGGAAACGCTACTGGGGTCTGCTGAGTGGTGTATCCACGCAGCAACCCATGAATATAGAGAAATCCCGCCTTGGACGGAAGAGCCGGTAGCTCCCCACTTAACCGGGGTGGAGGTGGCTGGCGAGCTTCGCTTGGCGAGCGAAGCTTGCCTGGAAAGAGGCTGAATCGTGGATTTTATCGCCCGAAGGGCGACAAAATCCACGGAACAACTCTTTTTGAAGGCGCTTGAAGAGCGCCATACCTGTTCCACGGTTTAACGGGGTGGTACCGAAGAGCCGCAATTCACTCAGACAAGGAGACTATCTGTATGCGTCATTTGTATATCTTGGGGGTGGGGATGATTTTTCTGGTCCTATCGGCCTGCGCCCCGCAGCCCGTCCAGACCGCTGAGCCGGCTGCCCCGGCTGAGGCGCGCCCAGTTGAAGCTGGAGCGGCCCCGACCACTTTCAGCGATCCATTCGCCTACTGCGCCGCGCTGGGAACCATCGACCAACCCGACGCCCGCTACACCGGGCCGGAAATGCCCGAAGCGCTGGCTGAGGGGCTGCGCCAGGCCAGCGGCGCGCCTAACGATGCCCCGCTGGATGCGTTTGTGTATAATTCGTTCTGGCGCTGTGTGAACGGCCGGGTGTACGCCTGCAGTGTAGGGGCCAACCTGCCCTGCGCATCGAAGGCCAATACCAGCCAGGCTCCCACCCAGGCTGAGAGCGATTTCTGTAAAGAGAATCCCACCAGCGATTTTATTCCCGCTTACATCACCGGGCATGACACAATCTACGCCTGGGCTTGCAAGGCCGGCCAGGCCGTGGCCGGACAGCAGGTTTTCCACGTCGATCCGCAGGGGTTCATCCAGGAAATCTGGTATCCCATTCCGGCCCAATAATTGGAAGGATTGAGGGTGGGGTTGTCTAAAAAGTGGGTTGGAGAGAGTATGTTGACCTCCACTTGTGGAGGTCAACATACTCCCAAAATCCTCTATGCAGCCCTGGGACCGTTCCAAATAGTTCTGGCTGTTCCGCTGAAGGCGTGATCAGAAAAGAGAGATTACGTGGATTTCGTCATACGAAGTGCGACGAAATTCACGATTAACCTTCTTTCCAGGCGAGCGAAGCTCGCCAGTCACGCCCACCACGGTTGAGTGGGAAGTTCCCCCCCGCAAACCCCCACATATAGAAATTCTCCCGGCCCAGCCGGAAGAACTATAGTTCTTTTGGGGCGGCCCCCAAGGGGGCGTTTCAATCGGCGACCGGGCTGGGGGCGGGGGCGAATGCTTGCGCCCCGGCCGGCGGCAGGCGCACCTGCAGGGCGGCCAGCAGGTTGAGCAGCGCAATCCCCACGCCAAACAAGAACACATATTGAAAGCCGAAGCGGTTCCACAGCGCGCCACCGATCAAAGCCGCAGTGATCGAGAAGACATGGTCGATGGTTACGCCGGCGGTCAGGGCGGGCTGGATGTCTTCTGGACGCAGGGCAATCTTCTTCATGTACGTGGCGCGGGCCATGCTGACCGAAAAAACCATCTGGTCCAGCAGGTAGCAGACGCAGACCACCAGGAAGGCGGTGTGTTCGGGCAGCAGCGAGCGGGCAAAGCCATAACCAAAGCAGATGAACACCAGGCTGATGGCCTCCGAAGCCAGCACCGCCCGCTCGCCGAAGCGGTCGATAGCCCATCCTAGAAAGGGCTGGAACAGAATTCCGATGATCCCGCCGATGGTTAACAGCGTGGCGATGATCTGGGTAGGCTGGTTGAAGATCGTCACCAGCACCCAGGGGGCAAAGGTGATGAACAACTGTTTGCGTGACCCGGCCAGGATTGAGAGCAGATAGTACAGGCGATACTCGCGATGCAGCTTCAGGAATGAGCGGCGGCTGACCTGCGCCTCCGGGCGCATGGCGAACAGCAGCCCGGCCGCAATGACCAGCCCGCCCGCCGCCAGCAGGAAGGTGATGCGAAAGGTGAAGCCCAGGTAGCGGAAGCCCAGGAAGACCAGGAAACTGCCCATAATCGCCGCCAGGTTGCGAATGGCGTTCAACTGGCCTAGCCGCCGCCCGGCCTGGCCTTCCCGCGCCAGCTCCATGCCGATGGTGGCCGAGAGCGGCATGAACAGGTGCGACCCCAGGCTGTACAGGAACAGCCACAGCAGCATCACCCCATAGCTGGACGAGGCTACGCCGATCAGCAAGGCCCCGGCCGCCCCGCACAGCATGGCAAACACACTCAGGCGGCGGCTGCACAGGAACCACAGCAGGGCGGCCACGAACACCACCAGGAATCCCGGCAGTTCGCGTGGAAATTCGAGAAACGAGCGCTGAAAGCCGGTCAGGTTATAGTTTTCGTTTAGGAAATTATTGAAGACCGAGTCGTACATACTGTAGGCCATCCCCAGGATCAGGGAGGCGCTGGCAAACAGCAGCAGTTCGCGTGAACTGCGGCGCACACGGGTAAGCAGGGCCATACACAACCTCTTTAGCGATGAGATTTTTGGGCCTTTTCGGTAGAACTTCTTTCTTGACTTTAGCGAAAACACCCGACTTTAGTATAGCACGGGCAGGCCGTGCGCCACAGAGGCCCGGCTTAAATATTGTGAGGGGCGCTGCGCGACCGCGCAGCGCCCCTCACAATATTCGGACAGCGCCGCAAAATCAAGCCACGACCGCCGCCTCAACCGATAGGATGGGCGGCAAATAATCGGCCAGCAGTTGCCACGTATCGCCGGCGTCGCGGCTGTAGAACAACTGCCCGGTGCTGGCGCCGACGTAAATTCCAGCCTTGTCCAGGCTGTCGGTCGCCATGGCTTCGCGCAGCACCACCAGATGGGCCTGTTCGGGCAGGCCGCGGGTCAGGCGCTCCCAGCTTTGTCCGGCGTCGCGGCTGCGCCAGACCGAAAAACGCCCGTCGAGGCTGAGGCGATATTCGTCGCTTTTTTCCGGCGCGATGTAAATTGTGCGCGGGTCGTGGGGGTGAACCGCAATAGGAAATCCGAACCGGCTGGGCAGGCGGCCCTCGCCGATGTCGATCCAATCGTCGCCGCCATTGTCACTGCGGTACATGCCGCAGTGGTTCTGCTGATAGATCACGTTGGGTTGGGCCGGGTGCAGGGCCATCTTGTGGACGCACTGGCCGTATTCAGGGAATGGGTCGGGGGCAAAATCGGCCCGCACGTTCTTGTTGCGCGGCGTCCAGGTCTGCCCGCCGTCGTCGCTGCGATAGCACCCCGCGCTGGAGATGGCGATGTAAATGCGCTGCGGGTTGGATGGGTCGGGCAGGATGGTATGCAGGCACAGCCCGCCCGCCCCAGGGTACCAGGTGGGCCGGTGGGGGTGGTCGTACAGGCCATCGTTGAGCGTCCAGGTTTCGCCCCGGTCAGTAGAGACGAACAAGGCCGCCGGCTGCACCCCGGCATACAGTTTACCCGGTTCGGACGGTCCGGCGGGCTGGATATTCCAGACCCGCAGCACTTCTTCTTTGCGGCTCTGGTCGGGGCCGCCCTCGTTCCCGGCTCCAAAGGCTTCTTCGGGAGTGGCGAACGGCCGGCCCAGCTTCGACGGGCGCGGGAAGGCCGGCGTCTGGCGAGCCTGGGTCCAGGTGTGGCCGTAATCGTCCGAATAGTGGGTGGTGGGGCCATAGATAAAGTGATCGACGGCCGCGTGGAGGCGCTGATCGCGCTGATCCAGGCGCATGTGCATCATATTCCAGCTCTCGAAATGCACGCCCTGCATCTCCCAGTGGGCGCGGTTGGGATCGCTGCAAAAAATGAATCCCCCCTTGCGAGTGCCAACAAACACCATTACTTTCTCGCTCATGCAGACCTCCTGTACCGAATTAATGTTCTATAAATTTTACCATAATTATCTGTATTTTGGGGGAACTGCGCGTAACCGGAGATGAGTCTCTGGCGCTCTGCGAACGCCTGAAAAAGCTGCTCGCACTGGCGTGGGCCACGCAAAATGTCCTACCATCGATGCGCTGCCTCGGTAGCGGCCGGGTTGCAGTATTCATTTTTTGGCTCTTCCGCCGAAGGCGGGGATTTTCCCCCAAAATAGTACCTCTGCCTCATTTTGAAGTTCGTGAAACCCGCCCCTCCGCCATCCAACGCTGGGCGGCCGGGCGCAGCGCCGCGGCCGGCTTCCAGTTATTGGAGAATTCGCGGCGGCGCTGCGTCCCTACCGGTCGGGTTGATGTTAAGGATGGAAAGATCAAATAAGAAATCGGCGGGCATTTTGTGCGGCCTGCGATAGCGAGTAGCTTTTTGAAGTACAATTCTACCCACGGAGGGCAAATGATGCGTAATCATGCCGATGGAATGGATCATCACGATCGAGAATTATTGCAGCGCCTGGCGCACCGGGCGATGTTGGAACGCGGCCTGTGGCCCGATTTTTCCGCCCCGGCCCTGGCTGAGTTGGAGCAATTCAATGCGCCGGCCGGGCCGGACGGCCGGGCGACGCGCGATCTGCGCCAGTTGCTGTGGGCTTCAATTGATAATGACGACTCGCGTGACCTGGATCAGCTTACCGTGGCCGAGGCCCTGCCGGATGGCCGGGCGAAGGTCCTGGTGGCGATAGCCGATGTCGATGCGCTGGTAAAGCGCGGCTCGCCTATCGACGATCACGCTGGGCATAATACCGCCTCGGTCTATACCGCGGCCCAAATCTTTCCCATGCTGCCCGAAACGCTGTCCACCGACCTGACTTCGCTCAACTACGCCCAAGAACGCCTGGCAATCGTGGTCGAGATCGTGGTAGACGCGCAAGGGGCGGTGCGGCAGGGGCAGGTCTATCGCGGCTGGGTATATAACCGCGCCCAATTGGCCTACAACCAGGTGGCGGCCTGGTTGGAAGGCGAAACCGGCCTACCCGGCGAGATTGCCGCCGTGCCGGGGCTGGCCGAAAACCTGCGCCTGCAAGACCAGATCGCCCAGAAAATGATGCGTTTGCGCCATGAAGAGGGCGCCCTCAGCCTGGAGACGATTCAGGCCCGGCCGCGCTTCGAGGGCGATAAAATCCGCGACCTGGAAGCGGAGGTAGAGAACCGGGCCAAGACGATTGTGGAAGATTTTATGATCGCCGCCAACGGGGTTACGGCCCGTTTTCTGGCGGGGAAGAACTTCCCGTCGATCCGGCGGGTGGTGCGCACCCCCAAGCGGTGGGAGCGTATTGTCGAGATCGCCGCCCAATATGGGGCCGATCTGCCGGGCGACCCCGACCCGGCTACCCTGGAAGATTTCCTCACCCGCCAGCGGGCCGCTGACCCGCTGCGTTTTCCTGACCTGTCGCTGTCGATCATCAAGCTGCTCGGCGCAGGCGAGTACGTGGCCGCACTGCCAGGCGAGGCCGCACTGGGGCATTTTGGGTTGGCGGTGCGCGATTACGGCCATTCCACCGCCCCCAACCGGCGCTTTGTCGATCTGATCACCCAACGGCTGCTTAAGGCGGCTATCGTCGGCGGCCGCCCGCCCTACACGCGAGACGAACTGAAGGCCCTGGCGACCCACTGCACGATGCAGGAAGACGCCATCAACAAAGTCGAGCGGCAGGTGGGCAAGTCGGCCGCGGCCCTGCTGCTGCAAGATCGGATCGGCGAGCAGTTCAAGGCTCTTGTGACCGGCGCGGCTGCGAAAGGCACCTGGGTGCGCTTGTTGTCGCTGCCCGTAGAGGGCAAACTGGTGGCCGGTTACCAGGGCGTTGATGTGGGCGACCGCCTGCGGGTTGCGTTGGAATCGGTAGACGTAGAGCGCGGTTTTATCGATTTTCGCCGGGTGGACTAGCAAACAGCTGTCCTGGTGGGGCCATGCAATTCCGTCGCCGGCCTGATAAGCGGCATGTCGGGGTGACCTTGTCGCACTTTGGGCGATAAAGTCACCCCGATGATAACTTCTTTCCCGGCGAAGCTGGAAAAGATGGTTTCATTCTGCCCGGTAGCGCAGCAGGCGCAGGGCGTTCAGCGCTACGACCACGGTGCTGCCTTCGTGCAGCACCACCGCTCCGCTGAGCTGGATCAGCCCCAAGACGGAGGTCAGAATCAACCCGGCGATGATCGCCAGGGCAATGACCAGGTTTTGAACGATGATCGCCCGGCTGGCCCGGCTGAGGCCTACGGCGAAGGGCAGCTTGTGCAGGTCGTCAGCCATCAAAGCCACGTCGGCAGTCTCCAGGGCCACCGCCGTACCGGCCCCCCCCATGGCAACGCCCACGCTGGCAGCCGCCAGGGCTGGGGCGTCGTTCACCCCGTCGCCGATCATGGCGACCGGCCCGTGGTGGGCCTGCAGGTCGCGGATCACACGCAGCTTATCTTCGGGCAGCAGCCCGGCCTGCACGTCGGTCACGCCCAGGGCGTGAGCGGTGGGTTGGGCCGCCTGGGGAGTGTCGCCGGTCAGCATAACCAGCTTTTTCACTCCCAGGGCCTGCAGACGCTGCAGCGCCTGGGCCGCCCCGGGTCGGGGGGTATCGGCCAGGCCTAACACACCCAACAGATGCTGATCTTTGCCCACCAGGATGGTGGTGCGACCCTGGGCCTCCAGGGCCGCCAGCGCGCGGCGCGTCTGCCCGTCAACCGTATAGCCCGGTTCGATCTCGAACAGCTTGAGCGAACCAAGCACGATGAGCGCTCCCTCCACCCGGCTGCGCACGCCCAGGCCGGGCAGGTTTTCCAACCCGTCGATGGGCGGCAGGGTTAGGGACCGGTCGGCGGCGGCCTGGGTTACGGCCAGGGCCAGCGGATGGTTGGCCTGCTGTTCCACCGCCCCGGCCAGGCGCAGCAGATCGTCCTCGCCAACGCCGTCGAAGGCGATTACATCCGTCACCTGGAAGCGCCCGGCGGTTAGGGTGCCGGTCTTGTCGAAGGCCATCACCTGCAGGCGCCCCAAAGTTTCCAGATGCGCCCCGCCCTTGATCAGGACCCCGTTGCGGGCGGCCTGGGCGATGCCTGAAAGCACCGCCGCCGGCGCGCCGACCGCCAGGGCGCAGGGCGAAGCCCCCACCAGCAGCAGCATGGCCCGGTAGAAGCTCTGCGAGAAGGGCATCCAGCCCAGGATGGGCGGCAGGGCGGCGGTCAAGAGGACCAACCCCAGCACCCCCGGCACGAACCAGGCCATAAAGCGCTCGGTCATCTGTTGGGTGGGGCTTTGCTGGCTTTGGGCTTCGGCCACCAACTGGATCACCCGGCTGAGGGTGGTATCCTGCGCCCGGCGGGTGACCTGCACCTCCAGGGCGGCGGTCTGGTTGATCGTCCCGGCGAAGACTTCGTCGCCGGGTTGCTTTTGCACCGGCATGGATTCGCCGGTAATGGGGCTTTGATCGACGGCGCTCTGGCCCTGGCTGACGATGCCATCCACGGGGAGGCGGTCGCCGGGGCGCACCAGCGCCAGGTCGCCAATATGCAGCCGGTCTACGGGTTCTTCGCGAATCTGGTCGCCGCGCCGGACGCGGGCGGTGCCGGGCATCAATTCGCCCAGGGCGTTAATGGCGTGGCGGGCGCGGTCGAGGGCGTAATGTTCTCCGGCGTGGCCCAGGCTGAACAGGAACAGCAGGAAGGCGCCCTCGGCCCATTCGCCCAGGGCGGCCGCCCCGGCCGCCGCGGCCAGCATCAGCACATCGGTATCGAACTTACCGCGCAGCAGGCTGGGGATGCCGTGGGCGGCGATCTCATAGCCCCCGGCCACGTACGAGAGGGCCAGCAGCGGCCAGGTGACGCCAACCGGCCAGCCCAGGAAGCGCTCGCCGCTCCAACCGAGCAGCCAGAGCAGCCCGCTGGCGGCCACCAGCCCCAGCGTCCAACGCTCTTGCAGCCATTCGGGCAGGAAGGGGAGGCTGCGATGACGGCCCTCGGCGGCGGTCTGGAGCGGCAGCGGCGTGGCTCCCAGGCTGCGCATCAGCCGCTCGATCTCGGCCAGCGAGAGTTGTTTTTCGTCGTAGGCCACCGAAGCCAGCCCGGCGGCATAGCTCAGGCTGGCGTGCAGCACGCCGGGCAGCTTTTCAAGGGCCTCGGCCAGGGTCTGGACGGTGTCGGCGCTGTCCAGGCCGGTAAAAGGCACCTGTACATGATGATAGCTGCTGGATAGCTGCGACCCGGCCTCCTGGGCCAGGCGTTTGACCGCGCCCAATGAGACCAGATTGGGGTCATAGTGGATGCATAGATCGATCGGGCTATGCCCGGCCTCCAGGTGGGTCTTGAGGATGCCCTTGCATCCGTGCAGTAGATTCTGCAGGGCGCATACGCATTGATCGCCTTCATCTTGCACTTCGGGCAGCAACAGAGGAATGGAAATCTCGATGGTATTTTCAGCCATGCTGTACATGCTCCAAACAGCGTCGGAACAGCTCGCTGACATGCTCGTCATCCAGAGACACAAACACCCGCCGCCCGTCGCGGCGGGTGCGCACGATGCGCCGGTCGCGCAGGCTGCGCAGTTGGTGCGAGGCGGCCGATTTGCTCAGCCCTACTCGCTCGCTCAGTTCGCCCGCGCCCAACTCGCCCGCCGACAGGGCGGCGATTATCTGGATGCGGGTCGGGTCGCTCAGGGTATCGAAGATTTCGGCCACCCGGCGGACGGTTTCGGCGTCCAGGTCGAGGGCTAAGGGGGGGGAGAGGGTCGCGTTTGGCATGGGAAACCTCACAAGATAATAGTTGAATGGTTGCTCAACTATCGAAGAGTATATCCCCGGCGCTACAATCTGTCAAGAGACGGGCCTAAGCCCTGATTTAGCTCTCCCGGCCTCGTCGGGAAATAGAAAAGATCCCCGCCTTCGGCAGAAGATCCAAATTTCTATGCGTGGGGCGAGGGCGGTGGTACGGCTCCTTGTTAACCGGGGTAGATATGAATGGCGGGCGGCGCACCTGCGCCGCGCTCGCCGGTGCCACGCCATTAAACCGGGGAGCAGGTATGGCGCTCTTTGAGCATCTTTAAAAAAAGATATTGTGTGGATTTTGTCGCTCGATGTGTGACAAAATTCACTGACCCTCTCTCTTTCAGGCGCTTGCAGCGCGCCCTACCTCTCGGCGGATAGCGGCTAAAAAGCCCTGCACGTCTTCTTCGCTGGTGTCGAAGCTGCACATCCAGCGCACCTCCTGGGCGGCGGCGTCCCATACGTAGAAGGGGTACTCGGCTTGCAGCGGCGCGATGGCCGGCTCGGGCAGTCGGGCGAAGACTACGTTGGCCTGCACGGGTTGGGTGATCTGCACCTGCGGGATGCCGGCCAGCCCGTCGGCCAGCCGACCGGCCATGCGATTTGCCTGGGCGGCGCTGCGCTTCCACAGGTCGTTGCTTAGCAGGGCCTCGTATTGGGCGGCAATGAAGCGCATCTTCGAGTGCAGGTTCAGTCCCTGCATGCGGATGTACTCGAAGTCTTGCGCCAGGGCGGGGTTGAAAAAGACCACGGCTTCGCCGAACAGCAGGCCATTTTTCGTGCCGCCAAAGGAGAGAATGTCTACCCCGGCCTGGCCGGTGAAGGCCGCCAGGGGCAGGTCTAGGGCTACTGCGGCGTTAGCGATGCGCGCCCCGTCCATGTGCAGCAGGAGTCCGTTGGCATGGGCGAAGTCGGCGAGGGCCTGGATCTCGGCCAGGGTGTAAATCGTGCCGACCTCGGTGGTCTGGGTGATCGAGACGACTCGCGGCTGGGCGGCATGTTCGTCGCCGCGCCGGCCGAGGAGGCTGCCGATGCCGTCTACGTCGATCTTGCCGTGGCGGGTAGGGGCAGGCAGAAGTTTGCAGCCGATCAGGTTTTCGGAAGCGCCAGTTTCGTCCACGTGGATGTGGGCCGTCTGCGAGCAGATCACCGCCTGGTATGAGCGCAGAGCGGCCTTCAGCCCCAGCACGTTGGCCCCTGTGCCGCTGTAGACGAAGTAGACTTCGACCTGCGGCCCGAACACCTCCCGGAAGCGCGCCGCCGCCCGGCGGGTGTATTCGTCGTGTCCATAGGCCGCGGCGTGGCCCTGGTTAGCCAGGAAGATAGCCTGGATGATTTCCGGGTGGACCCCGGAATAGTTGTCGCTGGCAAAGCTTTTATTCATCGTTCGCTCCCTGATGAGTACCACCCCACGCAGCCGTGGAGCAGCCGATGGCGCTCTACAAGCGCCCGAAAAGAGATGTTCAGGGGATTTTTTCGCCCGAAGGGTGACAAAATCCCCTGCTAAATTCGCTTCTCAAGCAGGCGCAGCGCAGGTACGCCGCCCGCCAGTCAGGCCCACCCTGGTTAAAGGGGCTGTCCTCCATGAGGCGAGTTGAGGGTATTGTATCAAATCCGCTTGCGGCGCAGTTAACCTGTTCATAATCCAGCAGGAACGGCTATAATACAGGGGTAGCCAGCCTGGCCCGGATTGTGCGAAGGTGGGCCAGGGCCCTTTGCAACCAATTCATACTGGAGGAGAGATATGAAACAACGCGTATCGCTAGGGTTGAGCCTGATGATCTTGTTCAGCCTGATTCTGGCGGCTTGCGGCGCGCCGGCCACACCCGCCGCTCCGGTCGCCACCCAGGCCCCGGCCAAGACCGAGGCCCCCGCCGCGCCCGCCGCCCAACCGGCGGCTGGCTCGCTGGACGAGCTGGTGAAAGCCGCCCAGGCCGAGGGCGAGCTAACCGTGATCGCCCTGCCGCACGACTGGTGCAATTATGGCGGTGTGATCGAAGCCTTCAAGGCCAAATACAACCTCAAGGTCAACGAACTGAACCCCGACGCTGGTTCGGGCGATGAAATCGAAGCAATCAAGGCCAACAAAGACAACAAAGGCCCGCAGGCCCCGGACGTGATCGACGTGGGCTTTGCCTTTGGGCCGTCCTCCAAGGCCGAGGGCCTGCTTCAGCCGTACAAAGTATCTACCTGGGCCTCGATCCCCGACGAAGTGAAAGACCCCGAAGGCTATTGGTACGGCGATTACTACGGTGTGCTGGCCTTCATGGTTAACACCGACATCCAGCCTGCCGTTCCGCAGGATTGGGCCGATCTGCTGAAGCCCGAATATAAGGGCCAGGTGGCCCTGTCGGGCGACCCGCGCACCTCCACCCAGGCCATCCAGTCGGTTATCGCGGCGGGCCTGGCGAACGGCGGCACGCTGGATAACGTCCAGCCGGGGCTGGATTTCTTTGCCAAGATCAACCAGGCCGGCAACCTGGTGCCGTTGATCTCGAACAACAGCCTGGTGGCGAAGGGCGAGACCCCCATTCGCATCACCTGGGACTACAATGCCCTGGCCGCCAGGGATCAGTTCGCCGGCAACCCCAAGTCCGAAGTCGTCATCCCCAAGACCGGGCGGTTGGCGGGCGTGTACGTCCAGGCCATCAGCGCCTACGCCCCGCACCCCAACGCGGCCAAGCTGTGGATGGAATTCCTGTACTCGGACGAGGGCCAGCTCTTGTGGATGCAGGGCTACTGCCACCCGATCCGTGAGCCGTACCTGCGCTCGAATAACGCCATCCCGGCCGACCTGGCCGCTAAGCTGCCCGATACCACCGGGGCGGTATTCCCCTCCAACGAGCAGTTGACCGCCGCCCAGGAAGTCATCACCAAGAATTGGGACGCCGCGGTCGGCGCCGACATCCAGAAAGCCCCGTAAGGCTGCGGGCTTAATTCCGGTGCGACGCGCCCCGGCCGGGCGCGTCGCACCGCCCGACGCTTCACCCCGGCCGGGTAGGCCCACCGATGACCCAACCTGCGTTTCCCCTCCCGCAACCTAAGACCCGCGCCCCTCGTCCGGCGGCCCGCTGGCGCGAATGGCTGGGGGTGCTGCCCTTCTTCCTGTTTGCCATCTTATTTTTGATCTGGCCTTCGATGCGCCTGTTCATGGGCAGCTTTACCGACAACCAGGGTAACTTCACCCTGAATAACCTGCTTCAGTTGTTCACCCAACCCACGATTCTGAATGCTTATCGCCTGAGCATCGAGATCAGCGCGGTCACGGCCCTGGGCGGCGGCATCTTTGGCTTTCTGCTGGCCTATGCCGTTACCATCGGCGGGCTGCCCCGCCCGCTGCGCTCGGCCCTGATTACGTTTTCGGGGGTGGCCTCCAACTTCGCCGGCGTGCCGCTGGCCTTTGCTTTCGTCGCCACCCTGGGGCGCACCGGTTTTGTCACCGCGCTGCTCAAAAACTTGTTCGGGATCGATATTTATTCGGCCGGGTTCAACCTGTACAGTTTTGTCGGACTGAGTCTGACTTACCTGTACTTTCAGTTCCCGCTGATGGTGCTGGTGATTGCCCCGGCCCTGGAGGGCCTGAAGCGCGAGTGGCGCGAGGCGGCCGAAAACCTGGGCGCGAACACCTTTCAATATTGGACCCGGGTGGCCCTGCCGATTTTGCTGCCCTCCCTGCTGGGGGTGATGGTGCTGCTGTTCGGCAACTCCTTTGGCGCTTACGCCACCGCCTACGCCCTGACGGGCGGGGCCCTGCCCATTGTCACCATCCAGATCGGGGCCCAGATCCGCGGCGACGTGCTGCACAACCCCGGCCTGGGCTACGCTATGGCGATGGGCATGGTGGTGATTATGGCGATCTCGCTGATCGGGTATTCCTGGCTGCAGGCCAAAACCGAAAGGTGGCTGCGATGAGCTTCCTGGCCCGGTTGCGTAAGGTTCCTTTCTGGAGCTGGCTGTGGTATCTGTTGGGCGTGCTGTATTTTCTCCTGCCGCTGTACTCCACGCTCGACTTTTCGCTGCGCATGCAGCGCGGGACGATCAGTCTGCTGGCCTATCAAAAGGCCCTGGCCGACCCTGGCTTTATCCGCTCATTTACCTACTCGGTGCTGGTGGCGCTGGTGACGATTGTGGCCGGGGTCGTGATCGTCGTCCCCACGGCCTATTGGGTGCGGCTGCGCCTGCCGCAGGCCCGCCGGCTGGTCGAGTTCATCACCCTGCTGCCGTTCGTCGTCCCGGCGATCATCCTGGTGTTTGGCATGATCCGAATCTACGGGACGCCGGTGCGCCCGCTTTCGTTGCGCCGCCAGCATTTGACGGTGGAGATGCAGCCGGATTTGCCGGC
>CAYQDU010000108.1:0-14424 GCA_964416275.1 uncultured Anaerolinea sp. | reverse complement strand
CCGCCTGGAAGACCTGATGCGCCGTTAGTTCAATCGCGTCCGCTCGTACTCGATGATCCGCTCGAGCATGGCTTCCAGGTTGTAGCGCGGGTGGTAGCCAATCAGGCGCTGGATCTTGTCGATCGAAGGCACCCGGCGGTGCATGTCCTCGAAGCCAGGCGCGTAGGCCTGGTCGTAAGGAACATGTTGAATGGACGCCGAGCTGCTCGTCATAGCGATCACCCGCTCGGCCAGTTGGTTGATGGTCACTTCCTCGGTGTTGCCCACGTTGAACACCTGGCCGACGGCCTGCGGATGTTCGGCCAGGCCGTGGATGGCGCTGATCACGTCGGCCACGTCGGCAAAGCAGCGCGATTGCTCGCCGTCGCCATACACCTGCAGCGGCTCGCCGCGCAGCGCCTGGCGCACGAAGCGCGGCACCACCATGCCGTACTGCCCGGTCTGGCGCGGGCCAATGGTGTTGAAAAAGCGCATTATCACCACCGGCAGCCCAAACTGGCGCTGATAGGCCAAGCCCAGGAACTCGTCCACGGCTTTGGAGGTGGCATAGGCCCAGCGGCTGTGGTTGGTGGGGCCGATCAGGCTGTCGTCGTCTTCATGGAACGGCACGGTTACGCCCTTGCCGTAGACCTCGGAGGTCGAGGCGATCAGCACCTTGCAGCCGTAGCGGTTGGCCGTGTCCAGCACCACTTCGGTGCCCATGATATTGGTCTTGATGGTATACACCGGGTCTTCGACAATTAACTTGACCCCCACCGCGGCCGCCAGGTGGATGATAATATCGGCCTGGCTGCACAGGCGGTCTAACACCTGAGTATTCTGGATGCTCTCGCGCACGAACTGGAAGCTGGGCAGCGGGCGCAGGTGCTGAATGTTTTCGATCCGCCCAGTGGACAGGTTGTCGATGGCGGTGACTTGATAGCCCTGGTGAACCAGGTATTCGCACAGGTGGCCGCCGATAAACCCGGCGCCGCCGGTGATCAGGATATTTTCTTTCATGGGCTTTGCTCCTTCGATGTAGGGAGATTCTATCATAAGGCGCGGCGGGCAGATACCCCGCCCTGGGCCGGGCGGCAGGCTGATGGCTGGGCCGTCTGGCTGCAATTCATCCATCGCAGCCCTCCATCGGGTAGTACTGAGATACTCACCGTTGCCGTTCTCTCCGGTGCTATAATGCTAAAAGGGGTGGTTGTGTAAGCGCGCATTTAATCCATTCAATATCCAAGCGATTCAGTCTTACGTTTCGAGGACAAAATGAAAACTAAAACTTTGTTCAGAACGATCGTTTTGGTTTTGATTCTCGTGCTGAGTCTTGGGAAAATGCAGTCTCCCACCCAGGCTGCCTTGCTCCCCCCCGCTGCTCCACAAGCTGGAGATCATCCCTGGAATCTACTCTATCTGGATGGCTTGCAGGATCAGATTAATATTGGCCTCGACGCTTCGATGGCTTTTGATCTGATCAGCAATCTGCCTTACATCAGCTATTACAACGCTCAGACGCACAATCTAGTGCTTGCCAGCCCGGCCAACGGCAGCAACTGCGGCGGCGGTAAGTGGTGGTGCCGGGATGTCGACGCCCTCGGCGACGTGGGCCAGGGCAGCTCGATTGCCATTCACGGCCAGGTATCTACGGTGGATGGTAAGCTGGGTATCAGCTATTACGATGCCACCAATAAGCGTCTGCGGCTGGCCCAGTGGGCCTGCTCAAGCCCCAATGTGTGTGCGTGGACGTTCTACAATTTCTTCTCCGGCAACGCCGTCATCACCCCGGGGCGCTATTCATCGCTTCAGTATGATTCCGGCGGCCGGCCGCACATTGCCTATTTCATGAGCTGGGATCAGATTGGCAACCCTACTTCATACATCAAATACTGCAAATGGGTGGGGGTGGGCGGGAACGACGCCGGCGGCGCGTTCACCTGTACCGATGTGGATTATCAGAATGGGCTGACCTATGGCCTGTACCCTTCCCTGGCGCTGGACGCTTCGGGCGATCCCTGGATCGCCTATTACAACGGCCAATCGGGCGATCTCGATATTGCCATGTTCGGGGCCAACGGCGGGGGCGACTGCTATTCCACCGATTGGTATTGCGATTGGATCGACTCGCCTGGCGATGTAGGGAAGTTCCCCTCTTTGAAAATCGTCGCGGTGGGGAGCGAACAAAAGATTCACGTGGCCTACTACGACGCCACCCACGGCAAGCTCAAACACGCCTTCTTCTCGCTCACCGGCGCAAACTGCGGTACGTTGGTGGGTGGAATTCAGGTTTGGAAGTGCAACACGGTGGCTACCATGGGGGTGGGCGTAAATTGGCCGTCTATCTCGATGATGCTGGATGAAGCCGGCCATCCTTTGATTGCCTACCAGGATTACAACGACGAAACCAACAACCTGATGTTGGCCCGCATTCCATCTACCCTGGGGCTGTTGATAGGCAACTGCGGCGAAATCCCCGGCCTGATCGGCCCCTACCAGTGCGATGTGCTGGATACGGGTGGGCATGGCGGGGTTGAGACAAGCGACGGGTTCTATCCGGCGATTGGGCGCAGCGCCACCGGTTTGGTGTATGTTGTCTATCAGGAATATAATTCTTTTTATAACCAGGGTACGCTGAAGCTGGCGTATCAGAACTTTGGGGCTTACCTGCCGCTGGTCTATAAGTAACCGCGGCCGTATTTCAGAAACGATGCGCGCCTTTTTTCTTGAATGGAGCGTAAGGAGGCTGCCTGTTGAGAAGCAGCCTCCTTACTGCGCTATCAGGTGATCTTTATGCCCGGCAATATCCGAACAAGTATAATCTTGGGGGTGTATAAATGTTTGCGCTTCGGATGGGCGGCGGCGCTGCTGGGGCTGCTGGCTTGCCAGTCGACGTTACCCGGCGCGGCCGGCGGCCCGTTGCAGGCCACCCCGGCGGCCCTGCTGGCCCGGCATACCACCCCGCCAGCCGCGGCTGTTCCCATAACGCCCCTTCCTCAGGCATCTTCTGATCCGGCGACCCCAACTTTGGGCCTGGCGGCCTATACGCCTGGCCCGGCGGAGTATCCGCCCTCGCCCACCGGCGTCTCGCCCCAGGCCGCCGCCACAGCCGAGCCGCCTCCCTTCCAGCTTTGCTCGCCGTTGGAGGGCATCGAACGGGCCGATCTGCCGCTCCTGATCTCCGACGGATACACCGCGCCCCTGCCCGGCTCGGACGCCCGGCATGAGGGCATCGACCTGGTGTACTATAACTTCAAGGGCCACCGGATGATCGAAGGCACGCCGGCGCTGGCGCTGATGGATGGCCGGGTGGCGGCGGCCCTGAACGGTACGTTCCCGTATGGCAGCTTTGTGATTATCGAGACCCCCACCGAACGGCTGCCTGACGACCTGAAAGCCCTGTTGAACCTGCCGCCCGGCGATTCGCTGTACTATCTCTACGCTCATCTGCAGGACCAATCGCTTACGGTCAGCCTGGATCAGCCGGTGCGGGCCTGCCAGGTGTTGGGCGCGGTGGGCAAGACCGGCAACACCGCCGCCGCCCATCTGCACCTGGAAACCCGCCTCGGCCCGCCGGGAGCGCGCTTCGAGGGGATGTCGTACTTTACCGATGCTGCTACCGCCGCAGAGAAGGCCAACTACCGCCTGTGGCGGATCAGTTGGACCTATCAGCACTTCGACCCGCTGCGTCTGCTGGGCTATCAGATGACCTCCTGGCCCACCCCGGTGGCGCGCTGATTGGATCTGTCTTTGGGGGTTGCGGGTGACACAGCCACCCGCGGTGGCTCCCCACTCAACCGGGGTGGAAGTGACTGGCGAGCTTTGCTTGGCGAGCGAAGCTCGCCTGAAAAGCTGCTCGCACGAACGTGGGCCGCGCAAAATGTCCTACCATCGCTGCGCGCCTATTGGTCGGGTTGATGTTAAGGATGGAAAGATCAAATAAGAGGTTCAGCAAGGGATTTGTCGCCCGAAGTGCGACAAAATCCCTGGAGTATCTCTTTTCAGGCGTTCGCAGAGCGCCATGCCTGCTCCCCGGTTAAGTGGGGGGGACCGCCGGAAGAGCCATATCGATCAAGCCCGCATCAGCCACATGTAGCCGTCTTCCAGGCCGGGTTGGGTGGGGGCGGCCTGGGGATATTCGTGGGGCTGCTCGCCCACCAGCCGGTATTGGATGCCCTCCGCCAGGTGCAGCATCGAAACCACCCGCAGCCCGTGGTTGGGTTTCTGCGTATCGCTTGCCACCACCGTCCAGACCTTACCCTGGGCGGCGGCGATAAGCTGGGCCGGGCTGCCCCGGAAGCGCAGCTTGCCCCCCGCCAGCACAGCCATATCCCGGCAGGATTGGCCGATGTCTTCCACGATGTGGGTCGAGAGCAGCACTACCCGTTCAGCAGCCAGGTCTACCAGCAGGTTGCGGAAGCGGATGCGCTCTTCCGGGTCCAGGCCGGCGGTTGGCTCGTCTACGATCAGAATGCGCGGGTCGTTCACCAGCGCCTGGGCGATGCCCACCCGGCGCTTCATCCCGCCCGACAGGCCCTTGATCTTACGCTCGGCGGCCGGTTCCAGCCCCACCATCTCTAAAACCTGGCCCACCTGCCGCCGCCGTTGCTTAACATCTTCCATGCCTTTTAAGATTGCCATGTAGTCGATAAACTGGCGGGCGGTGAGGTCGGGGTACATGCCCAGTTCTTGCGGCAGATAACCCAGCATGGCCTTGACCGCGATCTGCTGGCGCTCGTGAGCCAGGTCCAGCCCGTCCACCTGCACGCTGCCGCAGGTGGGCTGCACGATTCCGGCCAGGATGCGCATGAGAGTGGTTTTACCGGCCCCGTTTGGCCCCAGCAGGCCAAACATGCCGGCCCCAATTTCCAGGTCGATCCCATCCAGGGCAGCCACGGCGTGCGAGCCGGAGCCGTAGATTTTGCTCAGTTGGTGAATCGTGATTGTCGTCATCGTCGCCTCGTTATCTTTTGTCGATATAACGTTCGGTCTTCCGGATCAGACCCATCCCCAGCCAGCTCAGCAAAGCGGCGCAGATCAGCAGGCTGATCTGATTAGCGCGCAGGGAGGGGTGCTGCGGGGCAAAGGCCGCCATAAACAGATAGAAGTAACGTGCGATTGGATCCATCTCCATCAGGCCGTGGGTCAGGGCCTGGAAGATCCAGGCTGCGCCCACCAGCACAGCCCCAAAGACGGGCTGGGCCAGCAGCAGCGCCCCACTGCTGCCCAGGGCCATCAGCGCCAGGCAGGGCAGCAGCCAGGCCAGTTGGCGGGCCAGCAGGCCGCCCAGGGGGGCCAGGCTTACCCCCAGGATTGCCAGGAAGACCTGGTAGGTCAGGGCGGCCAGGGTCAGGGCGGTCAGGGTCAGGGCCAGGCGCTCTTGCAGCAGGCGCGAGGGCCGGCGCGGCGCGGCGAAGTGCAACTCCAGGGCCGGGTCATCCAGGGTGGCGTAGGCAGCCAGCACGCCGCCCAGCAGGGGCAGGCCCGCCCCCAGGAAGCCCCGTCCCAGGTCGAAGACGTTGTCGTACCGGCGCATAATCAGCGATAGGATTGAGAACAGCCCCCAAAAGACGGCCGGGAACCACAGCAGGTCCAGCCGGGCGGTGAGCAGGCTGTATTGAAAGGCGGAAGGCGTTTTGTTCTGCATCTTTATTTTCCTTTGTCGGCGCTCTTGGATCAGGCCAGGCGCCGCTGACAGGCCAGGTAGCGGCCCAACAGCGCCAGGGCCAGGGCGATGCAGCCGGCCAGCACGATCCAGTTTTTGACCGCATCCAGGGCCTGGTATTGTACGAAGCTGGGGCCATACCATAGGCAGCCGTCGAACAATCCAACGCAGGCGAAGCGCCCCACGGGCGTCAGCAGAGTGCCGTTCAAGGTTGGGATCGAGTCAGGGCCGGGGTTCAGGCAGTTGCCCCAGAACCAGTAGCCGGTGTATAAGACCTGGTATACCCGCACCGGCATTACCAGCGGGCAGGCCAGCGAGAACACGGTGATGAAGGCGTAGGCCGGGACGATAATCGCCAGGAAGGCCACGCCTACTTTGGGCAAGATGGAAACCGGCGCGCCGGCGCCGATCAGCAGCAGGCTGACCAGCAGCAGGATTGTAAACACCGGGGTGAGGATGGAGAGCAGGCAGCCCAGGTATTTGCCCAGCACGTAGGCCGGCAGGGGCAGGGGGGTGCTGTTCAAGAGCTGCTCGACGCCCAGCCGCCGGTCGCGCGCCATCCGGTCGGCGATCGCGATGCCGGCCACCACCGGCATGAGCATATTGAACTGAAAGACCAGTTGGGCGGTCGCGCCCCAGGCCCGCCCGGCGAAGAAGGCGGCCGCGATTTCGCTGTCCAGCTCGGTCACGAAGGAGAACAGGTAGGGCAGCGACATCAGCCCGAAGGCGATCCACACCCCCAGGCGGCGGGTGGACATGCTGTACTCGCGTTGCAGAACGCCGAGGGTAAGCCGGAATGTGTTCGACATGCAGACCTCGTAAAGAATGGATGGCTTTCCGGCGAAGCCGGAAGACCCAAAAGGGGGTGGGGATTATCCGGCCATCTGCGGCAGGGCGTGGTCAGGGCGGCCTACCAGCCAGGCCGAGAGCCCTATCAGCAGGGCGGCCAGCCCCAGCAGGGCGGCCGGGCTTTGCCAGAAGGCCACGTAGCTGGAAAGCAGCGGCAGGGTTCGCTCCCAGGTTTGCGGCCAGAGGTTAGCCAGGCTTTCGGGGGCCGCCAGGCTCTGGCGGGCCAACAACTGCCCCAGCCAGGCCAGGTAGGTGACGAACACGGCGTTGCCGGGGCCGATGCGCAGCGAGAGGACCAGGGCGGCGGCCGAGAGGAAGGCCATGGGGCCGAGCCAACTGCCCACCAAGGCCAGCAGCCCGGCTGGAGAGATCCACGGCAGCAGCCCCAGGCTGGCGACCAGGGCCAGCAGCAGGTCATAACCGAACACCAGGGCCATGCGGGCCAGCAAGACCTGGCGCGGCAGGGTGGGGGTCGAGAGGGCCAGCTCCATGCCAGGGTCGTTTTCCGGGCCGTAGATGGCGGCCAGGCTGGCGGCGGCCAGCAGTGGGGCCAGGGCATAGACCAGCCCGCTGTTGGCGCTGAAGGCAGCCAAGGCCCAGCCGATGCCCATCACCGCGGCCGAGGCCGGCCAAAGCTCGCGCCGCACCAGGGGGATTTGCGCGTGGATGAGCCGGACGGTCTGGCGCAGCAGCCCCAGCAGAGAAGCCGGGCGGCTGGCGGCCTGCGTCTGCAGGGCCTGCTGGGCCAGGTGGACGTAGGCCGCCGGGCCGGGCGCGCCGGCCGGGTGCAGAGCGCGGTCAGCCTGGCGGATTTCCTGCCCGGCGGCGCGCCACAGGCGCAGGTCTTGCTGGCAGGCCGGGCAGGCGGCCAGGTGTTCATCGATCTGCTTACGCTGGGCAGGGTTCAGCGTTCCGGCGGCGTAGAAAGGCAGGGCGTCGTTCAGATCGGGGCGCCGGCATGCGCCGGCGGCGGGCGTTTCGGGCAGATCGTTCATACAATATCCTCCGCCTGGAAGCCCTGGCGGCCGAGGGCCGCTCGCAGGCCGGCTTTGGCGTAACTCAGGCGGCTTTTGACCGTCCCAACCGGGCAGCCGCAGACTTCGGCGGTTTCGTTCAGACTCAGGCCCTGGTAGAAGACCAGCTCCAGAACCATGCGGTGTTCTAACGACAGCGCCTCCAGCCCGACCCGCAGCAGGTCGCGCTGTTCCTGGCGGGCGGCCTGCTCGTCAAGGCTGGGCGAAGGGGCGGGCGGCTCCTGGGGCAGGGCCTCCAGGCTGGCCGGGGTGCGGCGGCGCAGCCGGTTGAGCGCCTGGCGGTGGACGATGCCCAACAGCCAGGAGATCAGGCGGCCCTGGCCGCGATAGCGCCCGGCCGACTGCCAGGCCGCGGTCAGGCTGTCTTGCAGCACGTCTTCGGCGCTGGCGGGATCGCCGATCAGGCGCAGCGCATAGGCGTACATGCGCTGGCCGTACAGGCTAGCGATCTGGCCCAGGGCGTCGCAATTGCCCTCGGCCAGCCGCTGCGCCAGAGAGAGGTCTGGGTCGGATTCGTTCATGCCGGATTCCAACAGGATTTCCATACATTCTAGTAGTAACTGCTCCGGAAAGAAAGGTTCAAAATTGATTATTTAAGGGGTTGTCAGAAAACGCACCATGCACTATAATGTGGGCCGTTCGAGTTCGGGGCGTGGCGCAGTCCGGCTAGCGCGCTTGCATGGGGTGCAAGAGGCCCAGGGTTCAAATCCCTGCGCCCCGACTAATAAGCCCAAACGATCACCCAGAGACCTCCGCTTACGAGAGTAAGCGGAGGTCTCTGGATTTATCCTCCGCCCGCCTGAGGCGCTCAGGAATCCGGGCCCATTCGTTCTTCTCCCTGTATCGACAAGGCGGCTATTCGGATATATAATATCTGGGTTCGGTGCAGTGTCAGCCCTGCCCGCGGAGGTCGGATGTCCATCAGGCGCAATCGTTGCATCCACGTCGATGGCAAGACCCACCCGGCCAGGCGATTCCGGCGCTCCAGCGCCGCCCCAGCAAGCTGATCGGAGGCCCCACCATGCAGTCCCGCCCTTCCCCCGCCAATATCGACGAATACATCGATCGTTTCCCGCCCGATGTGCAGGCCATCCTGCGCCGCATCCGAGCCGTGATCCATGCGGCCGCTCCCCAGGCCAGCGAGAAGATCAGCTACCAGATGCCCACCTTCTATCTGAACGGCAACCTGGTGCATTTCGCCGCTTTCAAAGGCCACATCGGTTTCTACCCGACCCCCGGCGGGGTGGAGGCGTTCAAAGCTGAACTTTCGCCGTACAAAGGGGCCAAAGGCTCGGTGCAGTTCCCCCTCGATCAACCCATCCCTTATGACCTGATCCGCCGCATGGTCGAGTTCCGGGTGGCCGAGAAGCATGGGTAGCGCTCTACGTAACCGTGGTGAGTATGACTGGCGAGCTTCGCTCGCCTGGGAAGAGGTTTATCAGGGGATTTTGTCGCACGAAGTGCGACAAAATCCCCTGATATCTCTTTTTCGGGGGGCGCTCGAAGAGCGCCATAGGCTGCTCCACGGTTAAGTGGGGTGGTATCACACATTTTCCCAAAAATAGAGAAAAATTCCCGCCTCCGGCGGAAGAGCCGTTATTGCGATACCTGGGGGATATTATAGAAGTTGTATACCGCCTGCGAAAGCTGAGCCACCAAGGCCGAGTCCGTTTCCCAGATCAACTGCTCTGGGTGATGCAAAAATACCACCAGGATGTAGTTCCCGCCGGGGCTGTAGATGATCCCGGCGTCGCCAATCGTGTTGATGATCCCGTTGGTTGAGACCCAACCGTGCTTGTGGGCGATGGGCGTGCCTTCGGGTATCCCTGCCGTGAGCAGCACCGGCAGGCGGTTCTTAACCAGGTAGTTATTCATCGCCTGGCACTTCGATTGGCTCATCTGGCCGGGGAAGACCGCCATCAACGCCCCGCCGCCGGTCTGGGCGCACTGGTAGATATCTTCCAGCAGCATGCCGATGTCGGATGGCGAGGTCTGGCTGTAAGGATCGGGGTCCGTCGAGATGTCGGTGCGCTGGTTGCCCGGCGTCTCGAACACCTGCAGCAGCGGCGAGCCGAGCGAGAAATAGCCCGCCAGGAACGTATTTTTCAACCCCAGGGCCTGCATATCCTCGCTTACCTTCAGCGGCCCCAGGCGCGGGTCGATCACCCGGTTCATCAGCCAGTCGGCGGCTTCATTGCCCGACTTGTCCACCATGTCTTCCAACAGCTTCAACGTCTCCGGGTCCGATTCGTCGACCATGCGCCGGAAGGTCGCCACCATGATCGGCACCTTGATGATGCTGGAGGCGGTGAAGGCGATGTCCGGCTCGACCGGTAGATCCTGGCCGTTGTTGTAGGCAAAATGCAGTTCCTGAGCGGTCTGCAGATCCAGCAAATATACCCCGGCCAACCCATCGAACCCCGACACCTTCAGGGTCTGCTTAAGCAGAACTTCGATGTTTTGGAAGGCTGGCTTGCCCGGCTCTACCCGCTGGAGCGGCAGGGTTACGCTGCGGTTTTCGAGCGAATAGAGCGAGGCTTCAATTAGCGGCATGGCGCTGTCGACATCCAGGGCTGTCCCCGGCCGTCCGGGCTGGAAATTGACCATGCCGGGAACGGGCGCAGCGGCTTCGGCGGCCTGATCGTAGCGGGCAGAAATATCGGCCAGGAAAGCCCGCAGGCGCGGCTCGGAATAGGTGGCGTTCAGCGGAATCTGGGTGGGGAAAGTGGTGCGGCCCCACAGATAGTCCCAGAAATCTTGCCAGAACTGCTTTTGGGTGCGCTCCAGGTTGGCCAGCGCCAGCATATTCTCCACGTCCAGGCGGAAATCGACCACGCTGGGGTTGAGTAGGATGACGGCGTCGTTATAGCGCAACTCCACCGGGGCAGAATAGACCTCGGCCAGGCGTTGGGCAGCCTGGGCCCGATCCAGCCCACCTACCGGCACCCCGGCCACGATCAACCCGGCAGGCAGATAGGAGCGCACCCGGCTGAAAGCCACCAACTGCATGGCCGCCAGCACCAGCGAGCCGAACAACAACCCCAACGAGAGGATACGGATAATCGATACAGAACGACGGGTTCTCACGCAAACTCCTGAACGATTATCATACCATAACTCTCCCCCGTCGATTCGTGGATTGAGGATGATTGGGCGCGCAGGCGGGAAAATTTTTATATCCTGGATGAAATGTGTGGCGTGGTAGCGCTCCACGCAACCTCTCTTTTTTGAAGGCGCTCGAAAAGCGCCACGTCGGCTCCACGGTCTAATGGAGTGGTACCTGTGGCGTAGCCGCACATTTCATCCGGGATATAACCTCTCTGGGGAAGCGCTGGTGGTCTTGCGCCTCAGCGCGAGACCACCAGCTTCATCAGCCGGCCGCGCCCGTCAAACGTCAGGCGGGCGATGCGTGGGTGAACCCCATCCGCCCGGCAGACCTGTTTGCTCAAGGTCACCAGCCCCGGCAGGCGGTCGGGCGGTGAGCGGCGCGCCGGGATCCGTGGGCGGGGCAGCCCGCCGCCCGGCTTGCCGGGCGAGTTGATCCGGCTGGCCGGGCAGCTATGGCCCTGGCCAGTGCAGGTCGGGCGGGCCTGGACGTAGGTCAAATGGGCGTCGGCCATGCCCGGTAAGTAGCGCGCTACCACCCGCCGCACCGAAGCCAGCATTTCCGGCGTCAGAGCCGGGTCGGGGCCGTCCTGGGGCAGGGCCTTGTCGCATACCATGTGCAGTTCCAGGGCCTCCTGAGCAGCGGTCTGCACGCTCTTGGCCTGGCGCAGATCGGGGGCCGCCTGGGCCAGCGGATCGCCATATAAGACGAAAGAGATCAGAGTCTTTTGATCTTCGCCGTCCAGATAGCCCTGGCGTTTCGACATCTCGCCGGCCAGTTGCAGCTTGGCCTGGCGCAGGGCTTCGCCGGCCGGCAAGCCCTTTTGCAGGCCGCGCCAGAAGGTATGCCCCAGCAGGTCGGCGGCGGTCAGCGGCGCGCCGATAGACCCGTAGGCCATGCAGGTGCAGCCCGCCACCGCCAGCGCCCCGGCCTCCAGAAAACGCAGGGCAATCGTCTGGTCGACCGGGCGATCCTGGATGTGCAGGCCGTAGCAGGCTTCACTGAACACCACCAGCGGCGCGGGCCGCGCGGCGGCAACGTCCTGGGGACGCAGCGCCACCGGATAATCTGGCGCATCAGAGGCGTCCAGCGGGTCGCGCTGGCCGTACCATTCCGGCGCGTCGATCAGGCCGTGCAGGTTGAAATAGGCCAGGCGGCCGCTCAGGTCTGGCACCTGCCCGGCCAACCCCTGCGGTTGAGGGCGGGTCAGCCCGTTCAAGGGACCGTTGGGCGAGCCGTCAAGGCCCAGGGGCGGGGAGATGTGCAGGCGGCGCGCCCGCCCAATGGGCGCGAACACCAGGCCGGCCGCCGGCTGCCAGATAGCGGCCGTGTACCCGAACGGGCGCGCCCGGCGCAGCCGGCGCCACTGCCCGCTCAACAGCCCGCGCAGCCAGCGCCAGGTCTGCGCCGCCCCGCCGGGCGGCGCTTGGCGGGCGGCGTGGCTGGCCCGGATGCGGCTCAACTGGCCCAGCAGCAGCCCGGCGTCGCTGCCCGCCCCGCCCGGCAGCCGGCCCACCGGCCAGGCGGGCAGAAAGTAATTCTCGTCACGGGCCGCATAGGGATTATCCGAAGGCACATCCACATCCTGGTCGTCCACCGGGTTGGGCAGGTGATGGAACGGCACGATCTCCGGCCCGCCCACGATCAGCAGCGCTCCCAGGCGCTCACTGTGGCCTGCCAGGGCTGCGTCCAGGTCGGCCAGGAACAGCTTGATTTCCCACGGGTCGCCTGAATGCAGTGGGGCCAGGCCCAGCGGGGCCAGGCTGGCCGGGTCGTCGGCCAGGATGGCCCGCGCCCCCCAGCGGGCGGCCCGGCCGACCGTCTCGGCCAGGGCGCTCATCTCGCTTTCGATCCGGGCCGCGGCGGGCGGGCCGTATACCTGCGCCAGGCGGTGGTGCAGCGAAAAGACGATGTAGACCGGGTAGCGCCCGTCCAGGCGGGTCACGCCCGGCGCGTGCCAGCGCCGGGCGGCGCGCTCCAGGGCCTGGGCCGCCGCCTGCAGAGCCGGGTCGAGGCTCTTTGGCGGCGCAGCCTCCGGCCTGCGCGGCGCGGCGGCGGCAGGTTCTGACGGTGTGGGGGTGGGTGTTGGGGCCGGCGCATCCATTCCGCCTGGCTGGATCGGGTCCCAGATGCGGCGCAGCAGGGCTGCCGGGCGGGTGGCCGTAGGGTCGGGCGGCGCTTCGAGCGGCCCGGCGGGACGAATCGCCCCGGCCGGCAGCCGGTTCCAGCCCAGCGCAGCGGCCACCTCGCCCGGCAGCGGCCCTGGCAGGCGCGCTTCCAGCGGGTCGGGCCATAGGGCGCGGTAGGGGTGCTGCGCCCCCCACAGCCGCCGGGCGGTCTGCCCGCCCACATCGCGGGCGGCCGACTGGTGCAGCAGAGCTACCCCTTCGGCGTCCTGCCCGGACTGAATGCGCCACTCGGCCAGCCGCAGGCTGATGGGCAGGCAGTCGGGCCAGCGCCGGGCGTAGGCCTCGGCCGCCGCCAGGCGCTGGCTCAGGCCGCAGCCGGGGGCCAGCGCCAGCCAATGCAGGCGCGTCGCCGCAGCCAGAGCCTCATCTGGGGCGGCCTGCACCGCCTGCTCGACCAGGGCTTCCACCCCGGCCGCCTGGTCGGCCCGGCCTGGGTCGTATCCGGCAATCGCCTGGCGGGCGAGCCAGACGGGCTTACCCCAGGAGGGGCGGTCGCCCTGGCCGGTCAGCGCAAAGTACTGCGCCTGGGCCGTCTCGGCTGGCCCGGCTGGCCGCTCCAGCGCCAACCGGCTGGCGGCCGCCTCCCGGTATTCCGGGTCGGCCCGGAGCAGCCCGCGCAAGATCGTCAGGGCCTGCTCTGGGCGTCGATCCTGGGCCAGGGCCTGGGCATAAGCCAGGCCCACGGCCAGGTCGCCGGGGTAGATCGCCAGCCATTCCAGGGCGGCCTGGCGGGCGTAGCGCACGCTGCCGGCGGCCAGGGCGGCCTGCAGCGCTTGCAGGTAGAGCGGGCGTAGGATGGGTGGATGATAATTCATGACTCCCGGCTCCCTCAGTCGGCGGCGGCCAGCTTGTGATTGTGAACCAGGTTGAGCGTGACTACCGCCCCCAGCAGGCGATGCACGCTGACCTCATCGGGGGCCAGTTGGGCCGCCCGGCGCAGCATGGCCTCGGCCGCCATGTAGTCTTTGCTGTCTTTGAGGGCCAGCCCGGCCTGGTAGTAGGGCCGATAGTCGTGGTCGGCCATGTTCATCGCTCGCTGGTAGGTCTTGAGGGCCAGCTTATACTCCCGGCGCTCCTGATAGGCCCGGCCCAGTTCCAGCAGAACATCCAGGTCGGCCGGGGCGGCGGCCGCCGCCTCGCTCAGGTGTTGGATAGCCTGGTCGAGCTGGCCGGCACGCCGCATGATCAGCCCAATCAGGGTGTGCAGGCTGGCGCGCCGCGGGTCGGGCAAGGCTCCGGCGCCTTCTTGCAGCGCCTGGCGGGCGGCCTGGACGGCTGCCTCGCTTCGCCCGGCCTCGGCCAGCCATTCGGCCATCTGGGCCAGCAGGTCGGGTTGGCCGGGGTGGGCGGCAAGCAGCGTTTGCAGCGCCGGGATGGCCGCCTCCAGCCCGGCCGAGCGGCGCAGCAGATGCACCCGCTCCATCTGCAGCGACAGCCCGCCCATCCCGGCGGCTAAGGCCCGCTCCAGGGCCTTCAGGGCTTCGGCCGGGCGGTTGAGGGTCTCCAGGGCGCGCGAGATCAGATACAGAGCCTCCACGCAGTCGGGTTTGGCCCGCAGGGCGGCCTGCGCCCGGCTGAGCGCGCCGCGCGGGTTGCTGGTCT
>CAYQDU010000107.1:0-14501 GCA_964416275.1 uncultured Anaerolinea sp. | reverse complement strand
AATCATGCAGAACGAGTGGGCCGGGGCCCAGGCCTTCTCCTCCTTCGACACCTACCTGGCGCCTTTCGCAAGGTGGGCGGGCTCCCCCGGGGGGAGGGGGCCCCGTGCATCCAGAGCCTCGTTTTCGGGGTCAACACCCCCAGCCGCCGGGGGAGCCCGGCCCCCCTCACCAACAACACCCCGGACTGGACCGTGCCGGCGGGCCCGGCCGGCCTGCCCGCCCCGGCGAATGCCAACAGCCCGGCCAGGCCAAACCACGCAAGCAGCAGGAAGCGAATAAGACGTCTCATCAGACCGTTCTGGTCGTATTATAACCCAGGCCATCTCTTCACAGCGCGGCACGCTTCAAAGGATGCTGGCTCTTCCGCCGGAGGCGGGGGTTTTTCTATACTTTGGGGAAAATGTGCGGCTACGCCGCACATTTTCCCCAAAGGCGAGCTACTGCGCAATGTAGATGCGCCCGCAAAAATCACCTTCAGGTTGCCCTGGAAGGGGATATAATATCGGATAGAAGTCGAAATTTCGGCAAAACAGGAGCCGGAATGATGGGGCTGACCCTCCCGTCAGACAATCCGAGAAACAAATGAGCGCCGTGTAAACGGAGGTGAGAAATGACAAAACGCGTAACAGTTTTGCTGATTTTGAGCATAGGGCTGGGATTGATCTTTTCGGCCTCGGCGGCTTACGCCGGGGAGCGCGCCAACGTGGGCCCAGGCAAGTGGTATGCTCCGGATGGCGGCAGCATTCAGGTGAAAGCGCGCCACGCCGGGATGGGCGCCCCACAGGCCGAGGTGGCCCTGTACGATCAGAACTGGGAGGTCATCGCCGAGGGCCAACCCACCGGCGGCAGCCTGACCTTTGAGCATTTGAAGGCCGGCGATTATCACATCCTGGCCTATACCGACGACCTGCAGAGCAACCTGGCTCAAGACGTGCCGGTGTATGCCCAGAAAACCACCACCGTGCAAATGAAGCTGGAAAAACCGGCCGCCGCGAAGAACAGCCTATGGAATCGCCAATCCGGAACCTGCGGTGCGGCCATCGGCGATGGGCATAATCTCAAGATTTTCCCCACCTACGACCAGCATATTGTCTACTGGCAGTGCGGGCATATCGTGGGCGAAGTGGGCGGCGGGTCATGCGGCTGCGGCGGCGCCGGCGGTTGGCGCTATACCACCACCTGCAAGAAGGGCGGCGTGATTAACATCAGCCTGCCCTGCCCGCGCCGGCACAATTGAGCAATCCCCACCGATAACTTCGGAGACTAAATTCGACCGCCTGGCCTAGGCCAGGCGGTCGAATTTATTTATGGATCTTCCGCCGAAGGCGGGAATTTCTCTATAGTGGGTGGCCGCATCTTCCGCCAGTACCACCCCATTAAACCGTAGAACGGGCATGGCGCTCTGCAAGCGCCTTCAAAAAGAGTTGTTCCGTGGATTTTGTCGCGCTTCGTGCGACAAAATCCACGATTAATCATCTTTCCTGGCGAAGCCGCGAGAGCCTTATTTATTCCGGCTAAAACGGCTTGTTTTTATATTTATCGACTATAATAAATTGCATTCAACCACATCAACCGCCAGATTGATTGGAATGTACTTCCAGTATAGCCGTATCGCCAGGAGGTGAGCGCTCAGGGAAGTGTTTGAACCCACCCTAATGCCGCAAAGTAAAGAAAGTAAGACGCGCATCAAATAAGCCGCGCCGAGAGGCTGTTTTTGCGTCCACGTGTAGGATAACCGAAACTCAAGGAGGAGAATCTGTTATGAGAGCTCGCAAATATTTGAATACGCTCCTGTTCGCGCTGGTGATCGCCAGCCTGGCCCTGGCCGGATGCGCCCAGCCCGGCGGGGCGCCGGCCCAACCGGCCGCCACCCAGGCCCCCGCGCAACCGGTCGCTACCGAAGCGCCAGCCGCCACCGAAGCCCCGGCCATGACGGAAGCCCCGGCCGCCACCGAGGCCCCGGCTATGACCGAAGCCCCCGCCGCCAGCGGCGACCGCAAGGTAGCCACCTTCATCTGGACCCAAGAGTTCGACACCCTCAACCCCATGTACACCAACATGTGGTTCTCGTCCATCACCCAGCAAATCTGGAACTGCTGGGCCTGGGACTTCGACGAGAACAACGCCCTGGTTCCGGTGCTGGTCAAGGAAATCCCCAGCGCTGAGAACGGCGGCATCTCGGCTGACGGCAAAACCATTACCATCAAACTGCGCGATGATATCAAATGGACCGATGGCCAGCCGATCACCTCGGCCGACTTCAAGTTCACCGCCGACATGTACATGGCTGACAAGAACGCTGTCGCCAGCCGCACCCCCTACGACCTGATCGCCTCCATCGATACGCCCGACGCCACGACTGTGGTGGTCAACTTCAAAGAACCCTATGCCCCCTGGGCCGCCCGCCTGTTCGTGGGCCTGCTGCCAGAGCACATCCTGAAGCCGGTTTTCGAGAAAGACGGAACCCTGGACAACGCCGCCTGGAACAAGGCCCCCGAAGTGGGCTGCGGCCCGTTTAAGTTTGCCGAATGGGAATCCGGCTCGTTTACCCGCTTCGTCGCCAACGAAGATTACTGGCTGGGCCGCCCCAAGCTGGACGAAATCTTCTTCAAGTTCGTCCCCGATGACGCCTCCCAAATTGCCGCCCTGAAGACCGGCGAAGGCGACTTAGGCACCTTCTTCTCCTACGGCGATCTGGCCGACCTGGAAGCCGCCGGCATCCAGATCATCAAGGTCTTCTCTGGCTACAACGAAGGTTGGTACTTCAACCTGGGCGAGAAGGGTCACCCGGCCATCAAGGACGTGAAAGTGCGCCAGGCCCTGGCCTACGCCTTCGACCGCGAGAAACTGGTCAAAGACCTGCTGCTGGGCCGCACCGAGCCAGCCGCCACCATGTGGGATAACACCCCCTGGATCGACCCCAGCATCAAGCCCTACCCCTACGACCCTGAAAAGGCCAAGGCCCTGCTCGATGAAGCCGGTTGGACCGACACCAATGGCGACGGCACCCGCGATAAAGACGGCGTCGAGCTGGTGCTGAAGTTCGGCACCACCACGCGTGAAATCCGCCAGGACACCCAGGCCGTCGTCCAGCAGCAGTTCAAAGAAGTAGGCATCGGCCTGGACCTGCAAACCTTTGCCTCCGACACCTTCTTTGCCGGCTACGGCGAAAGCGGTCCGGTGGCGCGCGGCGACCTGGACTTCTACCAGTACTCGACCGTAACGGCCTTCCCCGACCCCGACTCGGCTGATTTCCTATGCTCGGAAATGCCGTCCGACGAAAATCCGGCCGGCACCAACTGGTCGCAGTTGTGCGATAAGGAACTGGACGATCTGTTCAAGCAGCAGACCAGCCAGGTCGATCTGGCGACCCGCACCGACACCTTCCACAAGATCACCAAGCTGATGTTCGACCAGGTGTACTGGCTGGGCGTCTGGCAAGACCCCGATCTGTGGGGGGTGAGCGGACGGCTGCAAAACGTGAAGCTGTCTGGCGGCTCGCCGTTCTTTAACATCCAGGAATGGGATATCACCCAGTAGACGCGTCCGTATAACTGCGGGGGCTGTCGCTCAGCGGCAGCCCCCGCTCGTCAAAGACCATGACTCGTTATATTATCCGCCGCCTCCTGCAAGCTATTCCGCTGTTGTTCTTCATCAGCCTGCTGCTGTTTGTGCTGATGCAGACCATGGGCGACCCATTGGCAACCATGGGCGGGCGCACCGTCACCCGCCGCGCCGACCGCGAACGCCTGGCCCGCCAGTTGGGCCTGGATAAACCTGTCATCGTCCAATATGTCTACTGGCTGGTAGGCAACGATTGGACCAAGACCGATCTGGATGGCGACGGCGTGGCTGAAACGCCCGGCACGCGCCAGGGTGTGCTGCGCGGCGATTGGGGCAGCTCGCTGGTCAAGCGCGGCGTCCCCGTCACCCAGGTCATCGGCGAGCGCCTGCCCAACACCTTGCTGCTGATGCTCACCGCCGAAGCCGTGATCCTGATCGGAGCGCTGCTGATTGGGGTCTATTCGGCCCTGCACCAGTATTCCACCCTCGATAATATCCTCACCTCCTCCACCTTCCTGCTGTATTCGATGCCGGTCTTCTTCTTTGCCCTGGGGGTGATGTACATCTTCGCGGTCGATTTTAAAGCCTGGGGCCTGCCCTACCTGCCCACCACCGGTATGTTCGACCCCAAAACAGGCAAAACAGCAGCCCAGGTGATCTGGCACATGGTGCTGCCGGTGGCCACCCTGTCGTTTGGCTTCATGGCCGGCTACAGCCGCTTCATCCGCAGCGCCATGCTCGAAGCCCTGGGGCAAGACTACGTGCGCACCGCCAAAGCCAAGGGGCTGCCGCGCCAGGAAATCATCTATATTCACGCCCTGAAAAATGCCGCCATGCCCATCGTCACCCTGGTGGCGCTGGATTTGCCCTTCCTGCTGGGCGGGGCGGTGGTCACCGAACGCATCTTCGCCTGGCCCGGCATGGGCCGCCTGTTCCTCGATCACGTCGAGCGCACCGATACGGCGGTGGTGATGGGCATCCTGATGATGATCGCCGTGGCGGTAATCCTGTTCCAGATTTTGGCTGATATTCTCTACGCCTGGCTGGACCCGCGCATCCGTTATACCTAGAGGACTTGCTGGATGGAATCTGCCGCCCCTAACCCCGTCAACCCGGTCGCTTTGCTCACGCCCGACGAGCTGGAAACCCCGCCCTTATCGCTGGCCCAGCTCACCTGGCGGCGTTTCCGCCGCCACCGTATGGCAATCTTCGGCGGAATTTGCCTGATCTTGCTGATTCTGTATTCCTTCGGCGGGGCGCTGTTCATCAGCGAAGCCGAAGCCAACCGCACCGAAACCGGCGCTCGCCTGCAGGCGCCCTCGGCCCAACACTGGTTCGGAACCGACACCACCGGACGCGACATCCTGTATCGCACCATCTACGGCGGGCAGATTTCGATGCTGATCGGGCTGACCGCCATGATGGTCGAAGTACTGATGGGCGTGCTGATCGGGGCGCTGGCCGGCTATTTCGGCGGCAAGCTCGACAGCCTGCTGATGCGCCTGACCGAAGCCATCATCGTCATCCCCCAAATCTTCCTGCTGTTGGTGATGGCGAAGTTCTTCGCCACCGCCATCCCCAACGTGACCATCGGGGGACGCACCTTCAGCGGCAGCGTGATCGTGATCGTGTTGATTATCGGCGCGACCAGCTGGCCGTCGCTGGCGCGCATCGTGCGGGCTGAATTCCTGCGCCTGAAAGAAAACGAGTTCGTCCTGGCGGCCCACGCCACCGGCACTTCCACCGGCGAGATCATCTTCCGCCACATTCTGCCCAACTGCATCGCCCCCATCGTCGTCTCGGCCACCCTGGGGGTAGCCAACGCCATCTCCACCGAGGCCTACATCAGCTTCCTGGGCCTGGGCGTGCGGCCTCCTACTGCTACCTGGGGTAATATGCTTGAAAACGCCTACAATTACATCGAAAACGCCTATTGGATGTGGTTATTCCCCGGCCTGCTGATCGCCCTGACCGTGTTGAGCATCAACTTTCTAGGCGATGGGCTGCGCGACGCCCTCGACCCGCACAGCCGCTCGGCGTAGGAGCCCACTGCGATGAACCAGCCACACAACGCCGGCAAGACTATTCTAGACGTGCATGACCTGTACACCCGCTTCCACATCGCTGAAGGCACCGTGCATGCCGTCAACGGGGTGTCGTTTCACCTGAACGAATGCGAAACCCTGGCTGTGGTGGGCGAAAGCGGCTGCGGCAAATCGGTCACCATGATGTCGATCATGCGCCTGATGCCTGTTCCGCCGGCCGAGATCGACGCCAAAAGCCAGGCCCTGTATCGCGGCCGCGACCTGCTTCAACTGAGCGAAACCGAGATGGAGCGCGTGCGCGGCAAAGAAATTGCCATGGTCTTCCAAGACCCAATGACCGCCTTCAACCCGGTCTTGAGCATCGGGCGGCAGTTGAGCGAGCCGCTGCGGGTGCATCTTAACATGGACAAAGACGCCGCCCGCCAGCGCTCGATTGAGCTGTTGGAACAGGTGGGTATTCCCGACGCCACCCGCCGCCTGGACGCTTACCCGCACCAGTTCTCCGGCGGCATGCGCCAGCGGGCCATGATCGCCATGGCCCTGGCCTGCGCCCCCAGCCTGCTGATCGCCGACGAACCGACCACCGCCCTGGACGTAACCATCCAGGCCCAGATCGTGGAACTGGTCAAGCGCCTGAAAGACGAGCTGTGCATGGCGATCATCTGGATCACCCACGACCTGGGCGTGGTAGCCGGAATCGCCGAGCGGGTGCTGGTGATGTACGCCGGGTTCATCGTCGAAGAAGCCTACGTAGACGAACTGTACGAGAACCCGCAGCACCCCTACACCCTGGCGCTGCTGGCAGCCCTGCCGCGCATCGACCGGCGGCGCGACCGGCGCCTGAAATCCATCCCCGGCGCGCCGCCCAACCTGCTGGTGGCCCCCAACGGCTGCCCGTTTGCCGCCCGCTGCGAGTTCGCCTTCGAGCGCTGCCGGGAAAACCCGCCCCTGCTGCCCGTGGGGCAAAATCACAAGTCCGCCTGCTGGCTGGACCTCAGCACAGGGAAACCGCGATGACCCACCTGAACCTCTCCCCCGAAGCTGTCCAGAGCGCGCCGCAGGCCCCGGCCGCCCCCCTGGTGCAGGTGCGCGACCTGGTGAAACACTTCCCGATCATGCAGGGCCTGATTATCGAACGCCAGATCGGTTCGGTGAAAGCCGTAGATGGGATCAGCTTCGACATCGCCCACGGCGAAACCCTGGGGCTGGTCGGCGAAAGCGGCTGCGGCAAAACCACAGCCGGGCGCACCATGCTGGGGTTGTATCCCATCACGCGCGGCTCGGTCAAGATCGCCAATGTGGAGGTCAGCCAGGCCCGCGGCGCGCAGCTTAAATCGCTGCGCCAGAAAGCCCAGATCATCTTTCAGGACCCCTACGCTTCGCTAAACCCGCGCTGGACGATCTCGTCAATCATCGGCGAACCGCTGCGCGTGCATCACCTGGCAGCCGACGAGAAGGCCCGCAACGACCGGGTGCATGAGTTGATGCTGCTGGTGGGCCTCAGCCCGCGCCTGCTCAACCGTTTTCCGCACGAGTTCTCCGGCGGCCAGCGCCAGCGCATCGGCATCGCCCGCGCCCTGGCCTCTAACCCGGATTTCATCGTCTGCGACGAACCGATCTCGGCCCTGGATGTGTCGATCCAGGCCCAGGTGGTGAACCTGCTGGAAGACCTGCAGGACCGGCTGGGGCTGACCTACCTGTTTATCGCCCATGATCTGAGCATGGTGCGCCATATCTGCGACCGGGTAGCGGTGATGTACCTGGGGGTGATGGCCGAACTGGCCGAGCGCGACGAACTGTACGAGAACCCGCTCCATCCTTACACCCAGGCCCTGCTTTCGGCCGTGCCGATCCCCGACCCGAAGAAAGACCGCGCCCGGCGGCGCATCACCCTGAGCGGCGAAATCCCCAGCCCGCTCAACCCGCCGTCTGGCTGCCGCTTCCACCCGCGCTGCCCGTTGGCGATGACGATCTGCTCGCAAGAGCAGCCCGCCTGGCGCGAGGCGCAGCCAGGCCACTGGGTGGCCTGCCACGCGGCGCCATAAAATGCAATAGAAAAGGTTCTTCTGGCGGCGCCACCCCACTCAAGCGTGGTGGAGAGACTGGCGAGCAAAGCTCGCCTGAAAAGATGTGGCTCTCCCAGGAAAGAAGTACAATTTTTAGGAAAATGGGTGGCTATGCCACCCATTTTCCTAAAAATAGAGAGAAAAAAATTCCCGCCTTCAGCGGAAGGGTAGCTCCCCACTTAACCGGGGTGGAGGTGACTGGCGAGCTTCGCCAGGCGAGCAAAGCTCGCCTGGAAAGAGGCTTAATCGTGGATTTTGTCGCACTTTGTGCGACAAAATCCACGGAACAACTCTTTTTGAAGGCGCTCGAAGAGCGCCATGCCGGGCCCACGGTTTAATGGGGTGGTACCGGCGGAAGAGCCACCCCAAAACAGATGATGGGGATTGCGTGGCAAGCCACGCAATCCCCATCATCTGTTTATGCAGCCTGGCTCCAGGCTACACAGACCCGCGTCCCCTGGCCGGGGGTCGAATCGATATTCAGGCGGGCTCCTACCAGGGCGGCCCGCTCGTGCATATTCAGCATGCCGTAATGTCCATGCACCAGCATGGGGATCCATTCGCCTGCCTGAGCCTGAAAACCGCTGCCATCGTCAGTAACGCACAGGTCGATCTGCCCGGCGGCCAGCGCGCCGCCAATGGTCAGGTGGGCGGCCTGGGCGTGCGCCAGGGCGTTCAGGCTGGCCTGCTGCACAATCCGATAGATCGCCAGCTCCACTTCGGCCGGATAGCGCTCCGGGCTCTCCGGCAGATCGAGGTGCACCTGTAGATCGCTCCCAGCCAGGCTGATCCGCTGGTAGAGATCATCTTGCAGTTCAGTCAAGGCCATATACAGGCCAAGTCTTTCCAGCGTTACCGGGCGCAGCCCGCCCATGATGTTGCGGATGCGATCCGTTACGGCCTCGTATATCTCATGAAAATCGGTATTGTCCCGGTCCACATAGTGCGACGCCAGGGCAAGTTGGTTCAGCACTTCGTCGTGCAGATCGCGCCCCAGGCGGGCGCGTTCGGCTTCCTGGCGCTCGATTTCGTGGCGCTGAAGGGCGTGCAGCAGGGCAGCCTGATCGGTGTTGACCACCGCCAGGGCGGTTTGCGCCAGCAGGGCGCGCAGGATGGACAGATCGGCGGCGTTGTATTCGTCGTCGGGGTCGCGCCGGCCAAACAGGGCCAGGCCAATGGGGAGTTCCCGGTATTCCAGCGGCAGCGCCAGGTGAACCCAATCTGGGGCGGCGGCCGGGTTGACCGCCTCAGGCAGCAGCGCGCTCAGATCTTGCAGCGCGGGGAGATGCGCTTCGGTTAGCCCCAGGCGGATCACCGGCTCCACCCGCCGCGCCGCGCCGCGCTTGTCGACTTCGGGGAAATACCAAACCGCCGCCTGGCGAATCATCAAGCTGGGGAAGATGTCTCGTTCCAGGGCCGCCCGCAGGCGCTCGCGATCGGGGCTGGCGGCAATCTGGCGGGCATAAGCCGCTACCATCTCGTCGGGCGGCAAGGAAATCCCCAGGATGCGCCGCTCGAACTCGCGCAGGAAGCGCGGGTAGAGCACTGTCCCGCCCAGGCCCAACAGCAGGATCAGCCCCGACCCGGCCAGCAGATCGGCGGAGGGGTTATCGCTCAGGTTGCTGGTGAGCCAGGTTGTCGCCCCCAAGACCAGGGCGGCCAGAGTGACCAGGCCCTGGGCGTACAACAGAAAGCCCATCCAGCGCGAGGGGCGAGCTTGCATTCCGCCGAGCTGCCGCCGATAGGCCAGGTAGAAATAAGCCAGCGGGATCAGCGGCAGGAAGGCGATGGTCAGCACAAACAGATTTTGCTGATGCAAAAGGTCACCCAACCAAACCAGGCTGAACGCCCCCGCGATCAGCGAAAGAAACATGACGGCCAGAATACGCAGATCGCGCCGGCTGTCTGGCTGACGAACTGCGTGAGCAATCAACAGCCCCGCGCTTACGGCCAGCCCCAACAACAACGCCAGGCTATAAGCCCAACGCGGTAAGACCTGCGCGATTTCGAGGGCCAGCATCACCCCGGCCAGGCTATAAATCGCAGTAAGCAGCGGGTAGGGCAAATTACCCAATGGGCGGGGAAATGTCCAGTGGTAATGCAGCAAGACGGCCACCAGCGGCCAGGTCAAGGCCCGCAGCACAATGGAGCTATACCAGACTCGATGGGCGGAACACGTTCCGGCGGCCGCCCAGGCCGCAATCGTTGCATATAGGACTACCAGCAAAAACCAGCGCACATCGCGCGGGCGAATTACCCAAAAAGCCACCGCGCCAAAGAGCCAGAAAAACGGCCCAATCAGCATGGTACTGATCACCCGCGCCGCCACCTGCCCAACCCGCGGTCCAACTACCGGCCAGGCGACCGGGATCGTTTGCACGCCTCTCCGCACGACTAACGGGACTATATCGCCGACGTGATACTCGGTAAAACTGGCCCCTGTGCGGTCAGCCGTATACTCCTTCCAGGGAACACCGTTTACCTGGTCGATCACGTCTTCTTTTTTCAGCAGCGCGTTATTCACATCGACGCTGTAGATGAGGCCATTGCTGCCATCATAGGTGAACCCTATATAAACGACTACAACCAAATACGCGTAGATATACAATACCATCACCAAAAAAGATGCAGACAACACAGCCAGGGCTGCATTGATGCGCCAATTAAGTTTCACGCGTTTTGCTCCTTCTTCCGGTTTTGGAACCATTGGGCGGCTGTAATCAGGGCGATGGCGGCGGCAATCAACAGCGGGCCGCTTCGTCGATCCAGCAGCAAAGGATAATAGCCCCCAAAGAACAGACCCCATAGGAGGGGGAAGAGAAAGAACACGGAAAAAATAGCCCCATCGGCCAGCTTCACCCGGCCAAAAGCCCGCCACTGGTTAAATGGAATTTCATGCGCTGCGGCGCAGGCTAACAGCAGCGGCCAGCCCATCAGGAGGAAGGTCAGCCAGGCGGGGAAAGGCCAGAACGACAGGTAGTAGCCCAAAAGATACCCCGCAAAGAGCAGCATAAACCCTACCTGGAAGCCTACCGCCGCTCCCAGGTAGGTGTAAAAACGCACCGTGTGATCGGTCGCCAGGCCCAGGCGCATCCAAAACGGGTCGCGGCGGGTGGGCGTGAATAACCCAATCAGCAGCGGGAGCGTAGAGGCCGCCGCCATGTAGACCCACACAACAGGCCAGGCCTGGGACGGGCTGGAAAACGGCCAGGCCAGAAGCGGCGCGCAAAAGCGCCAGATCGCCCACCAGATGAGCAGCCAAAGCAGCCCGCCCAGGGCGCGCGAGGGTGAAAGGGAATCTCCCACGCGGCCTAAGATCGCCAACAGGCCGCCAGCCCACCGGCCTGGGCGCGGCTGCAAGGCGGCCGCTTCTGGGCCGGTTGACCCGCGCATGCCGGCTATCGGGGCGCGCAGCACAAACTGGGCCAGCAAAGACAATAAGATTTGCCACTGTCCGGATGAGTCAACCGGGGGTTTAAAACTCGACGCGCCAAAAATTTGGCGCGTCTCGGCCTCATCCAATGGGCGGTAATTGCCTGCCAGCAGCAAGCTATTAGCCTCGTTCAAGCTGTGTATGCCTCCACATTGAACCAAAATCAGGATCAGGCCAGTTAAAACCTTACGGTCGTCTTTGTGAATCTGGCTCTGGCTGCGCTCCCAATCACTGACGGCGGCTCCGCTGTAATGCAGCCCATCCAAAACATCACCCACCAGCTCCCCCAGGCGGGCTTGCGTGATGGGTGTTCCATCCTTGTCATGCGCTCGCTTACGATAAATCCGGAGCAGGTCTCCAAAGCGGGTATCCATGGTCTTTTCCGGAATTCAAGCGATAACCGAGTCGATTCAAGCGATTCAGGATCGCTTTTCAGAAATAACGCAACTATGATGATTACAGTGGTACTACCCCATGAAACCGTGGAGCAGGCGTGGCGCTCTTCGAGCGCCTGCAAAAAAGAAAGGTTGTGTGGATTTTGTCGCACTTCGTGCGACAAAATCCACGATTAACCCTCTTTCCAGGCGAGCAAAGCTCGCCAGTCGTCCCACCACGGTCTCACGGAGCGCTACCATTAAAGTTCAAACAGCCACAATTTTGTACAGCAGGAGGTGGACTGATTATAGCGCAAAAATCTCATCCTGGTTTAAGGTTCACAAATTTGATCTTTTGATTAGAAAGGAGGTTCCCATGACAACCATGCACAGCTTCTATCAGCAGTTTAGCAGTCCAGCCCCATCGAACGACTATTGGAGCAGTTTGATGGCGCTGGCTCGCTCTGGCCTACGCTATCTGCGCAGCGTACAGCCTCGCCTGGTCTGGGAAGTTTGGAATTAAGGTTTTTCCGGCCAGGCCGGAAAATTTCTAGCTTTTTTTTGGGGTGGACGGTGAAAGCGCCCACCCCCAAAAAGAGCAACTGATCAAGCGCGAGGTCTGCTCAAGCGCTCAGGAGCCAATCCATGGATATTTATACGGATGTAGCCCAACAAGCCCGCAGGGAGGCGGCGGTCATCCATTGGCCGGATTTTGTGAGCGTGGTAGAACGGGCGGTTTCCAATCGCCCGCCCCACTGGCAGCTGCCGCTGCGAGCCTGCCAGGCGGCCGGCGGCGCGGTCGAAGCCGCCGGGCCGCCGGCGGTGGCCCTGGCTTACCTGCACATTGCCATTATTCTGATCGACGATTTGCTGGACGAAGACCCACGCGGCGAACAATATCGCAGCAGCCCCGGCGCGGCGGCCAACCTGGCCAGTGCCTTCCAGGCTGCCGGGCTGGATTGCATCGAGCGCAGTTCGCTCGGCGCGGCGAGGCGCCAAACCATTTTAAGCTGTCTGAACGCCATGCTGTTGGAGACTGCCAAAGGACAATACCTGGACGCGCGCAACCCAACTACCGAGGAGGCTTACTGGCAGGTTGTCCAAAGCAAGAGCGCCCCTTTCTTTGGCGCCGCCCTGCAAGCCGGCGGGCTGGCTGCGGGCCTGGAACCGAACGCCGCAGCCAGCTTGGGTCGCTTAGGCCGCATATACGGGGAAATGATTCAGCTCCACGATGACCTGACCGACTGCCTGGCAGACCCGCCCAACCCAGATTGGTTGACCGGGAGGATGCCCCTACCCTTCCTGTATGCTCAATCCGTCGATCATCCCGAGCGGGAGCAGTTTATCGGCTTGCGTCGAGAAGTCGCTGACCCCCAGGCGTTGGCCGAGGCGCAGGAAATCCTGCTGCGCTGTGGAGCTATCAGCTACGGTCTCCATCACCTGCTGCTGCGCTCCCATCAGGCTGAGGAGGCATTGAGCCAGCTTGACCTGCCAGACCCTCAGCCCCTGGTCCGGCTGTTCGCTGAGATCATCGAGCCGGTTAAGACCCTATTGGCTGGATGCGGCAGCTCGCCACGCAGCCGTGGCGATGACGGCAGGCGAGCTTCGCCTACCTGTACAACGGAGTAGCTCAGGGCGCTCTTCAAACGCCCTGAGAAAGGAATATGGCCTCCCGGCTTCGCCGGGAACGAGGTACTATTTTGGGGAAAATGTGCGGCATAGCCGTACATTTTCCCCAAAATATAGAAGAATTCCCACCTTCGGCGGGAGAGCCAGAAATATTCAGTGAATCTTGTCGAACGAAGTGCAACAAAATTTACTGCTCAACCTCTTTGCTGGCAGGCGCAGCCCGCCATTTACCCCCACGGTTTAAAGGCAACCTGAAGAGCGGCCTCACTCCACCGGCATCAAAATGTCGGGCGGCAGCAGGTGCATCTGGCGAGCCTTGAGGATGGCCGCCGAGCGGGTGTTCACCCCCAATTTGCGATACACATCCCACATCATCACCCGCACCGTAGAGGGTTCGATGTTCATGCGGTTCGCAATCTTGGGCCACGAATCATTCGGGTACGAGGCGCACAGGGAGAGGGCCTCAATCTGGCGCTGGGTGACGGTCAGGTCGAGCCGGCCCGTGGCCCGCATCTGCCAGTGATCGCGCACTTTGCGGCTCATCAGCAGCCCGCGGCTCGCTACCGTGCGGATCGAATCAGGCAGCAAGCGGAAACCTTCCGGGTCGTCTTTCAAGATATAGCCATTAATGCCTTTGCGCAGCGCCCCATCAATCAGAGCCGGGACGAGGTGCATCGAAATCACTAGGATTGCCAGGTCGGGGTACAGCTCGTTCAGGCGCGGCACCAGGTGAATGGTGCTGTAGGGAACAGGGTTATCTTCGCTGGCCCGCACGTCCAGGTCAAGCAGCAGCACGTCCACCGGCTGGCGCTCCAGGGCCGGCAGCAAGTCTTCGGCAAAATTCAGGGTGTGGACGACTTTAATATCCAGCTCACGCCGCAGCCGGGAAATATAGCCCTCTACAATAGCCGGCTGATCGTCGAGTATAGCTATGCGGATAAAATCACTCATTTCTTCCCCCCTATCCAGGTGGGTCGTTTTGAAGTTCAATTCTTGGATGTCTCTATTATGCGCCCAAATGGGCCGAACTGCAAGCCCTAATCGAAGGGATAAGCAAAAATCCTAACAACCGCTTATGCAATTTAATACAACGATTAGTATCGCCATTTCGGTGCTGGCAGTATAACTAGGGTAGGATAAAAATTGAAAGAGTACTTTCAGACTAATCCTAAAAACACCGCACACCGAGGGCCGATGCAAGGGCAGGGCGTTGGCCCAGATACCTCCAAAGGGACAGGGGGTTATAGAACAGGGGATGAACGGCAGCCACCATTCGGCTGTCGTTCATCCGTTTAACAGGTCAGGCGACCTAACGGGCAGCGCTCCACGAAACCGTGGTGGGCGTGGCCCACGCCAGGGCAAGCAGCTTTTTGAAGGCGCTCGGAGAAC
>CAYQDU010000106.1:0-14635 GCA_964416275.1 uncultured Anaerolinea sp. | reverse complement strand
ACCACTCTGGCATCTCTCCAGGCGTTTTTCGTGCCTGCGAATTATAGCAAAGAATAGCTCAAATGGCTATAGCCAATCTAACCATCCATTCCCCCGGAGTATGCTACAATAGGGTCGTTATTTCTGCCCGCTAACCACATCTCACTGGAGGGATGGCCGAGCGGCCTAAGGCGACTGTCTTGAAAACAGTTGTAGCGCAAGCTACCGGGGGTTCGAATCCCTCTCCCTCCGCCAGGCGCAGTGAATTTCGATTCGGGGCCGCAAGGTGTTTTACCGCTGCGGCCCCGGATCGTTTAAGGCTGCAGCATCTCCCAGCTCAACGGCGCCAACGCCAGCAGGAACAGCGCGCCACCGACCAGCGCCCCCGCCCCCAGGGCCGGCTGGCCCAGCAAGCTGCCGATCACCCCCAGAATACAGGCTATCCCACTCAACGCCAGCAGCACCCCGCTCAGGCGCAGCAGCCCGCCTTCCCGCCATAACAGCCCGCCATACAAGATCGACGGTATGCCCAACAGAGCATAAGCCAGGTTATTGAAAAACGCTGCGCTCGACCCCGGCCAGGATTGCAGCAGCAAACGCAAAGCTATCAGCGCGCCAGGGGCCTCGATCTGCGCCAACAGCATCGGGACAGCGATGATTTGCAGCAGGTAGACCGCCAGGTTCAGACTGGCATAAATCGGGACGAACACCAGTCCTATCAGCCCCAGGAGCGGGGCAGCCTGCCGATAGCGCGCATAGATAGCAGTGAACAACAGCGTCACCGTCAGCGTAATCAGAGCGGCGTTTCCATAGCCGATCAAGCGCCCCAAACCGGCTTGCCGGGCCTGATCCAGCGCCTGCTCAAAGCTGACCGGCGACTCCACTGCCGCCTCGCCGATCAACAAAGCCAGCCATAGGGCTGTCAAGAGCAGGTTAACCAGGGCCAGATAGCCAATCGTTCGGCGGGTCGTCATGACACCATTTTACGCTGCAAGGCCAGGGCCACTGCCTCCACCCGGCTCTGCACACCCAGCTTCATCAAAATATTGCCCACATGGAACTTCACCGTCCCCAGGCTGATGACCAGCTCCAGGGCGATCTCCTGATTGCTCTTCCCCTTCACCATCAGGGCCAATACCTCGCGCTCGCGCTCGGTAAGCTGATTATCAGGCGTGGGCGGAGCCAGCAGCGAATGAGCCAGCGCCTCGGTGGCCTCCGATGACAGCACCATCCGCCCGGCCTGGGCCTGGTGGATAGCCTGGGCCAGCTCGCCGGCGGTCACATTCTTCAAGAGATAGCCAATCGCCCCGGCCTGGAGCGCCCCCTGAACCAGGTTCTCCTCATGGAAGCTGGTCAGCGCAATCACCCGCACCTGTGGGTACCGCTGATGGATCTGGCGAGTAGCAGCCACGCCATCTACGCCGGGCATCATCAAATCCATCAGCACCACATCGGGATGATACAGCCCGCAAAGCTGCACGGCCTGTTCGCCGCCCTCGGCCTCAGCTACCAGTTCCAGATCGGGATATACCGCCAGAAATTTACCCAACCCGCTGCGCACCACGGCATGGTCATCCACAATCATCACCCGGATCGATTTTGACTCTTCCATAAACCCTTCTTTCGATCGAGGATTGTAGATGGAGGCTGGCGAATTGTCAACCATCAACCCGTGTTTATCAATCAACAATCATCCATCGTCAATCTCACCTGGCGTCCAAATGACGGTCACGCAGGTTCCTTCGCCGGGGGCGCTGCGCACATCCAACTCGGCGCCGATGGACTCGGCCCGCTCGTGCATGATGCTCTGGCCCAGGCTGCGGGGGCGCGGGTGGGTCGGGTCGAAACCCACCCCATCATCCTGAATGCGCAAATGCACGCCCCCCGCGCCCATCTGCAGGTCAATCGTCACCCGGCTGGCGTGGGCATACTTAACCAGATTATTCAACGCCTCCTGGGTGATGCGGTACAGCGCCACCTGCACGTCGGGCGGCAGCTTGCGCGTCCCGCTCACCTGCATCTCAATAGGCAGGCGGGCGCGCCCAACCAGGGCTTCTGTAAGCTGGCGCAGCAAGTCTTCGAAACGCGATTGAGTCAGCACGGCCGGGCGCAGTTCCAACAGCAGCGAACGCATCTCGGCCAAAGCCCCGCGGGTAAGCTGGCGCAGCTCATCGGCGCTCTTCTCGGCCTCGGCCGGGTCGCCGCGCCACAACTGAGGCAGCACCTCGGCGATCAGGCTGGCCGAAAACAGGGTTTGCGTCACCGCATCATGCAGCTCGCGCGCCAGGCGGGTGCGCTCTCCGGCCACAGCCTCTTCGGCGGCGCGGGCCAGCAGGGCCTCCTCAGCCCGCTGGCGCTGGACAATCTCTTGCTGCAAACGAGTGTTGGTCTGGCGCAGCTCGGCCGTGCGCTGGGCGGCCAGGGCTTCCAGGCGGCGGTTCTGCGCCCGCACGGCCCGCACCCGCCAGCGCCCGCCCAGCACATAGGCCGCTCCCAGCCCGGCCAACATCAGCAGGCGGAACCAGCCGGTGGCCCATACCGGCGGCGTGACGGTGATCGGCAGGGCCGCGCCCCGGTAATTCCAGACCCCGTCGCTGTTGGCCGCCCGCACCCGAAAGACGTACTGTCCCCCACCCAGGTTGGTGTAGCTGGCATAGCGCCGCTGCCCGGCCTGCACCCAATCACGGTCCACACCTTCCAGCATATACGCATACTGGTTCTTCTGCGGGGCATGAAAATCCAAGCCGGCAAACTCAAAAGCGATGAAATTCTGCTGATAGCTCAACTGGATCGGGGCGCGCCCCGAAAGATCGCCAGCCAAGGGCTCGTTGAACACCCGCAGGGCGGTAATCGCTACCGGCGGAGGAATGGGGTTAGCTTGAATCTCGGCCGGATCGAAAACGTTGAAGCCATGAATGCCGCCAAAATACAGCCGCCCGGCCCGGTCTTTCAGGCAAGCCCCAGAGTTGAACTCGTTGCTTTGCAGCCCATCCTGCACGTCGTAGGCGCGGAACGTCTCCTGAATTGGATCGAAGTGAGCCAGACCGCGATTGGTGCTGAGCCATAACTGGCCCTGTTCGTCGCTCTGGATGCATAAGACGGCGCTGTTAGGCAGCCCCCTGGGCCGGTTGAAAGGTCGCTCCTGGGCTTCGGCGTAATGGGTGAACCGGCCAGTCTGCGGCTCCCAGCGATCCAACCCACCCTGCACGCCAAACCAGAACACGCCCTGGGCGTCTTCGTAGATCGCCCAGACGCTGCCCTGCGCCAGGCTGTTGGGATCGTCCGGGCTGTGCGTCAGCCACATCCGCTCCACCTGCTCGGCCAACAGGCTGCGCGGATCCAGGCGGAACACGCCATTCTCCCATGTCCCCACCCACAAGTAGCCTTCCCGGTCAGGATACAGGGTCACCACCCGGATGCCCGGTCCCAGCGGCAGGTGGGCAAAGGCCTGGCGAGCCGGGTCCAACACATCCAAGCCGTCGAACGTGGCAACCCACAGGCGCTGCGCCTGGTCTTCCCACAGCCCGCCGATGCTGTTATTGCCCAGGCTGTGCGGATTAGATGGGTCGTGGGTGTAGGTGGTGAAGCGCCCTGTAGCGCGATCCAGGCGGGCCAGCCCGGCCGCGCTGCCAACCCACAGCGTCCCGCCGTGATCTTCCAGCAGCGCGCTGATCGTATCGTCGGGCAGGCTGGCCGGGTCGCCAGGGGCGTGACGATAATGCTGGAAGCGATCGGTCTGCCGGTTCAGCGCGTCCAGCCCACCGCCCCAACCGCCCACCCACAAATCGCCCTGGCGGTCTTCGTAAAACACCCCGGCCACGTTGAAGCCCAGGCTGTGCGGGTCGGCCGGGTTGTTGCGATACAGGCGGAAGCGCTGTACCTGCGGGTTGAGCTTGTTCAGCCCCCCGTTTACCGAGCCAAACCATACCACCCCCGACCGGTCTTCAAGGATCGTCCAGAGGATATTGGCGCTCAGGCTCTGCGGGTCGTAGGGATCGTTGCGGTGATGCGTAAAGCGCAGCGAGGGCTGAGTCAGATCGGCCTGATCCAGCCCGCCGCCCCAGGTGGCAGCCCACAGGCGGCCGGCCGAGTCGATGAACAGGCGGGTGAGGTTATCATGGCCCAGGCTGGCCGGGTCGGCCGGGTCGTGGGTGTAGCGAACGACCAGCCCGGTGAGCGGGTCTAAGCGGTTCAATCCGTCGCCCGGCAGGCTATACCCGCCGGTAGCTACCCACAACCGACCGTCTCCATCTTCAACAACAGATGAAACGTTATCTCCGCTCAGGCTGGCCGGGTTAGCCGGGTCGTGAACATAGCGAGTGATCTGCCCGGAGGCAAAATCCAACCGGTTCAGACCATTGCCAGGGCTGCCCAGCGCGCCCGTACCGATCCACAACCGGCCGTCGGCGCTCTCGAACAGGCAGGATACCCGGTCGCTGCTCAGGCTGTTAAGGGTCTGGGGGTCATGGCGGTAATGGGTAAAACTGTTGTTGGCCGGGTTGAACAGGTCCAGCCCGCCCAGAGTGCCAACCCACAGCCGCCCGGCCCGGTCGAGGGCCAGCGAGGTAACCACATCATCCGCCAGGCTGGCCGGGTTGGCCCGGTCGTGCTGATAACGGTCAACCTGGCCGCTGGCAGGATCGAAGCGGTTCAGCCCGCCGCCCCACGTGCCGACCCACAGGCTGCCCTGCCGGTCTTGCAAAATCGCCAGGATCGAATTATGGCTCAGGCTATTGGGGTCGCGGGGGCTGTTCTTATAGACGGCGAACCCGTAACCGTCGTAGCGGTTGAGACCGTCTTGAGTGCCAATCCATAAAAAGCCCTGGCGGTCTTGAAACAGGGCCAGGACTGCGTTTTGCGACAATCCATCTTCCAGGGTCAGGCGCTCGAAGCGCAGAGGGGGCAGGGCTGGCTCAGCCGGGGAAGCAGCGCGCGCCAGGGCGGGGCCGCCAGAGCACCACCCGGCAGCCCAGGCAGCGAAGATGAGGAGCGCCATCCACGGATACCGGGCGCGAACTTGAGCATCGCGAAGATAGGGTTTGCCCATAGCCTGTTTTTGCGCCTCATCTCAGGCGCATCTGGCAATCCAGTGCATCGCATGCGCGCCCACAAATCCATTCGCGGCCTCTCTACACGTGGATGGGCCGTACGAACAGCTTTTCTTGATTGGAGCGCGCCATCATTGCGAAAATTGTACCATGCGCGCGGCCTCCCCCTGCATCTGACGTTTTTCTACGTGGGCTTCCAGGGCGGCCACAGCCTGGGGGGCGCCGCCATACGCCCGGATGCGCCTGCCCAGCCCGGCGGCGGCCTGGGCCAGCCGCGCCTGGTCGGCCAGGACGGCCTGCAGCCATGCAGGGGTAAAATCGGGCAGTTCGCCCATCCGCCCGGCCCCGGCCTCCTGCACCTTGCGGGCATTATAGCGCCGCTCGAAAATCGGCCCTGGGAAAATAGCCAGCGGGGCGCCATAGACCAGCGATTGGATAATCGTATTCTGCCCGCCATGACACAGGGTAAGGTCGACATGAGGCAGCACCGCCTGGGCCGGCACATATGGACGAAACTCCACCGCCCCCAGCCGCTCCACCTGGCGTATGCTCTGCGCCCTCACCAGAACGCGGTGCGGCCCTTCGGCCGGAAAAGCCTGCGGCAGCGTAGCCCGCAGCCTGTCGAGCGAGATCGAACCGGTCCCCACATAGACGTAGATATAGCGTTTGCCCAACTCGGACGTGAAATCCGACCGGCAGGCCGGGTCGATCTCGCCCAATAGCTGACCCACATAGCACGCGTCGGGCTGGTCAAGCGGGGTGTCGTCCAGTTCGGGGATCGAAGGGATGATCTTGAGCGTCTGCGGGCCAAAACACAGGGCTTCGGGGCGCTCCGGGCGCAGGCCATAAGCCCGCATCACCGCCGCAATAGCCTGGTGGACCAACCACCACGGCAGCGAGCCGATGCCCTGGCGGGCAATACTGGCATAGGTAGAGGCAATGGGCAGGTCGACAATCCGGGCCAGCAAGAACGCACCCGGGTCCAGGTCGGTGAACAGGGCGTTGGCGGCGAAATCCAAAGCTGCCTGGCGCTCGGCTTCGACCAGCTTCTTCAAATATCCCGCCCGCGCCATGCCTGCCAGGGCCAGCACCATCCAGATATTGCCCACGGCCTTGCCTGGCGCTACGGGCAAACTGACCCGCTGCGAGCGCGCTTCCATCCGGAGCGAGAGGCCCTCCGGCAGGCCGAACAGGGTGCTGGGCGGGGTAGGGTAAACCCAATAGCCGCGCTGGCGCAAATGACCGGCCAGCTCGCCGGAAGCGCAAAAAGCCACGCTGTGACCGGCCTGTTGGGCGGCCTCGGCCACCGCAATGACGCGGGTGAGACCGCCCCAAGTTCCGGTAACAGGCGAAAACAACGGGATCAACAGACGCATTCCAAAGACCTCAGTTCAACCGGCGCGCAGATGACGCCCGGTATACGATTGTTCCACCGCCGCAATCTGCTCGGGTGCGCCTTCGGCCACCAGATAGCCGCCGGCCTGGCCGCCTTCCGGCCCCAGGTCGATGACCCAATCGGCGGCCCGGATCAAATCCAGGTTGTGTTCCACCACCAGCACGCTGTTGCCGGCTGTCACCAGCTTCTGCAGCAAGATCAGCAGGCGGGCGGTATCGGCCATGTGCAGGCCGGTGGTCGGCTCATCCAGCAGGTATAGGGTGCGGCCCGTGCCGCGCCGGCTCAGCTCTTTCGCCAGCTTCACCCTCTGGGCCTCGCCACCCGATAGGGTGCTGGTGGGCTGTCCAAGCTGCAAATAGCCCAGCCCCACTTCGGCCAGCAGCCCCAACCGCTCGGCCACCGCCGGGACGCCGGCGAACAATTCCAGAGCCTCTTCGATGGTGCTGTTCAGCACCTGGGCGATGTCGTAGCCGCGGTACTGCACCGCCAGCACATTCTTCGTGAAGCGCCGCCCCTTGCAGGCCGGACAACGCACCTGGGCGTCGGGCAGAAAATGCATGTGGACGTTCAGGAACCCGGCTCCCTGGCAGCGCTCGCAGCGCCCGCCCGGCACGTTGAACGAAAAGTGGCGCGGCTCCAACCCGCGCCGCCGGGCTTCGGGCGCGGCGGCAAAGGTCTCGCGGATGGGGGTGAAGGCGTCGGTGTAGGTGGCGGCGTTGGAACGCGGGATGCGCCCCAGCCCGCTCTGATCGACGGTGATGACCTTGTCCAGGTGTTCCCAGCCGCGGATAGCGTCGTGGTCGCCAGGGGCTTCTTCGCTGTGGTTGAAGCGTTGGCGGGCAGCCCGGTCGAGGATGTCGAAGATCAGCGACGACTTGCCCGACCCCGATACGCCCGTCACCGCCACCAGGCAGCCCAGCGGGATGGCGACGGTCAGGTTCTTCAGGTTGTGCTGGCGGGCGCCTTCAATGCGCAGGCTGGCCCCATTCCCGGCCCGGCGTTGGGCGGGGATGGGCGCAGCCAGCCGCCCGGCCAGGTAGGCCCCGGTAACAGAGGCCGGGTTAGCAGCCACTTCGCCCGGCGCGCCGGCAGCCACAACCTGCCCGCCGTGCTTGCCCGCCCCAGGGCCGATGTCTACCAGGTAATCGGCGGCCCGCAGCATGTCGGGGTCGTGTTCGATCACCAACACGGTATTGCCCAGGACGCGCAGTTGGCGCAGGATGTTGATCAGCCGGGCGGTATCGCGCGGGTGCAGGCCGATGGTCGGCTCGTCCAGCACGTACAGCACGCCGGTCAGCCCCGACCCCAGCAGCGAGGCCAGGCGCAGGCGCTGGGCCTCGCCGCCCGACAGGCTGGGCGACGTGCGGTCGAGGGTCAGGTATTCGACCCCCACGTTCACCAGCCGGCGGATGCGCTCCTCCAGATCGGTAAAGATCGGCTGGCTGATATACTGATCGGCCCCGGCCACCTGTCCGGCCAGGCCGCGCAGCCAATCGGCCAGCGCCCCCAATGGCAGGCGGCTGGCCTCGATGATGTTCAGCCCGTCCACCCGCACCTGGAGCGCCTCCGGGCGCAGGCGCGTGCCGGCGCAGGCCGGGCAGGCGGCGCTGTGCAGGAACTCGCCCATCTTCTGGCGGTATTCCACGTCGTGGATGTGATCGGCATAGCGGCGCAGCAGATTGGTGACCACGCCTTCGAACAGGCCGCGATGGCGGGCGTCGGGCGGCTTTACGCCGGGGAAGTGGCGCAGGAATTGGGGCTGGTCGGCCCCATACAGCAGCAGATCACGCTGGGCGGGGGTGTAGCTCCGCACCGGCTGATCCAGGTCGAAGGCGAAGCCGAAATGCCGGGCAGCCGCCTCCAGCGAACCCCGGTTACGCCGGATCGTGTGGATGTCCCAGCCGTAGACCGCCCCGGCCTCGAGGCTTTTGGCTTCATCGATCAGCTTTTCGACCCGCGCGGTCTGCACTACGCCCAGCCCGGTGCAGACCGGGCAGGCCCCGGCCGGCTTGTTGAATGAGAAGTTGCCCATCCCCAGGTCTGGCACGGGCCGCCCGCAAGCCGGGCAGGGGAAGGTATCGGCATATTCGGAGCCAAAAGCGCCAGCGGCGCTCTCGGCTTCCACTTCGGCGGTTTCCATCTCGCCGCCTTCGCTCTCCCATTCGAATGCGCCTTCGACCTGGTGAGCGGGCGGCAGTTCCACCCCGCAGTGCGGGCAGGGCCGCCGCCCCAGGCGGGCAAACAGCACCCGCAGGTAGGTATATACCTCGGTGGCTGTGCCTACCGTCGAGCGCGGGCTGCGGTTGGTCAGGTGCTGCCCCACGCTGATCGACGGCGATAGCCCCCGGATGCGGTCCACCTCCGGCTTGCCCTGGTAATCGACCATCCCCAGCGATTCAAGGTACTGCCGCTGGCCTTCTTTGTGCAGGGTGTCGAACGCCAGGGTCGATTTGCCCGACCCCGACAGCCCGGTGAATACCACCAGCGTATTTTTCGGGATGTCAACCGAGACGTTCTTCAGGTTGTGCAGACGTGCGCCTTCGATTTGAATCCAGTCGCTGCTCATGGTTTTGTCCTTTTTTGTCGGCTCCAGGATTTTAATCTTTTCCTCCCGGTTATACCCCGCTCGCCCTCGCCCGGCCTCCTCCGCCCAGGCAGGTTGTACCTGTCCGTGTGGATAGGTGAGGAAAGATGGATCAGGAATTGAGGCGATTCTTTGTATGCTATACTTGTGACCATCACGTCACAAGGATGGCTCATGACCCGTATCGCCCGCGCCTCGCTCATCGTGGCTTTCTTCTTCGGCATCGACAAGATCATGGGGCTGGCTCGCCAGATGCTGTTCACCCGCGCCTTCGGCCCCATCGAGCGAGACATCTTTTTCGTCTCCAACAATATCCCCGATCTGCTTTCAGCCCTGATTTCGGGCGGGGCGCTGGGCATTGCGCTCATCCCGGTGCTGACCGAGCATTTGCAGCGCGAGGATCGCGAGGGCGCCTGGGCGCTGTTTTCGCGCATCCTGAACCTGGCCTTTCTGGCGACGGGTGGGCTGGCCCTGGTCATCATCGCCTTTGCCCGCCCGCTCATCCAGCACGTCATCGCCCCCGGCTTCAACGACCCACAGCAGTGGGACCTGGCCGCCCGCCTGATGCGCCTGGATCTATTTGCTATCCTGATCTTTTCGATCAGTGGGCTGGCAATGGCCGGGCTGCACGCCAACCAGCATTTCATCGCCCCCGCCCTGGCCCCCACCCTATACAACCTGGGGCAGATCGCCGGAATCCTGCTGCTGGCCCCCCGTTTCGGCATCTTTGGAATGGTCTATGGGGTCATCCTGGGATCGCTGCTGCACCTGGGCATTCAAATCCCAGCCCTGCTGCATTACGGCTTCCGCTGGCGGCCGCTGCTCTCGCTGCGCGACCCGGCCGTGCTGCAGGTCTTGCGCCTGATGGGGCCGCGCGTTCTGTCGATGTTGAGCCTGCACATCTACTTCCTGGCCCGCGACCGGTTTGCCTCGTTCTACCAGCCGGGCGGGGTTTCGGCCCTCAACAACGGCTGGTTCGTAATGCAGCTCCCCGAAACCCTGGTCGGCACGGCCATCGGCATCGCCCTGCTGCCCTCATTGGCCGAATACGCCACCCGCGGCGAGAACGAGCGCTACACTCAGACCATCAACCACGCCCTGCGGGCCATGCTGGCGGTGCTGCTGCCGGCCGCCGCGGTGCTGTGGGCCGGCGCAAGGCCCCTGGTCGAGATGCTGTTCCGCCTCCAACCGGCCGAAGCTGAACTGACGGTGTGGGCCACGCGGGTCTTCCTGGCCGGGCTGGTGGGCCATGCCTGGCTGGAGGTGGGCGTGCGGGCCTGGTACGCTCGCCAGCAGGCCCGCGTCCCGCTCCTGGGGGCTTTCTTCCAGATTGGGCTGTATCTGCCGCTGGCCTGGCTGCTTTCCAGCGCCATCGGCCACGTTGGCATCATCCTGGCCGATACGCTGGCCTTCACCAGCCAGGCCGTCTTGCTGCTGGCGCTGCTCTGGCGGCGCGCCCCCGGCCTGCTCGACGTGGGCGGCACGCTGCTGCGGGCCGCGCCCGGCGCGCTGCTGGGCGGGCTGGTGGTGTATGGTCTGCTGTGGATGGCCCTGCCCCTGCCGGCCTGGTTGGGCCTGGGCCTGGCTCTGGGGGCCGGCGCGCTGACCGCCCTGCCGTTCATGTGGCCCGAATTGAAACTGCTGCTGAAACTCTAATATCCTATGAAACTTAACTGGAAATCACTCCTCAATCTGATGGTGCTGGCCCTGCTGCCCCTGTTCCCCTTCGACCGCCCGGCCAACGCCTGGCAGCGCAAGGCCGACCCGTGGGTGCTGCAAAACACCGCCGCCGGGCAAACGACCGAATTCATCGTCTATCTGACCCAACAGGCCGATTTAAGCCCGGCCCGACGCCTGGCTGGCCGGGCGCAGAAGGGCGCCTACGTGTACCAGCAGCTCTCTCAGACCGCCGCGGCCAGCCAGAAACCGATCTTGCAGACCCTGGAACGCTGGGCGGCGCAGCGCCCCGGCCAGGTGGAATATCGCAGCTATTGGGTGGCAAACATGATCTGGGTGCGCGGCGACGCCGACCTGGCCCAGGCCCTGGCCGCCCGCCCCGACGTGGCTCACCTCTACGCTAACCCGCAGGTGCGGCTGGAGGCCCCCGGCCAGCCGCGGCAAGACACCCGGCCCTCCCCACGCCGAGAGCAGGCCGCCGTCGAATGGAACCTCGCCAAGGTGGGCGCGCCGGGGGTATGGGCGGCCGGGTTTACCGGCCAGGGCGTCGTCATCGGCGGGCAAGACACCGGTTATCGCTGGGATCATCCCGCCCTGAAACCCCAGTATTTGGGCTGGAACGGAACCGCCGCCGACCACAATTACCACTGGCACGACGCTATCCACACCGGCGGCGGGGCCTGTGGAGCAGATGCACAGACCCCCTGCGACGACCATTACCACGGCACGCACACCATGGGCATTATGGTGGGCGACGACGGCGGCGACAACCAGACCGGCATGGCCCCTGGGGCGCGCTGGATCGGCTGCCGCGACATGAACCAGGGCATTGGCTCGCCCATCACTTACGCCGAATGCTTCCAGTGGTTCATCGCTCCCACCAACCTGCAAAACCAGAATCCCCGCCCCGACCTGGCCCCCGACATCGTCAATAACTCGTGGAGCTGCCCGCCCGATGAAGGCTGCACCGACCCGCAGGCCCTGCTCCAGGTGGTGGAGAACGTGCGCGCCGCCGGCATCCTGACCGTCCAATCGGCCGGCAACACCGGCCCGGAGTGCAGCAGCATCGACACCCCGGCTGCCATTTACGCCGCCTCGTTCACGGTAGGCAACACCACCACCAGCGACGCCATCGCCAGCAACAGCAGCCGCGGCCCAGCCACGGTGGACGGCAGCGGGCGCGTCAAACCCGATATTTCGGCTCCCGGCACGTCGATCCGCTCCGCCCTGCCCAGCGGCTACGGCTGGCTGAGCGGCACCAGCATGGCCGCGCCGCACGTGGCCGGGCTGGCCGCCCTGTTGATCTCGGCCCGGCCCGACCTGGCCGGAAAACCCGACCTGATCGAAACCCTGATTGAACAAAACGCCGTTCATCTGACCAGCAACGAACTCTGCGGAGGCGTATCCGGCCAGTCTATCCCCAACAACACTTTCGGCTGGGGGCGAATCGACGCCCTCAAGACCGTCCAGGCTGCGCTTCCGCCGCAGTTGACCATTCACAAGCGCGCCTCGGCCTCGGTGGTGCGCCCCGGCGACCTGCTGACTTACACCCTGACGGTGAACAACACCAGCTTCTTCACCCATACCTACGCCGTACAGATCAGCGACACGCTGCCCGAACATACCGCCTTTATCAATGCCACCCTGCCCTTCTGGCTGATTGGAGACGTAATTCGCTGGGACTTTACCAGCTTAGGCCCGACCCAGGGCGTTACGGTATCCCTGGTCGTCCAGGCCACAGGCCAACCCAGCCAGACAATTGTCAACCAGGTATACGCCGCCCGCAGCCAGGAAGCGCCCCTCGTGAGTGGGCTGCCGGTCACCACCACCATTCGGGCCGAGCTGCCCATTCTACGAGATGCGTATCTGCCGGTAGTGGCGAAGTAAAGGAGAATCTCATGCCGCTTACCCCTCGCCAACGCGTCCAGATGGCTTTGAACCACGAAGCGCCCGACCGGGTTCCAATCGTCCTGGGGGCCAGCAATGCCACCGGGATCAAGATGAAACCCTACCGGGAGATCAAGGCTCGCCTGGGCATTACAGCGCCCGACAGCTACCTCTACGATTGGCCGGAGCTTGGCACGGCCGACCCCGACGAGGAGACGCTGCGCCGCCTGCACAGCGACGTGCGCGGCGTACACGACCGCCTGCCAGCCGAAATCTACCGGCGCAACGCCGCTCGCCCGCCGCACAGCGATTACATCGACGATTGGGGCAGCGGCTCGAAAGAAATCGAGCCGGATCACTGGTATCCGGGGGTGCATCCGCTGCGCGAAGAACACGCCCTCGAAGCCCTGGAGCGCTACCCCTGGCCCGACATGGACGACCCCTACCGGGTGGCCCTGGTGAGCCAGTGCGCTCGCCGCCTGGCCGAAGCAAATCAATACGCCATCCTGGCGACGCCCTGGCTGATGTTCCCCTTCGAACGGGCCTTTGCCATGCAGGGCATGGATCAATTCCTGCTCAACCTGGCTCTGTATCCCGATTTTGCCGCCGCCCTGTTGTGGAAGATCGAAGGGCTGTGCAAGACCCTGATGGGCCATTTCCTGCGCGAGTTGGGCGACAACGTGGATATGATTAAGATCGGCGACGACCTGGGAACCCAGGATAGCCTGCTCATCTCGCCTAAGATGTACCGCAAAATCCTGAAACCGATCCACGCCGACTATATCGCCTTCATCAAAGAACGCACCAAGGCCAAAGTGTTCTTCCATACCGATGGCGACGTGTTCGACCTGATTGAAGATTTTATCGAGATTGGGGTAGATGTGCTGAACCCGATCCAGACCTCGGCCGGGCGGATGGCAAACCTGGCCGAGCTAAAGCGACGCACGCAGGGCCGGCTGGCGCTGTGCGGCGCAATCGACACCCAACGCGTCTTGCCCTATGGCACGCCCGATGAAGTGCGGGCCGAGGTGCGCCGGGTGATCGATCTGCTGGCCCCTGGCGGCGGTTACATGCTGGGCGCGGTGCATACCATCATGGATGAAGTCCCGGCCGAGAATATCCTGGCGATGGTGGATGAAGCTGCCCGCCAGGGATGAGGGTACCCTTATGGAACAAAAAAACCGGCCCGTAGGCCGGTTTTTTGTTCCATAAGGGTACCGCTAACCGCGCCTACCCTTCTTTCTCGTAGGGGATGCCTTCGGAGGCGGGGGCGTTGCCCCGGCCTACCACGCCCGCCAGAACAACCATCGTGGCGACGTAGGGCAGCATCAGCAAGAACTGTGAGGGGATTTTGACCCCCAAAATCGCCAGCTTGGAGGCCAGCGAATCGGCAAAGCCAAACAGCAGCCCGGCCCCGAACGCGCCGAAGGGCATCCAGTTGCCGAAGATCATGGCGGCCAGGGCGATAAAGCCACGCCCGGCGGTCATCACTTCGTCGAAGCGTCCTACCGACCCCAGGGTGAAATAGCCCCCGGCAAACCCGGCCAGCATCCCGCCCAATAGGCAGGCCATGTAGCGAGTGCGGAAGACATTAATGCCCAACGTATCGGCGGCGCGGGGATGCTCACCCACCGCCCGGTGGCGCAGCCCCCAACGGGTGTAGAACAACGCCACGTGGATCACGATCATCAGGATGAACATGGCGTAGACGAACATATTGTTATCGAACAGCAGCGGGCCGATAAACGGCAGGCGCGACAGGCCCGGAATTTCCCAGTTCGAGAACGTGCCGGGATTGTTGAGCGCCTCGTTCGACTGCATAAACTTGGCCGAAACGTAGGAAGTCAGGCCGGTGGCAAAGATGTTGATTGCCGTACCGGAAATGACCTGGTTGATCTTATATTTAATGCACAACACGCCATGCACCAGGCCCAGGATAGCTCCCGATAGGATCGCCAGCAGCAGGCCGATCCACAGGTTGCCCGAAATGCTGCCCATCAGAGCGCCCACCATAGCCCCCATCAGCATCATGCCTTCGATGCCGATGTTAATCACCCCAGCCCG
>CAYQDU010000105.1:0-14732 GCA_964416275.1 uncultured Anaerolinea sp. | reverse complement strand
GCGGGCGATGACCAGATCGAAGCCGCCTACGGCGGCCTCGGTCAGTTCATTGCGTTCGAGGGCCAGGATGCGCTTGCGGGCCGGGGCTTCTGCGCCCAGGGCCAACAGGATGTCGCGCGATTTAGGGCCTTGCAGGGCGATGTCCACCCGCATGTCGGGGCCTTCTTTGGGGTCGCGCAGGTTGCGCAGGATGGCATTGCGCCCGTAGGCCCGCGCCCAGGGGCGCTGGCGGTCTACCTGCACTTCGCCGTTCCTGACTGCGTTCAGCCAGGCCCAGTCTTTGTCGTCGTTGGAGGCGTTGACAACCACCAGGAAGGTCTGGGGGCCGCGCCGGTAGACGTACAGGTCGTCGATGACTTTTCCGTCGGGGTCGAGCAGGTGCGAGTAGCAGGCTTCGCCTACAGCCAGCCCGGCCATGTCGTTGCCTACCACGCTGTCGAGGAAGGCCGCGCCGTCTGGCCCTTCGACCTGGTACACGCCCATGTGGGCCACGTCGAACACGCCGGCCGCCTGGCGCACGGCCAGGTGTTCTTCCATCACCGTGCTGTACCAGACCGGCATCTCCCACCCGGCGAAGGGGATTACTTTCGCGCCCAACTGTTTGTGCAGCTCGTACAGCGGGGTGCGGCGCAGGGGCTTCTCTTCTTCGACCCACTCGAAAGCGGGCAGGGGCTGGCCCTGGCCGGCCGGGTCGCCGGCCATGTAGGGCTTGGCCGGGGCCAGCGGCGCGCCAGCCTGGAGGGCTGGCAGGTCGGCCGCTACCACCGGGGTGTGGCTTACGCCCACCGGGCCGGGCATCTTGCGATAGGGGTCGTCGTCGAAGCAGACGTAGCCGTCGGACAGGTCGCGCAGCCAGGCGGCAGCCAGCCCGGCCGATTGGGCCGGCAGGGTGAGGCGGAAATGGAACGGGGTCACGCAGGCCAGGGCGCCATCCACCTGGCCCTGGGGGGTATACAGGCGGGTGGGCTGGGCCTGGCCGGGCTGCAGGGCTTCGGCGTCGCTCGCCAGGGTGAAGTCGACGAACTCGCGCACTCGTTCGCCGGTCAGGTCGAAGGCCGCCCATTCGCCGGGGTATTTTTCGTCCAGGTAGTAGAAGTGGGGGTAGCCGTGCTGGGTCGGCTCGAAATCGGCCCCGGCTTTGAGGGCCAGCTCGCGCACGGCCAGGCGGGCCTGTTCCAGGGCGGTGAAATCGACCCGCGCCCGGCGCACGTCGCTCTTGCGGCCTTCCTGGCTGAAGGGCGTGGTGGCCTTGAGCAGGTCGGAGATAATATCGGCCAGCTCGGTCATCTCTTTCTCTTTCAGGCCGCGCTGGGTAACCCACGGGGTGCCCATGCGCACGCCCGATGGGTCGAGGGCCGATTTATCGCCGGGGATGGTGTTGCGGTTGACCACGATCCCGGCCAGGTCGAGAATCCGGGCGGCCTGGTCGCCGGAAAGGCCAGTGCCATCCGGGCCTTTGACCCACGAGCAATCCAGGTTCATCAGGTGGGTGTTGGTGCCGCCGTAGGGGATGCGGAAGCCATGCTCGCGCAGCCGGTCGGTGAACACGGCGCAGTTCTTCACCACCTGCTCTTGCAGTTGGCGGAACTGCTCGGTTTTCGCCAGCTTGAAGGCTGCGGCCTGGGCGATGAACACGTTGACGTGCGGGCCGCCCTGTTCGCCGGGGAAGACCGCCCGGTCGATCTTGCGGGCCAGGGCCGGGTCGGTGGTGAGGATGCAGGCCCCGCGCGGGCCGCACAGCGATTTGTGGGTGGTGAAGGTGATCACATCGGCGTAGCCCAGGGGCGAGGGATAGACCCCGGCCGCTACCAGCCCGGCGATGTGGGCGATGTCGCAGAACAGGTAGGCCCCTACCGACCTGGCGATCTCTTTGAAGCGGGCCCAATCGACCATCCAGGGGTACGATGAATAGCCGGCGATGATGAATTTGGGCTTGTGCTGTTGGGCCAGCTCGGCCACCTGGTCGTAGTTGATCTGCTCGGTGGCCGGGTCGATGGTGTAGTGAATGGCGTTGTAGTATTTGCCCGACCGGTTGACCGGCGAGCCGTGCGAAAGGTGTCCACCGTGCAGCAGGTTCATGCCCAGGATGGTATCGCCGGGGTTCACCAGGGCGTGGTAGACGGCGTTGTTGGCCGGCGCGCCAGACAGGGCCTGCACGTTGACGTAGATCTGGTCGGCGCTGACGCCGTTGGCGGCGAAGGCTTCGGCGCAGCGCCGGCGGGCGATCTCTTCGGCTGTGTCGGCGTATTCCACGCCTTTGTAATAGCGCGGGTCGGCATAGCGCCGGAAGTGGCCCAGGCGGGCGGTGTAGTCGAAGATCTCCGCTTCGCTCATCTGGCGGGTTTCTTCATCGGGGTAGCCTTCGGCGTAGATGTTCTGGAACGCCGAAGAAAGCGCCTCGCGCACGGCCAGCGGGGCCTGGCTTTCGCTGGGGATCAAGATCAGCTTGCGCACCTGGCGCTCGGCCTCAAGCTGGGTCAGCTCATACAGATCAGGGTCAATATCAGACAGGGAGCCGCGGAAGAGGAAGTCAGTCATAGGGTTGCTCCTCAGAAAGAGGGTTGGAAATACGTCTCGCGCCCTCTCCGGTGTGGAGCAGCGGCGCGAGGTCGTCTTGGACAGGGAAAGCCCATACCAACCGATTGTAAGCCCGGCGAATTCGCGGGTCAAGTGATGAATGACATTAGAGGAAAGTGTAGCTTTGCACGTTAAGAAACCGTTACTCGCCGCCCGAAACCAGCCGCAGACCCACAATGCCGGCCACGATCAGGGCCAGGCACACCAGGCGGGCGGCGCTGCGCGGCTCGCCCAGGAACAGCATGCCGATGACCGCCGCCCCCACCGCGCCGATGCCGGTCCATACCGCGTAGGCCGTGCCGACCGGCAGGTTTTTGACCGCCAGCGAGAGCAGGTACACGCTCAGGCTCATGGCGATGACGGTGATGACGCTCGGCCACAGCTTCGTCCAGCCCTGGGTGAATTTCAGCCCCACCGCCCAGGTCACTTCCAGCAAACCGGCAATGAAGAGAATGATCCAGGCCATGCGCGCTTCCTCTCTGTATCGCTTCCTGTTGGGGGAATTATAGCTCATCCCCCCAGGCGGCGCAGGGCGGCTTCGGCGGCGTAGTAGCCGCACATGCCATGCACCCCGCCGCCGGGTGGGGTGGACGACGAGCAGATGAACACGTTGTTGAGCGGAGTGGTGTAGGGGTTCAGGCGCAGGGTGGGGCGGGTATAGAGCTGCAAGACATCCTGGCGCCCGCCGTTGATGTCGCCGCCGATGTAGTTGGGGTTATAGGCCTCGAAGCCGGCCGGGCGGCGCACGCTGCGGGCCAGAATGCGCCGCCTGAAGCCAGGGGCGAAGCGCTCGATCTGGTCTTCGATGGCCTGGGTCATATCGACGGTTGAGCCGTGGGGGACGTGACAGTAGGCCCACAGGGTATGGGCCCCGGCCGGGGCGCGGGAAGGGTCGAACAGCGAGGGCTGGGCGGCCAGCACGTAGGGCCGGGCAGGGTGTTGGCCGCCGGCCACGGCGTTTTCGGCGGTTTCGATCTCGTCCAGGCTGCCGCCCAGGTGCAGGGTGGCGGCCTGGGTCGCGGCCTCGGCCGCCCAGGGGACGGGGCCATCCAGGGCGTAATCCAGCTTGAACACGCCTACGCCGTAGCGGTAGCGGCTCAACGCCCGGCGGTAGCCGGGCGGGAAGCGCTGGCCCACGATGTGCAAAAGCTGGCGCGGGGTCACGTCGAAGAGATAGACTTTGGCCGGGGGCAGGTCGGCCAGGTCTTTGACCTCGCAGTTGACCGCGATCTCGCCGCCCAGGGCGCGCAGATGGGCGGCCAGGGCCTGCGTTACCTGCCCGGCCCCGCCTAGCGGAAACGGCCAGCCCACCGCGTGAGCCGTCAGCCCCAGCACGATGCCAAACGCCCCGCTGCCCAGGGCGCTGAAGGGCAGCATCGAATGGGCCGCCATGCCGGCGAACATGGCCCGCGCCGCCGGGCCGCGGAACAACCGGCGGCCCAGCGCCCCGGCCGGGGCCCAGGCCCGCAGCCCAAAGCGGATGAAGGTGAGCCGGTCGCGCGGCGGGATGGGCAGCGGGCCGATCAGGTCGCGCGAGAAAGCGTCCCAATGCTCCAGCAGAGGGCGCATCAGGCGCTCATAGGCGCGCCCGTCGGCCGGGTCGCAGCGCCCCAGGTGATGGGCGGTGGCCTCCAGCGAGCGCTCGACCAGCGCGGCCTGCCCGCCGTCCAGCGGATGGGCCACGGCCAGCGGCGAATGGCCCCAACGCAGCCCGTACTGTTCCAGCGGCAGAGCGCGCAAGAAGGGCGAGGCCAGGCTGAGCGGGAAGATGGCCGCGCAGGGGTCGTGCACAAAGCCCGGCAGGGTCAGCTCTTTCGAGCGCACCCCGCCGCCAATGGTTTCGGCGGCTTCCAGCGTCAGGGTGGCGCAGCCGGCCTGGGCCAGGCGGATGGCCGCGCTCAATCCGTTCGGCCCCGAGCCGATGATTACTGCGTCGTAGCGGTCTTTGTCCATAACCGTGTGTTTGCTGTGACGCAGATTTTTTCTCAGCGCCGAGACAGCACGTCCTTTGTCCAGCGCAGCGGCGCGCCCAGCTGATACAGGGTGGTGCGGATGCCGGCGTTTTGGAACACCCGCTTCCAATCGCGCCACTGGATGCGGGGGTCCAGGCAGTCGCGCTGTTTGCTGACCTCATTCTGCACCCCCAGGTATTTTGCCAGTTCGCTCAGCACCGTCACCCAGATGAACTCCTGTCGGTTGGCCCCGCCCATAAAGCGGAAGCCGAACTCGTAGATCGGGTCGGAAGCGCGCTCGAACGACTGCACCTGGGCCACCAGTACGCCGCGCTCGTCTTCATAGACGCTGAAGTTGTTCCAGCCGGCCACCGGGAAGCCTTCGGGGGTCATCACGCCGAAGGAGGTATCGTCGGAATATAATACCATCACCCCGCTGGTCATGGGGACGACGCCGGGGCGCTTATACAGTGGGGGGACAACCGGCAGCGGGCTGTCGATCAGCATGACCTTGCCAGGGGCGATGCCCTCCGGCGGCGGGTAGAAGCGGTTGCCGGGCGGCTGGAACTGGGGAAAGTTGGCTTTCCAGATGTCCATCACCTCCTGGGCGGTCTTTTGCACGCCCACCAGGCGGATGGCGTAGGTCTTTTTCCACAGTTGGCCGAAGCCCTGCAGGGCGCCAATGGCCTGCTTGCCGTCCACGTTAATTGTCGTGACCCCTGCGGGCGCGTGATCCACCTTTAAGCGTCCTCCCGGCGCGGCCCATTCGCCGCGCGGTGTCTGAGGCTTGGTTTCGGTTGCCATACGATACTCCTGAAGAGATATTCCAGGGGAGTTTTGGCGCGCTTCGGGCGTCAAAACTCCCCTGGTTCGCTAAACCGATGTTTTGTAGGGTTTTGGCGCACGAAGGGCGCCAAAATCCACTTTCCCGGCACAGCCGGAAGATCCCGGACAATTCATGCCGCGCTCAGGGCCTCGGCCTCGCCGTCGTAGAGGCTGATGGCTTCATCCAGGCGAGTCAGTTCGAAGATCTGGCGATAGTGAGCGCTCAGCCCGTAGGCCGCCAGGCGCTGCTTGTTGCGCTGGACGCGGATCAACAGCGTGACGAGCAGACCAATGCCAGAGCTATTCATATACTCCAGGTTGGTGAAGTTGAGCAGAATATCTTTGGCGCCCAGGGCGGTAGCCTGGGTATAGGCATCCATGAGGGCGTTTTCGGCGAACGAATTGACCTCGCCCTGGATGTCGATGACGCAGGTATCGGGGCGTACGGCCCGCACGGTCAGGGTGATATTCGGTTTAGACATCGGAAGGCGCCTCCTGTTTTGGCTCTAAATTCATGACCAGTTCGACGGTGTGATGATCCTGGTCGGTGTAGATGTTGACCTCATCGACCATGTTCTGGATCAGGAACAGTCCCCAGCCGCGCGGCGACTGCTGCCCGGCCAGCTTGGCCTGCAGATCGGGGGCCACGTAATCGGGGATGGGCGCTCCCCGCTCGCCGCCGTGATCGGTAATCAGGACCGCCAGTTGGGCCGGCGAGGCCAGGACGCAGATCTCGACCGGCCGGTTGGGGTCGTAGCGGTTGCCATGTTCCATGGCGTTCATGGTCGTCTCGGCCACGGCGGTCTTGAGGCGTTCGATCGCGGCGGGCGCTAACCCCAGGGGGGCAGCCGCCTCGGCCACCTGAGCCATGGCCTGGCGCTCGTTGCCGGGCTGGCTGGGCAGGCTGAACTCGACCAGGGCGCGCCAGTCAGGGCCGCGCCGGATAATCTCCTGCGGGACATGGCGCAGATGCCCGTGGGCCGGGGCGCGGGCTGCCAGCACCAGGGTCACATCGTCTTCCTGCTCCCAACCCTGGCCGGTGAACCCGGCCAGGTCGGCCAGCAGGGCGGCAATCAGGCCGCCGCCTTCCGGCGCGCCTTGGGGGCCGGCGGCGCGCCCGGCGATTTGCTCGTGCAGGCGGGGAAAGCCGTACATCTGGCCCTGCGGGTCGTGGGCCTCCACCAGGCCGTCGCTGTAGAGCAGCAGGCTCTCGCCCGGCCCCAGGCGGGCGCGGTTTTCTTCGTACGTCATGCCTGGCAGCAGCCCCAGGGGCATGCCAACGGCGCGCAGATCGCTCACCCCGGCCGGGCCAAAATGAATGGGCAGATTATGCCCGGCGTTGGCAAACACGATCTCGCCGCTGTGCGGATCGAGCAGCACATACAGGCAGGTGACGAACATCTTGGGCGGGATATCGGGGCAGAGCTGGTTGTTGGCCCGCTGGAGGGTCTCGCCGGGCAAGACCAGGCGCTCGGCGGCGGCGCGCAGCAGGCTGCGGGCGGTCGCCATCACCAGGGCGGCCGGCACACCCTTGTCGGTCACGTCGGCCACGATGATCCCCAGGCGCCCGTCGGGAAATTCGAGAAAGTCATAGAAGTCGCCGCTCACGGCGCGGGCCGGCTGCCAGTGGGCGGCCAGCTTCCAGCCCGGCAGGTTGGGGGTGGTTTCGGGCAGCAGGGTCTCCTGAATCAGGCGGGCCACCTGCATTTCCTGTTCCATGCGCTCGCGCTCGCGGGCTTCCACCTGCTGCTGGTGGGCCAGTTGAGTCACGCGCAGGGCCGGGGCGGCCTGGGTAGCTAAGTTCGCCAGCAGGCGGCGGTCGTCGCTGGAGTACTCCTGCTCGTTGCGGCGCGGCCCCAGGTTGAGCAGGCCGATCAGCTCGCCCTGGCTGACCAGCGGTACGGCCAGCTTCACCCCGGCGTCTTTCATCGAGCGCAGGACGGGCGAATCCAACTCCAGCAGGTCGATCTCCACCACGCCCTGGGCGCGGGTCAGGTAGGCCAGCAGCGGGTCGTTGGGGGCGGTGTCGAGCTGGAAGGTCTTGATCGGCAGGGCATAGCCGCCCAGGGCGGGCGCGTCGGGGGCGGGCGGCGGCTGCGGCTGCGCCGCGGGCTGGCGCAGGCGCAGCCACTGCCAGGGGCGGCGCAGGAAGCCCTTAATGGTCACGATTGGCTCATCTCCCATTCGGCCGGCGGGGCCAGCGACACCCATTCGGAGGCGCTGATTTTGGCCTGCAGCTCGCGGCCGATCTGGCGGGCCGCCAGGCCCAGGATAGCGGTGAAGGTGGGGTAAGCGATTTGCAGTTCGGCCAACTGTTCCACGTCCATGTCGGCGGCCATGGCCGCGGCGGCTACGTGGACGATCTCCAGGGCCTGCTCTCCCACCACGTGCGCTCCCAGGATGCGCCGGGTGTGGCGCGAGACGATCAGCTTGCACAGCCCCACCGGGTGGCCGTCGATCACCGCTCGATCCAGCTCGGTATATGGCGCCGTGGCGACGATCACCGCGTGTTCTTTGCGGGCCTGGGCCTCGTTCAGGCCCACGCTGCCATATTCGGGGTCGGTAAAGCCGCCGTGCGGCACGATCTTGTGGCTCTGGCGCTGGCCCACGCCCATCACGGCATTTTCGGCCGCCGCCAGGGCTTCGTACCCGGCGCTCTGCACCAGCATCATCCGCCCGGTAATGTCGCCGGCGGCGAAGATGTGGGGGGCGCTGGTGCGCAGGAAGTCGTCGGCTTTCACGTAGGGGCCTTCGGTCTCTACTCCGGCCGCCTGCAGGTTGAGCGACGACAGGTTGCCCACCCAGCCGGTGGACAGGATCACCGCCTCAGCGTCGAGGGGATGCACCACATCGTTCTTGCGGTAATACAGGGTCTGGCCCTGGCTGCCCACTTCCAGCCGCTCGATGCTCTGGATCGCCGGGATGACGTCGATGTTGTGTTCCAGGAAGCCCTGGGTCACAACGTTCGCCACGGCCTCGTCTTCCAGGGCCAGGATGCGCGGCGAGCGCTCTAGAATCGTCGCCTGCGAGCCGAAGGCGTTGAAGATGGAGGCTAACTGGCAGCCGGTGGCCGCCCCGCCCACCACCACCACCGAACGCGGCAGGGCCGAGAGCGACCAGATGTCGCTGTGCACCAGGGCGTTTTCTGCGCCGGGAAAATCCAGCCGGCGGGCGCGGCCCCCGGCGCACAGGATAAACTTGCGCGCCTCCAGGCGGCTGCCGCCGGGCAGCTCGACGGTGTGGGGGTCGATGAAGCGGGCCGGACCGACCTCAGCATAGACGTCTACCCCGGCCTGGCGCAGGTGGCTCAACAACTGCTTCTTCTCATGAATGGCGTAGACGGTCTGCTGGGTGCGGGCCATCAGGCGGGCGAAGTCCAGCTCGGGCGCGGCGGCCAGCAGGCCGTATTCGGCGAACTGCTCGGCGTCGCGCAGCAGGCGGGCGGCTTTGGCCAGCACGCGGGTGGGGGCGCAGCCGTCGTTGGTGCAGGTTCCGCCCATGCGTCCGCGTTCTACCAGGGCCACGCCGGCCCCCAGCTCGCGCGCCCGCAGGGCGGCAGTCACCCCAGCCGGCCCCCCGCCAATTACTAAAACGTCGTACATAAACATTCCTCCTCCTACCCGGTTGTCGCCGGGCGGCCTCAGGCGCCGCCCGGCGGGGTTTCGTCGTCCACTTCCAACAGCATGCGCCAGGCGGCCTGGTCTTGCGGGCTGCGCGGCCCGCTGCCCACCAGCCAGAGCGAGACATATTCCGGCTGCAGGGTTTGATCGACCACCTGGGCCAGGCGCTGGCCCAGGCGATTCAGCTCTACCTCCGAGCGGGCCGCCTCGCTGAACTCGGTCAGGATGCGCTCGGCGTCGTAGCGGCTGCGGTAGAAGCGCCGGTTGATGGCGGCCTGCAGGCGGCTGCGCAGGGGGGCGAACAGCCCGGCCACCGCCAGGGTGGATAGCACCGCCGCCAGCCCGGAAGTTTGCCCGCTCAGCGATACGAACACGCCCTGCAGTACGATCACCCCGGCGAAATATACCCCCAGCAGGATCAGGGTCAGGCTGGTGTAGACCAGGGTCTGGTTGATCAGTTTGTCGATCTCCCACAGGCGATAGCGCAGGATGGCGATCACCAGGGCGGCTGGAAAGATTAGCCAGATCAGGTTGGACAGCACCTGCAAGACCAGCTCGCCGGCCGGGTTGGCCGCAAAGGGCTGCCAGTCGGGATAGCGGAACCCGATCAGCGAGGTGAGGGTCTCGAAGCTCAGCAGCGCCAGCAGGCTGTAGGCCACCCACTTGATTTGCTGGCGCTCCACCGGGCTGGAGACCCGGCTGTAGCGGTAGACCTGGATGCCCAGGGCCGAGACCATCCAGGCTATCACGATCAGGCCGATGGTGGTGTCTGATAGCGAGACCGGGCTGAGCTGGGGCAGGAAGAACCAGGTGGCAAACCAGGCCAGGAACAGGCGCGGCAGCCAAACCGCTCCACGCGGCACATAGCGCCCATCGGGAAAGATGAGCATGAATAATACAAACAGGATCGCTCCCAGAAAGCCCACCAGCGACGTAAGGGTGTCCCACGCGCCGCCGGCCGGTAGATAGCTAACCGTGTTGTTCAGCACCGGGCTGAAGGTGAGCAGCATGTAAGCGGTGAACAGCGCCATTGGCTCGCGTTTTTTGCGCCGGTTGAGCAGGCGCACGAACAGCAGCAGGCTGAGGCCTAGCGAGGCCGTCCCGGCCAGGATGTCGAGCAGGATCGTCAGCCCGGCGGCCAGCGGGGTCGCTACCCCGAGCTGGCGCAGCGGCAGGTCGGCCGTGGGCAGGCTGTAGGCGATATAGGCCGCCCGCCCGGCCTGGATCATGATCGCCACAACCAGCAGGGCGATCAAGACCCAGGCCAGGCGCAGGCCGTAAAACAGGCCGGCGTCCTGGATAGTGGGCCAATCGGGGCGGCGCAAGCGGGCAAGGCTCATTGTTTCACCGCAAAGCATTCCTGGGCAAAGGCGCGCAGCCGGGCGTTGAAGACCTGCGGCTGTTCGATGGCGCAGGCGTGGCCTGCGCCGGGGATGACTTCGATGCGGGCCTGGCGGGCGGCGGCGGCAAAAGCCGGGGCGCTCTTGCGGTTGGGCCGGTCGAGTTCGCCGTTCACGATCAACAGCGGGGCGCGCAGGCGGGCCAGCTCGGCCCGAAAATCGTAGCGGGGCAGCTCGGCAAACGACTGGGCCGCCCCCAACGGCCAGACCCCTTCGGCAAGCTGGGCCGCAGCCACCGCCGGCGGCCAGCGCTGGCGGATTTTGGCCTGCAGGCTGGCGCGCAGGCGGTCTTCGCGGAACAGGCGCAGCATCATCCACCCGGCGAAACGAGTCCAGGCCCCGGTTGGGCCGTGGAAATTCATGCTGGCCCCAGACAGCGCCAGCCCGGCCGCCCGATCCGGGCGGCGGGCGGCGGCCAGGGTGGCCACATGCCCGCCCAGCGACATCCCGACCAGCAGGGCCGGGCGGGCTGCGGCCTGGCTCAGCGCCGCGCAAAGCAGGTCTGCGGCGCGTTCCATCTGGAACGGCTCGCCGGCCAGTCTGCCATGCCCCGGCAGATCCACCGCCGCCAGGCGATAATCCTGGCCCAGGTCGGCGATCTGCTGGACCCAGGAAGCCTGGCTGACGGTGGAGCCATGCACCAGGATCAGCGGTTGCCCGTCTTCCGGGCCATACAGGCGGCAAAAATCGTTCAGGTCAGGCATGCGGTACAAGCCATTTCCTTTCACCGGGCCGGTTGGGCCGCGGGAAGGGTCTTCAGGTAGGTGTAGATGGCGGCCAGGTCTTCATCCGATGTCTGGTAGCGCGGCATGGCTTCGCTGAGCTTCGTCCCGCTGGGCTTGACGCCTTCGTGCAGCGCTTTGATGAAATCCTGCTCGCTCCAGCCCACCAGCTCGCCGCCGGGGGTCAGGTTGGCGGCTGGCGGGTCGCCGGGGGCGGCCAGGGGCAGCGGCCCGCCAGCGTAGTTGACGCCGTGGCAATCGCTGCACGCGCCCAGCTTCAGCAGGTAGGCGCCATACGCAACCGTGCCAGCCTGCGGCGCGACCACCGGAGCGGTGATCGGCTCCTGGGCGGGCTTCTGGCCCATCAGCCCCAGGGCCAGTAGAACCTTGGTCGCCAGGTTGGCCTGTAATGGGGGAATTTCGTTCTTGACCGGCTCCAGGCTGCGCAGATAGCCGATGATGGCGGCTACGTCGGCGTCAGACAGGGCGTGGTAGTTGTAGGAGGGCATAATCACCAGCTCGACTCCGTCTTTGTCGATCCCTTCGCGGATGGAGCGGGCGATCTCGGCGTCGGTCCAGTTCTTCAGGCCGGTCTCGTCGGGGGTCAGGTTTGGCACGGCGAACACGGCCTGGATCGGCCCCTGGTTGATGTTCTCGACCACGCCGCTGAAGGGCGCGCCGTTTTTGGGCGAGTGGCAGGCGTGGGTGCAGTCCATGGCCTGTTCGAGCAAATACCGGCCGCGCGCCAGGCCTTCCGGGCTGGTATCGGCGGCGATGGGGTAGAGCGGCCGGTTGGCCTGGTGGGCCTTGAAAGATGCGTTGGCGTAGACCGCCAGCGCCCCCACGGCCAGGGCCAGCAAGATGATGAGGCCCGCGGCGGCAGCGCCGACCCACTTGAGAATTTTTCTCATGGCTGAATCTCCTCCTGAATTATACTAAAAAAGACCTGATTAGGTTCGTCGGTATGATAAGCGCGTCGAACAAAAAAAACGGCTTCGCCCCCAGAGTTTTGTGGGGGTGGTATCCCCCCCGGCATGCACTCACTTTAAACGAAAAATCACCCATTGGATGGGTGATTTTTGACCCGATTGGTATTAAAACCTTGATCACCCCGGCAAATTTTTATATGGGAGCTGCCGGGCAGCTCCGTCCCGTGAAACGCGCCGGATGAGGTGGGGGAGCAGCAACGCCAAATTGGCCGCGCTGCAAGCAGCAGCGCGGAGGGGCGGTCTTTCCGCTTGGAGGAAATGGCGTTGCGTGATTAAACGGTTTGAATGCGGTGGCGCCCGCCAATACCCTTACTGGTGGTATTCGCGTCCCATGATGTAGCTTTCCAAAAGTTCGATCCGGTTGTCTTTGAGGGCCAGGATGGCGGCGACCACGTCGCGCATCGAGATGATGCCGATGATCTTGCCGGCTTCCATCACCGGCAGGTGGCGGATCCAGTGTTCCTGCATCAATTCCATGCAGGTTTCCAGCGAAAAGCTGGGTTCGACCGTGACCATATCGGTGGTCATCATGTCGCTAACGGGGGTCGCGCGGGATAGCCGGCCTTGCAGCACGCCCTTGCGTACGTAATCGCGCTCGGTGAAGATGCCGACAAAGTGGCCTTGATCCTGCACCAGGACCGCGCCGATGTTCTTCTCGGCCATCAGTTCCAGCGCCTGGTAGACCGAATCGGTTACAGTTACAGAATAGGCTGGTTGATTGCTCTTGGCCTGCATAAGATGACGGACCGTATACATCGCCTGCCTCCTGTTCGTGATCTGGGTCCATGCTTTATGGGGGGATCACCGGTGTCGAGAGAGCCAACGGTATATAGAGATTATAGCGGGTTTATGTCAGCTTTCAAAGAGGCAGTTGTCATTTCAAGCTGGGCGGCCAGCTCGGTGGGGGAAGCCGCCGGGCGCTGGCAGACAAAGCCCCGGCAGACGTAGGCGGTGGGCGCGCCGGCCAGCAGCGGGCGGTCTTGCAGCAGGGGCGGCGAGCCGGGCGGGGGCGGGTAGGCGGAAGCAGCGACTATGAGATCGGGCCGGAAGCGGCCCCAGACGACTTCCAGCAGAGCGGCGCAGGCATTCTGGCCCAGGTCCTGGGCCAGAATGGCGACTTCGCCAGGCGAATGGGTAAGTTGATCTAATGCGTGTAGCCATTTAGAGAACGTAGTTGGATAACGAACCATTGTTTGCTGTAATGGTGTTAGAGCCGCTTCCACCAGGTCATGCCAGCCGCCGTTGCCCGTATAGGCGGCCAGGCTCAACAACAACTGCGCCGCCAGGGCCGACCCGGAGGGCAGGGCGTTGTCCTGCACATCCCGCGGGCGCACGATCAGCGTTTCGTGATCGTCGGCCGTATCGTAAAAGCCGGGGCCTTCAGGATCGCGGAAATGGGCCAGGATTTGCCCGGCCAGGGCTTCAGCCTGGGCATACCAGCGCGCCTCGGGGGCCGACTGGTACAGGGCCAGCAGCCCCAGGCCCAGGGAGGCGTAATCTTCCAGGTAGGCGCGGTGACTGGCTTTCCCGGCCCGCCAGGAGCGCAGCAGGCGGCCATCGGCCTGCAAAGCGGCCAGCAGAAAATCGGCGTTGCGCCGGGCCAGGTCGAGGTAATCGGGGCGATGCAGATAGCGGGCGGCCTCGGCAAAGGCGGTCAGGGCCAGGCCGTTCCAGGCGGTCAGCACCTTGTCGTCGGTGGCGGGGCGCACGCGGGCGGCCCGCTGGCGCAAAAGCGCCTGGTGCATCCCGGCGAGCAGCGCCGCCGCCTGGTCGGGCGAGAGGCCGAAACGCTGGCCCAGGCTGGCGTCGTCCTGCTGGCGCTGGAGGATGTTGCGCCCCTCGAAGTTGCCGGTGGGGGTTACACCGTAGGCGGTGAAGAAGAAATCTACCCAGTCGATTGCAGGCAGGGCGCCTGGGGCCTCTTGCCGGGCAGCGGTGAGGACCGCCCGCAGTTCGGCGGCGCTCCACAGGTAGAATTTGCCCTCCTGGCCCTCCGAATCGGCATCCAGGCTGCTGTAGAAGCCGCCATCCGGGTGGCGCAGCTCGCGGGCGATAAAATCGAGCGTCTCCTCGCACACCCGGCGGAAATCGCCGCGCCCGGTGATGAGGTGCGCCCACAGGTAGACCCGGGCCAGTTGAGCGTTGTCGTACAGCATCTTCTCGAAATGTGGAACCAGCCAGTCGTCGTCGGTGCTGTAGCGAGCAAAGCCGCCGCCCACCACATCGTACAGGCCGCCCAGGGCCATGCGCTCCAGGTAGTGGACGGAGACGTCCAGGGCCAGCTGGTCGCCGCGGGCCGCCCGGCGCAGCAGAAATTCGAGCGCCATGGGCTGGGGGAAGCGGGGCGCCTGGCCCCAGCCGCCGTGCTGCCAGTCGTAAGCCTGGGCCAGGCGGAAAGCGGCCTGATCGGCCAGCCCCGGGTCGAGGGCCTGGCCGGAGGGCAGGCCCTGGCGGCCCGATTGCAGGTGTTGGGCGATCTCGCTGGCCGAGCTGAGCAGTTGATCCCGGTCTTCCTTCCACAGCCGGGCCACCGTAGCCAGCACTTCCCGGAACGCGGGCATTCGATAGCGGCGCACGGGCGGGAAGTACGTGCCGCCGAAGAACGGCCGCCCGTCGGGGGTCAGGAAGACGCTCATCGGCCAGCCGC
>CAYQDU010000104.1:0-14762 GCA_964416275.1 uncultured Anaerolinea sp. | reverse complement strand
GGCGGGCGCAGGCGCGGCTGGCCCAGCTTGCCTTCCATCGATTCGAGCAGGGCGGTCTCTTCGCCGCAGATGTAGGCTCCGGCCCCCAGGTGGGTATACAGGCGCAGGCCATAGTCTGTGCCAAACAGCCCATCGCCCAGCATACCGGCGGCTTCCATGGCTGCAATGTGTTGGTCCAGCCGCCCGGCCAGCTCCCAGAACTCGCCGCGCAGGTAGATATAAGCGGCGTGAGCCTGGACAGCATAGGCGCACATTGCTACGCCCTCCAGGAACTGGTAGGGGTTGCCTTCCATGATATCGCGGTCTTTGAACGTGCCGGGTTCGGATTCGTCGGCGTTGCAGACCACGTAGTGCGGCCAGCTTTTGTTGTCGATGAACGACCACTTGACCCCGGTGGGGAACCCCGCCCCGCCCCGCCCGCGCAGCCCCGAAGCCTTGACGATGTCTATCAGTTCGTTGGGCTGCATCTGCGTGACAACCCGCTGCCAGGCATCGAACCCCCCTTGCTGGCGGTAGACTTCCAGGTTGTCCAGGTCGGGAATCTGGCGGTGGCGCAGGAGGACGTATGCGCGGCTCTCGCCGGTCGGATTATCCATGCCCGTTCCTCCCCCGGCGCAGAGCGGCGTCGGCGCGCAACTGCTCGATGAAGCTCAGCGCCTTCTCGACGGTCTGGTTTTCATGATACGCCAGCCCCGCCCCCGACTGCACCTGGAACATGGGGGCCTTATCGCAGGCTGCCAGGCACATCACCGCTTCGACCGTAATAAGCCCGTCGGCGGTGGTTTCGCCGGGCTTGATCCCCAGGCGAGCGCACAGTTCTTGCAGGAATTTCTCGGCCCCGCGCAGGGCGCAGGGCAGGTCGGTGCAGACCTGGATGCGGTACTTGCCGCCCGGCTGATCGTAATACAGGCTGTAGAATCCCACAATAGAAGCGACTTCGGTGGCGCTCACGCCGATGATCTGGCCGATCTCGGCCAGGTCTTCCCGGCCGACATACATCTTATCGCGCTGGGCCAGGTAGAGCAGCGGCATCACCGCTGAGCGCCGCTGGTCGGGCGGGTACTTGGCTAAGATGGCTTGAACTTCCTGGGCGTATTTTTCCGCAATCATCGATCGACATCTCCCAGAACAATATCTACCGTTCCGATCAACACCACCAGGTCGGCCACCAGGTGGCCCTTTGCCAGGATGGGCAGAATTTGCATGTTGGCAAACGAGGGCGTGCGCCAATGCACCCGGTAAGGCTTGCTGGTGGCGTTGCTTTCCAGATACACGCCCAGCTCGCCGCGCGGCGATTCGGTCGCCACGTAGACCGAGCCAAGCGGCGGGATGAAGCCCTCGGTCCACAGCTTGAAGTGATGAATCAGGGCTTCCATGCTGTGGCTCAGCTCGCTGCGCGGCGGCGGCACGTATTTGCGGTTGTTGCTGCGCACCGGCCCCATCGGCAGTTGGCGCAGGGCCTGATCGACGATGCGAATAGACTGGCGCATCTCCTGCACCCGCACCAGGTAGCGAGCATAGGTATCGCCCTCGGTGCGGATGGGAATGGTGAAGTCATACTGCTCGTAACCGCTGTACGGGTTGGCTTTGCGCAGATCATGTGCCACACCCGAAGCGCGCAGCATGGGGCCGGTCACGCCATAACGCAGGGCCACCTCCGGCGCAAGCACGCCGATCTTTTGAGTGCGTTCTTTGAACAGCGGGTTTTCGGTCAGCAGGCGTTCATACTCGTCCACCCGGGCCGGGAACAGGTCGGCAAAGCGGCGCACGGCGGCCTCGAACTCGGCCGGCGTGTCGCGCCACAGCCCGCCGGGGCGGATGTAGGTCGTCATCATGCGCTGCCCGCTGCACATCTCGAAAATATCGAGGATCATCTCGCGTTCGCGGAAGCAATACAGGAAAACCGACATCGCCGCCATGTCCAGGGCGTGCGTTCCCAGCCAGACCAGGTGCGAGGCAATGCGCTGAAGCTCGGCCAGGATCACTCGAATGGCCTGGGCCCGGGGCGGTACGTCCAGGTCGGCCAGCTTTTCGATTGCCAGGCAGTAGGTCAGGTTGTTGCCCATATTGTTCAGGTAGTCGATCCGGTCGGTCATCACTTCGGCCTTGATGTAGGTCTTGGCCTCCATGTTCTTTTCGATCCCGGTATGCAAAAAGCCCACGTCGGGGATGCAATTGACCACCTGCTCGCCGTCCAGCTCCAGCAAAAGGCGCAGCACGCCATGGGTGCTGGGGTGCTGCGGCCCCATGTTCAGCAAAACTGTCTCTCCCTGGATGGCTCGCTCAGAGATCAGGTGCTTGATCTCATCCAGGGCGACAGGAGAAATGTTGACATCGCTATCAGACAGCATACTTCGCTCCACTTCCCAGGTGACAGCCGCCGGCGTTTTGCCGCTGGCCTCTGTGGCTTGCGCTACTCTTTGGCATACGGTTTGCGCAGGTCGATCTCATCGAAGTTGAAGGTAAACTGGACTTCTTCGTAACCCAGCGGATAGTCCTTGCGCAGGGGGTGACCCTCCCAATCGGCGGGCATGAGGATACGACGCAGGTCGGGGTGGTTTTTAACCCGAATTCCGAACATATCCCACAGCTCGCGCTCGAACCAATCGGCGCCGGGATACACGCCGGTGATCGAGGGCAGTTCGGGGGCGTTGCCATCCAACCGCGCCCGCAGGCCGATGATCTGGTTGTGCTGCAAGGAACGCAGCCGGTACACAACGTGGAAGCGCGGGGTCTGTTCGGGCCAGTAATCGACGGCGGTTTCCTCTACCAATATCTCGTAGCCGAATTCGTCCCGCAGCGCCTGACAGACCGGCGCGACTTGTTCGGGCTGCAGCAGCAGGCTCAGTTCGCCGCGGAACTCATATACCTCGGCCCCAAAGCGGGCTTTCAACGCATCAATGACGGATAGGTTATACTCGCTCATCATCGTTTATCCTGTCGTCCTGCCTCTCCCCGGCCCATCCCCCGCCAGGGGGATAAGCAGGGGAGTTCTCCCTCTCCCGCAAGGAGAGAGGGCAGGGGGTGGGGGCTATTTCCAATCCTGCATGCGTTCGGTCTTGATTTTCTCGTGCAGGGTCATGATGCCGTGGATCAGCCCCTCGGGGCGAGGCGGGCAGCCGGCTACGTACACATCTACCGGAACCACCTCGTCTACGCCCTGAACGACGGCGTAGTTATTGAACACCCCGCCGCACGAGGCGCAGTCGCCCATGGCAATGACCCACTTGGGTTCGGGCATCTGGTCGTACAGGCGGCGCAGCACAGGGGCCATCTTACGCGAAACCCGCCCGGCCACAATCATTAAGTCAGACTGGCGCGGGCTGGCGCGCATCAGCTCCATACCAAAACGGCTCAGGTCGTAATTGGCCGCCTGAGAGGACATCATCTCAATCGCGCAGCAGGCCAGACCAAACAGCATCGGCCACATGGCGTTGGTGCGCGACCAGTTCACCAGGTCTTCCAGCCGGGTCGTGACCACACCCATATTGCCCAGCTTTTGCTCTACTCCCATTCCAACGCTCCTTTCTTCCACGCGTAAACGTACCCTACCAACAAAATCCCAATGAAGATGAACATCTCCACCAGGCCGAACAGGCCAAGCTGCTTGAAGACCACCGCCCAGGGTAGGAAGAACACCACCTCGATATCGAAGAGGATGAACAGCACCGCCACCAGGTAAAAGCGCACCGGCATGCGGCGCGTTCCCGGCCCAATCGGGCGCATGCCCGATTCATAAGGCAGAGATTTGCGCGTTGTAGGCCGCCGGGGGCCGAACAGATGGCCGATAATCACGACCAGAGCCGCCAGCCCGGTGGCGATTACAATCAGCACGATGATGGGCAGGTATTCCAGCAGCATACGGGGGAACTCCTTTTGGACCAACGTATCGAAAGGCCCGAGGGCCTATCAGCCCCCGACCTCAAGGCGTAATTCACATAAATTGGCGATAGTTTATCATATCGCTCCAAGAGTGTCAAATTTCACAATTTTAGATTCGCAGGCGGGAATTTTTCCGTCTTCTGGGGTGACTGCATGGCAGGCGCAATCGGGTTGCGCTCGCGAAGAAGCTCAGGCGAGCTTTGCGCGCCTGGAAAGATGTTTAGCGAGGGATTTTGCCGTCCTTCGGGCGACAAAATTCCTTGAAGATCTCTTTTTCGGGCGCTCGCAGAGCGCCATAGGCTACTCTACATTTGATAAGCGGGGTGGGGCCGTTTCCCGCCGCGGGCCAGGAAAGTGGGCTGCGTTAGCGCAGGAAGTCACGCAGGTAACGGCTGCGGGTGGGATGGCGCAGTTTGCGCAGAGCCTTCGACTCGATCTGGCGAATGCGCTCGCGGGTGACGTTGAAGCTCTGGCCCACTTCTTCCAGGGTATGCTCTTTGCCATCCGATAGGCCGAAGCGCATTTCCAGCACTTCTCGTTCGCGGTCGGAAAGCACAGCCAGAGCATTCTTGACCGCCTCGCGCAGCATATCGCGTGAGGCGGCGTCCATTGGCTCCTGAGCCTCTTCGTCTTCGATGAAATCACCCAACTGGCTGTTTTCCTCGGTTCCAACCGGGCTATCGAGCGACATGGGTTCTTCCATGGCCCGCATGATGCGGTTGACCTTGGCGGCGGCGCGGGTCAGGCGGCGGCGCACGTCGTTCTCCACCGGGATAGCCTCTTCGCGCGAGCGCAGGATGGCCTGACGGTCTTTGGGTTCCAGGTAGCCGGCCTCCAGGGCGATGTCTTCCACGCTGGGCTCGCGGCCCAGCTTTTGGATCAGGTCGCGCTGGACGCGCAGCAGGCGGTTGAGCGACTCGAAGATATGCACCGGGATGCGAATGGTGCGGGCCTGGTCGGCAATCGAGCGGCTGATGGCCTGGCGGATCCACCAGGTGGCATAGGTGCTGAACTTGTATCCCCGGGTGGGGTCGAACTTGGCAACCGCCCGCAGCAGGCCGATGTTACCCTCCTGGATCAGGTCAAGGAAAGAGCTGCCGCGGCCGATGTACCGCTTGGCAACGCTGACCACCAGGCGCAGGTTGGCGCGGATGATGGCCGAGTGGGCATCGTCGCTGCGCAGTTGCTGGTTCACCAGCTCGCGCTGCAAATCGATCTCCGGCGGCAGCAGGGCCAGGAAGTCGGGCTCCGGGGGCAGCTCGTAAGCCAGGGTTTGCGCGGCCGGCGCAACCTCGCCCAACGCCGCTTCGCCAGCCTGGAGGATGCGATCCAGCCGGGCGGCGGTATCTTCGGGCAGCATATAAAGATAAAGGAAGACCGCAAAAGCATTGCGGGCCACTCCGCTCCACAAAGCGTCGCTGCCCCACAGGCCGTTATCCAGGTAAGCCCGCAAGTAGGAAGGCACCTCGCTTTGCCAGGTGACGCGCAGCATCTGGGCTTCGTGCAGCGTCAGGCGCAGGTCGGGGCATTCATATCCCAGGCGATGGGTGTCCTGCACCAGGCGCGTCCAGGAGGTGCGCAGGTCTTCATACAGGCTGTGGTAGATGCGTTGGGTGGGGCCGGCGCCTTCGCGGCTGGGGCTGCGCGCCAGGGGGTGCTGGCGGCTCAGCACATCCAGGCGGCGCACCGCTTCCAGGCGGGCCGCCAGCCAGAATTCCTGATCGGGCGAGAGCAGCTCGATGCTGCCGATCTCTTTCAGGTACAACCGCACCGGGTCTTCATTCGTCTCGCTTGCCAGGCGCGGGTCTTTGAGCAGTTTGAAGGCGTCGTCGGGGATGAGGACATCTTCCAGGTCGTCGGCCAGGTGGGGCAAACGGGGTTCATCATCCAGATCGGCTGGCTCCAAAGCCAGGCCGGCTTCGTCCAGGTCATCGGTCTCTTCATCATCCAGCAGAGCGTCCACGTCCTCCACGCCCAGGGCATCGTCGGCCAGCTCGTCCAGGTCGGGCAGGGCGTCCAGGTCAGAGTCATCTGAAAGCGGCAGGCGGGCTTCGGAAGCCCCCCGGCGGTCGTCTGCGTGTGGGTCGAGGGAGCGCGGCTGGCGCCCACCGGCGGGTGATGCAGCGGAGGGCTTATTCGAGCGGCCATAGCCGCGGTGTGCAGATCCAGAACGAGGCGTCATCCCACTTATCCTTCCCGTTTGTGGGCCGCCGGCCCAGAGCGAACTGAGGTCGCGGAACGGCTGGTATAGCGCTGCAGGGCGCGGTCGATGCTCTGGCGTACCTTTGCCAGTTGTACCACAGTTTGCGCCTCCTGAGAGGAATTGGGGTCGCCGCGTTCCTGGGTCTCGATCATCAAGAAACGGTGATATTCCAGGGCCTGGTTGGCCCGGCGCTGGCGCAGCGAAAGCAGGCCGCGCATCAGGTCTTCCACCACCCGCTCATCGTTGGGGTCCAGCCGGGTGGTGCGGGCCAGCAGGCCGTCAGCCATTTCCATCAACGGCAGCGACAGGTTGTTGAAGACAAAGTTGAGCGGCTCGGCCATGTCTTGATCGACCGACTCTTGAAAGACCTTGAGGATGGCCTGGTGGTCGGCGTGGATGAAGTCGTCGGGCGAGAGGCGCGGCAGGCGATCTTCCTGCATGCGGCGGTCGACCTGATAGAGCAGGTCGGGGCGGCGCAGCAGCACCCCCAGGCAATGCACTTCCAGGGTATAGCTGCTCAGGGTCGTATCGGCCAGTGGGTCGGCCGGGCGCGACAGCGGGCCGCCGACCGGGCGCTCGAACCCGGCGGGGCGCGGGCGCGGCGCCCGGCGCGCCGCCGGTGGGGCCACCGAGGTCAGGGCCGCTTCGCTCACCTTGAGCAGGCGGGCCAGGCGTTGGCGGTAAGTATCGCGCTCGATGGGGCTGGGCAGGTCTTCGATCAGCGGCAAGACCTGGGCGGCAAGCTGGCTCTTCACCTTGGGGTCTTCCAGATCGCGCCCGGCGGCCAGGGTTTCCATGACATGCACCACTACCGGGCGGGCCTCGGCAATGATCCGCTCCCAGTCTTTGGGGTCGCGGTTCACCACCTCGTCGGGGTCCATGCCGGGCGGCAGGGTGGTAACGCGAATATCGGCCTGCAGGCGGGCTTCAGCCCCAATCAGCCCGCGGGCGTCGAAGGCGGTCACTTCGGCCTCCCGATCCATGGCCTGGCGGGCGATCTGCAGGCCGCGCAGGGTGGCCTGGTCGCCGGCGGCGTCGGGGTCGAGGGCCAGCACAATCCGCTTGCTAAAGCGCTTGAGCAGGTTAAGCTGATGCTCGGTCAGGGCGGTGCCCATCGGCGAGACGGCGTTGGCAAACCCGGCCTGGTGCAGGGCGATTACGTCCAGGTAGCCTTCAACGATCACGGCCTGGTCGGCGGAGCGGATGGCCTTGCGGGCCTGATCCAGCCCATATAGCAGGTGGCCTTTATCGAAGATGGGGGTCTGGGGCGAGTTGAGGAATTTCGGCACATCCTCAGGGTTGAGGATTCTGGCCCCAAACCCGGCCATCCGGCCGCGCACGTCGCGAATGGGGATCATGATGCGGTGGCGGAAGCGGTCGTAGCGGCGCTTCGGCTCGTCGGGGGTGTCGCCATCGCGTTCGGTTATCAGCCCGGCGGCCAACAGGTGTTCCAGGCTGGCCCCCCGGGCCGTGAAATACTTAAGGGTCACATCCCAACCCGGGGGAGCATAGCCCAGGCCAAAGGCTTCCAGGGTCTCATCTTTGATGCCGCGCTTGTGGCGCAGATACTCCAGGGCCGGTTTGCCGGCCGGAGAATTGAACAACTGGTGACGGTAGAACACCAGGGCATCTTCGAGCAGTTGGCGCAGGTGATCGTGTTCTTCGGCCGCGGCCTGCTCTTGGGGCGTTTCCGGGCGAAGCTGCACCCCGGCTTTCTCGGCCAGGTAGCGCAGGGCTTCGCCAAAATCCAGGTTTTCCTTCTTCATCACGAACTTGAAGATGTCGCCGCCCTCATTGCATTGGCCGAAGCAGCGCCAGGTTCCTGAATCGGCAAAGACCACAAAGGCCGGGGTGCGCTCGTTCTTGTGGAAGGGGCAGAACCCGGTGTAATTCTTCCCCGACCGGCGCAACTGCACCGATTGAGACACCAGGTCTACAATATCAATCCGGGCTTTGATCTCGTCGATGACGGACATGGGTCAATTATAACTTTATTGGGCCGGGCAAACGGGAGTAGCTTCCCACTCAACCGGGGTGGGTGTGACTGGCAAGCTTTGCGCGCTGGGAAGAGGGTTAACCGTGGATCTCGTCGCACTTTGTGCGCCAAAATCCACACAACATCTCTTTTTGATGGCGCTCAAAATAAGGAAACCCGGGTGCCCCTGATGAGGTGGTCTTTCTGGGTAATTTGTGTTTCGCCATCTCCCAATGGTACAATCACTACCCAATAAAGAGGTCCAACATGAAATATTATCCTGCAATCAAACGCCTGGTGATCTTGATCGGCCTGCTGGCCTTGCTGGCCGCCGGGGCCGGGCTGTTTTGGGCTGCCCCAGAGGGCCAGCCCTACGAATTCACCTCCCACCGCGGGCAAACGGTGACCATCTACGGGCGCGGGCTGTACCGCTACGATACGGTCAGTATGGCGGCGCAGATGCAGGCCAACGATTTCGTCACCCTGGCGCTGGGCCTGCCGCTGCTGGCCGTCTCGGCCTGGCTGGCCGGGCGCGGCTCGCTGCGCGGGAAACTGCTCCTCACCGGAACGCTGGGCTTTTTTCTATATACCTACCTGTCGATGGCGGTCAGCACCGCCTACAACGAACTCTTCCTGGTGTACGTGGCCTTGTTTGGCCTCAGTTTATATGCCTTCATCCTGTCGATGATGACCATCGACCTGGAGGGCCTGCCGCAGCGGTTTTCCGAACGTCTGCCGCGCAAGGCCATCGCCGGGCTGCTGTTTGCCTGCGGCGGCTTCCTGCTGCTGGCCTGGCTGGGGCGGATTGTGCCGCCGTTATGGCAAGGCCAGACCCCGCCCCTGGAAAACACCACCACCCTGGTCATCCAGGCCATGGATTTGGGGCTGATTACGCCGCTGGCCTTCCTGGCCGGAACGCTGCTGCTGCGGCGCAGCGCCTGGGGCTATCTGTTGGCCTCAGTGATGAGCATGAAAATGCTGACGATGGGCACGGCGGTGAGTGTGATGGCGGTGAACATGGCGCTCCATCACGTTCCGGTCAGTATAGTAGAGTTAGGCGTCTTCCCTACCCTGACCCTGCTGAACCTGGGCCTGGCAATCGCCCTGCTGAAAAACGTTCGTTAATCTGGCTCTTCTGCCGCGGGTAGGATTTGATCTATATTTGGGGGTTGGCGGGTGGCTGCGCCACCCGTCAACCCCCAAATATAAAAATTTTCCCGGCGAAGCCGGAAGAGCTGTTAATCTTTCGCTGCCGCCCGGCCGGCGCGGAGGGCCATCTGCTGGCGAAGCTGCTGCACATCGCCCGGCACAAAGCGGGCGGTAAGCAGAAAGAACACCCCGCACAGCAGCCAGGTCGAGATGCAGATCAGCAGCAGCGCCATACGCAGCGAGCTTTGGTCTGCGATCAGCCCGGCGATGCCCGGCGCCAGGGCCGCCCCCGACGACTCGATGAAATACTGCACCGACAGGGCCGTGCTGCGCACTTCGGGCAGGGTCACATCATGGACGGTGGCAATCACGTTAGGCGCCGCCATAGGGATGAAGATCGCCGTGATCGCCAGCATAATTCCAAACAGCCAGATATTTTCAGCCGGGATATTGAGGGTAGCGAACAGCAGCACCGCGCCCATCAGCACGCCGGTGGTCGCCACCAACGCCCGGCCGCGCGGGGTGCGCTTGAAGAAATAATCGCCCAACATCCCACCCAGGGGATAGCCGGCCGCCAGGGCCAGCACGGCCGCCACCATCGTAGCAAACACCGCCTCCTGGCTGTAACCGCGCTCGGTTTCCAGGTAATTGAAGAACCAATAGGTAATCACATTCCAGGGAAAAACGCCAAAGAAGCCCTGGATGAACAGGATGCGCAGGGTGGGCTTTTTGAACAGGTCGCGGGCGGTTTGCCAGTTGAAGCGATATTCGCCAATCTCTTCCAGCCCGTCCATCTCAGGCTCGCTCTGGCCGCGCGGCGGTTCGCGCACGCTGAAAAAGATCACCGCCGCCACGAGGACGCCCAAAGACCCGGTGATATAGAACACCCCCCGCCAGCCCACCGTCCCCGCCAGGAACAGCCCCAAGATCATGCCCAGCAGGTAGCCGATGGGCATGGTCAGCTCTAAAAAGCCGTAAATCTTGCCGCGCACCCTGGGGGCGAAGTAATCCGACACCAGGCTGTACAGGCCGGGATAGCTGGAATCGTCGATACCGGTGGTGGCGCGGGCGGCCACAAACGTGCCATAGGTAGGCGCGATAGCCCCCAGCCAAGTGGTGCTGCCCCAAATGAACGAGGCCAGGGCCAGCAATTTTGCCCGCGCGTATCGATCATACAGATAGCCCCACAGTGGGTAGCAGATTGCCCCCACGATCAACGCGCCGGTGGTTACAAACCCCATCTGCGCCCGGTTGATGTTAAAGTCTTCCATGATGGGCGTGGTAAGCGGGCCTATCAAGAGTTTATCGGCCTGGTGCAGCAGCATGAACACGAAAAACACACCGAAGACGAACCAGCGGTAACGGTTTGTTTTTTGCATTTGCTCTCCTTGCAGCCGTGTTTGGTAGCTCCCCACCCAACCGTGGTGGAGGCGGCTGGCGAGCTTCGCCGAAAGAGGGTTAATCATGGCTTTTATCGCCCTCCGGGCGACAAAAGCCACGCCATATCTCTTATTTAAAGGCGCTCGAAAAGCGCCGTTTCATGGGCTGGCGCCCTGTGTTTCACCCGATTCTATCATCATATTTTGGTATTCGCTCGACCCTGCGCCGCCCCAATGCCAATCGAAGAACTACCCGCCTTACTAAAGACGCGTGTGATATAATTCGGAAACTTGGCTTAACGAAGGAAAGAGAAGACCAGTAAACAGCGGAGGCTTTCCCATGGAAATCACCAATACATCGTATAAACACTGCGACCTGATTAAGGTTAGCGGACGGATTGACAGTGCAACCGCGCCGCAGCTGGCAAAAGCCCTGGATGAAATTACCGAGGCCGGACGATTCAAAATTGCGTTGGAGCTGGGTGAGGTAGAGTTCATGTCCAGCGCCGGCCTGCGAGTTTTGATTGGCACGCAGAAGACCTGCAAACGCTACAACCGGGGTGAGGTGGTGCTGGCCGCCGTTCCAAAGCGCATTTACGACGCCCTCGAGCTGGCTGGTTTTGTGCCGCTGTTCAAGTTTTACGATAACGTCCTCGACGCGGTCGGGTCGATCTAGCCCACCGCCATTTTTGCGTAGGCCAGGATGAGGCCGGGCTGCCGGTCTCTCGTGGCCGGATTCTTATTTACGGCAAAGGATCGATAAACACCACGGAGACATAGACCGCACCCAGGGACGTACAGCCTGAATTTTTCTCTGTGATCTATGCGACTCCGTGGTGAAGATTTATTTTTGCGTCGGACCTTTTGCGCCCAGCCATGTGTGAATTTCGTTCATGAGTGAACATTCCGTTCGATCGGTGATTTATACCGCGCAATTCGAGAACCTGGATTTGGTGCGGAGTTTTGTGGCCGAATCGGCCGAGGCGTGTGGCCTGGAGCCTGCCGCTGTGTATGCGGTACAAATGGCCGTCGATGAAGCGTTCAGCAACATCATCGAACACGCCTATGGGGGCGAGAGCGATCAAAAAATCCAATGCGAATGCCGGGTCGAAAAGAACGGCCTGTCGGTTTCGCTGAAGGATTGCGGCAAGCCGTTCGACCCGCAAGACGTGCCAACCCCAGACCTGGAAGCAGATTTAGAAGACCGCGAAGTGGGGGGCCTGGGTCTGTTCTTTATCCAGCAGCTCATGGATGACGTGCAGTTCCGGTTTAGCATCGAGCCAGAGACCGGCAAAGCCTGCAACATCCTCACCATGCTCAAGCGCAAGGAGTAATCCCTTGAACGGCGTTCAGCCGGGAAACACGATGCGGCAGGTCTTGGAATTAGGCGAAGACCTGCTTTTCCTCGCTCACCAGGCGGTGAGCGCCGATAGCCCTGCCCACGAAGCGCTTTCCAACCAGGGACAGCAGATCGCCCGGTCGGCGGCGCGTTTGCTGCACGCCCCGGCCTGCCTGTGGTTAACCCGCGATCTGCCGGCCCCCGAAGCCGGCCAGTTCGCCCACCAGCCGCGCCGGTTCCAGGCATTCCCGACAGAACCCCCCGCCCAGGCGGGCGAGGGGTCTCCTCCGCCCTCAACATTTTCCCCGCTGGCCCTGGCCGCCATCGAGCGGGCGCAAACCACCTGCGGCGCGGACAGCCAATCTGGCCCTTTTTTCGATACGGATGACATCGAGAAAGATGGGCGCGCCCCGCACGCCCTGGCAGCGTTGCTGCGCCTGCGTGACGGCGACAGCGCCTCGCACCGCATCCTGGGCGTCTTGCAGGTCGACCGCCCGCCGGACGCCCCCTTTACCCGCCCAGAGATTGAGCTGCTGGAGGCCCTGGCAACCCAGTCGGCCCTGGGTCTGCAATCCAGCCTCAGCCTGCTGGACGAGCGCTGGCGCTCGCAGCAGCTGGCCCTGGTGCGCCAGGTTTCGCTGCAAATCGCCAGCCTGCGCGACCTGGACGAAATCGCCCCTCGCACCACCCAGATCATCCAACAAACGTTCGATTTCTATTACGTAGCCCTGTTCACCCTCGATCCCGGACAGAATTTGCTCCGCTTCCGGGCCAGCGCCGCTTCCGACCGGGCCAGCCTGGCCGGCGCGGCAAAGCAGACTGTGCGCATCTGCGTAGGCGAGGGCATCGTTGGACACGTGGCCCAGACCGGCCAGGAAGTGCTGGCCCGCAACGTGGCCGAGGAGCCGCTCTACCGGCATGTCGATCAACTGCCCGAAACCCGTTCGGAAGTCGGCCTGCCGCTCAAAGTGCAGGACCGGCTGTTGGGCGTGCTGGACGTGCAGAGCAACGAACTGGACGATTTCGACGAAATGGATATGCTGGTACTGCGCACCCTGGCAGGCAACCTGGCGGTAGCAATTGACGATGCGGCTCTGTACCGCGCCCTCACTCACCGGGCAGGCCAGCTCGAAGCTATTTACGCCGTCAGCAGCGCCATCACCTCCATTCTGGATCAGGAAACCCTGCTGAATGAAGTCGCCAGCCTGATCCAGAGCCGCTTCGGTTACCCCTACGTACATCTATATTCTGTTCATCCGGGGCGGCGCCGGGTCTTTTACGAAGCCGGGACGCATGGCCAGGGCTTTAAACAGCGCGAGTTCTCCTACGATCTGGACGACCCGCTGGGCCTGGTCCCCTGGGTGGCCCGCAGCGGGATGACCATCCTCTCGAACGATGTGAGCCAGGAGGCCCGCTACCGCCCATCCGAGGAGCCGCCTGACAATACCCGCTCGGAGCTGGTGGTGCCGCTGGTGTTCGGCGGCGATGTGTTAGGCGTGCTGGACGTGCAGAGCGACCAGTTGGACGCCTTTGGCGAAGAAGACCGCTTCCTGTTCGAGGCCCTGGCCGACCACGTGTCGATTGCGCTGCGCAACGCGGCGCTGTATCGCTCCGAGGTCTGGCGGCGGCGGGTGGCCGACAGCATGCGCGAGGTGGCCGGGCTGCTCTCGGCCGACGCCGACCTGGATCACATCCTGGAAGCCATCTTGCAAGAGCTGGCGGTCAGCCTGCCGTTGGAGGCGGCCGCCCTGTGGCTGCTGGACGAAGACGCGGGTCAGGAAGACCCGCAGGGCGCGCCGCTGCACCTGGGGGCTGCCTACGGGTCAGGCATTGCTGCGCTCGACCTGGAACTGGGGCTGACCCCAGAAGAGATCTGGGAAGATCACGTCGCCTCTCGGCCCAACCCGCCCACACAGCCCGCCTGGGCCTGGCTGCGGCAGGCGCTGGCAGAAGAAGACCCATTGGCGCGCGGCCCCGCCTCGCCCTTCGAGCCGTTGGGCGCCGCCCTGGGCTTCCCGCCCGACTATTCGGCCCTGGCGGTCCCGCTGCGGGTGGGCAGCCAGATTTTGGGCCTGTTGGTGCTGACGCACCGCACTGCCGGGCGATATGGCAGCGAAGCCCGCGCCATGAGCGCCGCCTTTGCCAGCTACGCCGCGGTCGCCATCGAGAATACCCGCATGTACGAAGCGGCTCACGAACAGGCCTGGGTCTCAACGGTGCTGCTGCAGGTGGCCGAGGCCACCCAGTCGCAGGTTAACCTGAACGAACTGCTCAACACGGTTATCCGCATTACCCCCTTGCTGGCAGGCGTGAAAGCCTGCCTGCTCTACATCCTGGACGAGGATGGCGATTTTCTGCCCGCCGCCGCCAGCGGGCTGGACGGCGACCAGCAGGCCGAGTTCGAACGCTGGCGCTTCGCCCCCGGCGACGTGCCGGCCCTGGATCACTTGCAGGCCCAGCGCCACCCGATCATCCTGCATGGCGACGAAGACGACCGCAACCTGACCAGCATCCTGTACGCCGGGCAAGGCCAGCGCCCGCCCGACGAGATGGGCCTGGCGGTGCTGGTTCCGCTGCTGGCCCGCGGCGAAGTATTGGGGGCCTTTGTGGTTGATTACAACGCCGGGCCGGTCGCCATCAGCGGCAAGTCGCTGGAAGCCTTCTTCGACGAGCGCCTGGCGATCTTGCAGGGCATCGCCCACCAGACCGCCGTGGCGGTGGATAACATCCGCCTGCTCAAGGCGCAGAAGGAAGAGGCCTACGTCTCGGTGGCGCTGCTGCAAGTGGCCCAGGCGGTGGTATCGTCCAACGACCTGGACGAGGCCCTGGGATCCA
>CAYQDU010000103.1:0-15262 GCA_964416275.1 uncultured Anaerolinea sp. | reverse complement strand
GCCCCCAGGTGCATCACTACTGGTAAACTGAATCTGGCTCTTCCGGCGCCACCCCCCCATATAGAAATTTTCCCGGCGAAGCCGGACGAGGTTTAATTTTTAAGCGTCTGGTCGATGGCCTGGCGCAGGGCGGCGGCCAGCAGGTTCACGTAGGGCGGCTGCATCAGGTTGTGATGCGCGCCGGGGATCACCCGCAGATCGACCCCGCCGGCGGCCACCCGGCCCCAACCCAGGTTGGGGTCTTGCCGCGAGAACAGCGGGCGGCGGCGGACGCGGAAAGCCGTCACCCGCCCATCGTAGGGCGGGGTGCGGTAATCCAGCAGCGCTTTGAGGTGCATCTCCATCAAGTTGCGGCGGTAATCGGGCGCTTCCAACACATGCACATGGTCGCCGATGATCTCCAGCGGGGTTAGCTCGCCGCGCCGCCCAAACCGCTGTCCCCAGGCGCGGACGATGCGCCTCAAGCGCCGCCGCACCACGACCCCCATCTCTTCCCGGTTCATCTGAAAGAAATCGCGCAGCCAGTAGGGCAGGTTGGCAAAGAAGGCCGCCGCCTGTTCGAGCGACCAGGCCGATGGCAGGCTTTCGTAGCCGGGAGCGGGGGCGTCGATGGGGGCCGTCAGGGCCACCGCCTCGCCCAGGGCGCGCAATTGCACCGCCATCTCGTAGGCCACCACTCCGCCGAAGCAGTAGCCGCTCAGGTAATACGGGCCGTGCGGCTGGTGGGCGCGGACTGCTTCTACGTAATAGGCCGCCATCTCTGGAATTTGGGCGTGCGGCTCGGCCTCGCCGTCCAGGCCGCGGGCCTGCAGGCCATAGAAAGGTTGGTCGGGGCCGAGGGCCTCGGCCAGGGGGCGCAGGTCGAAGGCCGCCCCGCCGAAGGTATGCACGCAGTACAGCGCCGGGCGCTCTGGCGCTCCGGCGTGAATGGCAACCAGGGCCGGGTTGGACGGCGCAGGCGTCTCCTGGCGCAGCAGGGCCGCCAGCCCGGCCACCGTGGGCTGCTGGAACAGGCTGGCGAGCGGCAGGCGGCGGCCCATCTGCTGTTCGATCTGGGCAAACACTCGCACCGCCAGCAGGGAATGGCCGCCCAGGGCGAAGAAATCGTCCTCCACGCCCACCGGCTGCACCCCCAGGGCCGCCTCCCAGATGGCGCACAACCGGGCTTCCAGATCGTCGCGCGGGGCCAGGTAGCCGCCGGTTTCGCTGCGCCCGGCGGCCGGCGCGGGCAGCGCCGCCCGATCCAGCTTGCCGTTGGGGGTCAGCGGCAGGGCCTCCAAAAGCACAAACGCGGCCGGGATCATATAGCCCGGCAGGCGCCGGCCCAACCCCTCCCGCAGCCCTTCAGGCGAGAGCTGCGCCCCGGCGGCGGCGGTCACATAGGCCGCCAGGCGCGGCCCCAGCCCCGGATCGTCGCGCAAGATCACCACCGCCTGGGCCACGCCGGGCAGATCGCCCAGGGCGGCCTCGATCTCGCCCAGTTCGATGCGAAAACCGCGCAGCTTGACCTGGAAATCGAACCGCCCCAGGAATTCGATGGCCCCATCGGCCCGGCGCGCCACCCGGTCGCCAGTGCGGTAGAGGCGCACCGGCGGCGACTCATCGGCGGGCTGCCAGTCGATGAACTTCTCGGCGGTCAGGTCGGGGCGCTGCCAGTAGCCCAGGGCCAGCCCGTCGCCGCCCAGGTACAGCTCGCCCGGCGCGCCCACCGGAACCGGCTGGCGGTTGGCGTCCAGCACGTAGGCGCAGGTGTTGCTGATCGGCTGGCCGATGGGGATGGTTGTGGCCCCTTCCGGTACGGCTGTGACGGTGTGCCAGGTGGCGAAGGTGGTGCATTCGGTCGGCCCATAAACGTGCAGCAGGCGCTGCGGCCCGCCAGCCTGGAGCACCTGGCGCACAAAGGACGGCGTGACCGCCTCGCCGCCGAACAGCACCGTCTGGACGGTGTTGAAGGCTGCGGGTTGGGCGGCCGCTACCTGGTTGAACAGGGCGGTGGTGAGGAACAGGATGCTGATGCGCTCCTGGCGAATGCGGCGGGCGTATTCGACCGGGTTCAGGGCCGCCTCCTGCGGAATGCCTACCAGGCAAGCTCCGTTCAGCAGCGCCCCCCACACCTCGAAGGTGGCCGCATCGAACGACATATTCGAGGCCTGGGCGATGCGATCCTGGGGGCCGATCTGGACATAATTGGCGTTCAACACCAGGCGCAGGATGGCCCGCTGGGGGATGACGATGCCCTTTGGCCGCCCGGTGGAGCCGGAGGTATACATGATATAGGCGGCGTCGGAAGCCGCGGGTTCTTCGAGCGGGGGCCGCGCGCCGGTGGGCAGGTCGTCCACCTGCACCAGGGCGGCCGGGCCGGGCGGCAGCTTTTCGGCCCACGCCCCGGCGCTCACCAGAGCTTTGATCTGGGTATCCTGGCTCATAAAGGCCAGCCGCTCGGCCGGGTAGCTGGGGTCGAGCGGCACGTAGGCCGCGCCGGCTTTCAAGATGCCCAGCATGCCGATCACCATTTCGGGCGAGCGTTCCATGCCCAGGCCCACCCGGTCGCCGCGCCCGACCCCAACCTGGCGCAGGTAAGCCGCCAGATCGTCGGTGCGTCGATCCAGCTCGGCGTAGGTCAGCGGGGCGGCGCCCTCGAAGGCCACCGCGATGGCCTGGGGGTGTTGGGCGGCCTGCCGGCGGAACAGGGCCGGGATGGCGGCCTGGCGCGGGTAATCGGCCTGGGTGTCGTTCCAGGTCTCGAAGATCTGCCGGCGCTCGGCCGGGGTCAGCAGAGGCAGCCTGTCGAGCGGCTGGTCGGGGTCGGCCAGGGCGGCCCGCAGCAGGGTCTCGAAATGGCCCACCATGCGCCGGGCGGTAACCTCGTCGAACAGGTCAAGGGCATATTCCAGGTGCAGGTCCAGTCCGGCGGCCAGCTCGTTGACAAACAGAGTCAGGTCGAACTTGGCCCAGCCGTAATCCACCGGGAAGGGGGCGGCGTGCAGTTCGCCCAGGCGCAGTTGCTGCAGCGAAGCCGGGTGCAGCACGAAGGCGGTCTGGAACAGCGGGTGGCGGCTGAGGTCGCGGGCCGGGTTGATGGCCTCCACCAAACGCTCAAAGGGCAGCTCCTGGTGGTCGAAGGCTTCTAGCACGGTCTGCCCCGTCTGGCGCAGCAAGGCCCGGAAGCTCAGGCCGGGTTGGAAATCGGCCCGCAGGGCCAGGGTGTTCAGGAAGAAGCCGATCAGCGGGGCCAGCTCGGGACGGACGCGCAGGGTGACGGGCGCGCCAACCAGCAGGCTGGGCTGGCCGGTGTAGCGATACAAGAGCGCCTGCCAGGCCGTCAGCAGGGCGGTGAACAGGGTCGTCTGCTCCTGGCGGGCCAGGCGTTGGGCGGCGGCCAGAACCGGCTCGTCCAGGTGGGCGTACACTGCCGCCCCCTGGTAGCTGGCGACCGGCGGGCGGGGCCGGTCGGTGGGCAGCTCCAGGCGAAGCGGCGCGGCGGCCAGCTTTTCCTTCCAATACGCCAACTGCTGCCCGGCCGGCGGGCTTTCCAGCCAGCCGGCCTGCCATTCGGCGTAATCGGCGTAGTCCAGGGCCAGGGCGGGCAGGTTGGCCGGCGCGCCGCCGCTCTCCTGGGCGTAGAAGGCCGCCAGGTCGCGGAACAGCACTTCCAACGACCATTCATCGAAGATATTATGGTGCAGGTTGAACAGCAGCAGGTGATCGTCGGTCGCCAGGCGCAGCAAGGCGGCTCGCAGCAGCGGCAGTTGGGCCAGGTCGAACGGCTGCCGCCCGGCCTGGCGGGCCCACTGGCGGGCGGCGGCCAGGCGTTCGGCGCTGGTCGCGGCGGGCGGCGTTTCCAGGTCCACCTGTTCCAGGGCGATGTGCAGCGCTGGTTCGCTGATCTGGCGCGGCTCACCCTCCAGCATGGCGAAGCGGGTGCGCAGGATGGCGTGCCGGGCCACCACCCGGTTCAGCGCCCGTTCCAGGGCGGCCGGGTCCAGTCGACCCTGCAAGCGGTAAGCAAACGGCACATTGTAGTTGGCGCTGCCGCCTTCCAGCAGGTACAGAAACCACAGCCGTTCTTGCGCGAACGACAGGCGAGCCGGGCCGGTCTCGGCCCGGCGCGGGATGGCCGGGCGCGGCGCGGCGGCCATCTGTTCCTGTTTGAGCAGGGCTTCCAATAAAGCTTTCTTGGTCGGAGATAATCTGGAAGGTAACGTCATTGGATTAATCTTTGGGCCAGTGCTTCCAGGGCCTGGGGGGCGGGGCAGCCGGCCAGGATGGCCGCGGCGTAGTCGCCCAGGCGCGGCGCGTCGAGCAGGGCCCGCACCGGCAGGTCGATTTGCAGCAGGTCGGCCGTCTGGCTGGTCAGGCGGATGGCGGTGAGCGAATGGCCGCCCAGGGCGAAGAAATTGCTGTCCAGGTCAATCGGCTCGCGGCCCAGGGCTTCGGCCCACAGGCGGGCCAGCAGGCGCTCCAGGGCCGAGCGCGGCGCGCCGCCCTCCGCCCTGCCGGGTTCCAGCGCCGGGGCCGGGGCGGGCGCAGGCCGGCCGGGGCCGGGGATGGACACCGGCAGGCGGGCCAGGGGCGCGTCCGGCGCGTCCAGGGCGGCTTCTAACAGGGCCAGGAAATGGGCGGCCATCTGCTCGCTCCACCGGGCATCGAACAGGGCGGTGGCGTACACAAAGCGGGCCGCTCCGCCTGGGGCGATCTCCAGCTCCAGGTCGTAAGGCGACAGCCCGGCGTCGAAGTCGAACGGCGTGATCTGCACCAGCCCGGCGGAGCGCGGTTCGGGCAGGTTCTTCCAATTGAATACGATCTGGAACACCGGCGTGCGGCTCAGGTCGGTGGGACGGCCCAGGGCCTCGACCAGGCGTTCGAAGGGGACCGCCTGGCGGGCAAAGGCGGCCTGGGCCTCGGCGCGGGCCTGTTCCACCGCCTGGCGGTAGGTGGTCTGGTCGGAAAATTCGCCGCGCAGGGGCAGCATGTTAACGAAAAAGCCGATCAGCGGCTCCAGTTCGGTGTGGGTGCGTCCGGCGACCGGCGCGCCCAGCACGAAATCGGTTTGCCCGGTATAGCGATACAGCACGGCCTGGAAGGCGGCCAGCAGGGCCATGAAGGGGGTTGCGCCGCACGCCTGAGCCAGGGCCTGGGCGCGCTCGGCCAGCCCGACCGGGATGGTGAACGCCGTCGCGGCCCCGGCCTCGGCTTGCAGGGCCGGGCGGCGCACCCCCGGCAGGTCGAGGCTGGGCGGGGCGTCGCCCAGGCGCTCGACGGCCTGGGCCAGCAGGGGCCGCCAGGCGGTCTGCTCCTGGCGCTGCCAGGCGGCGTAATCGGCGTACTGGATCGGCAGATCGGGCGGCGCAGCCCCGGCCAGCCCGGCGCTCAGCTCGGCGCTCAGGCGGGCCGCCGACCAGGCGTCGAAGGCGATGTGATGGGTGACCGTCAGCAAAATGTGGTCGCCGGGTTCCAGGCGCAGCAGGGCCGCCCGCAGGATGGGGCCGCGCTCCAGGTCGAACGGGCGGCGGCTCTCGGCGCCCAGGATGCGCCGGGCGGCCGCCAGGCGCTCGCCCGGCGGCTGGTCGTTCAGGTCGGTATAGGGCAGAGGCAGCCGGGCGGGCGGCAGCACGCGGCAGACCGGCTCGCCATCCCGATAGCTATATCCGCAGCGCAGGACCTCGTGCCGGGCCACGATCTGCTCCAGGGCGGCCTGCAGGCCGGCCGGTTCGAGCGGGCCGCTCAGGCGCAGGGCCAGCGGTCGATTGTAGATCGGGCTGGTCGGGTCGAGCTGATACAGCGTCCACAACCGTTCCTGCCCAAACGAGAGCGGGCGCTGGCTGCCGGGGGCCGGCGGCCAATCCTGGCGGGGGATGGCGGCGGCCGCGGCCTGGCTGCGCTGGCGGGCGCGGGCCAGGCGCTGCTCGAGCAGATGGCGCTGAGCGGGGGTAAGCTGGCTGATCCGGTCGTCGTCGGGCGGCATTTACGGCTCGCGGCGCGCTTCGATCTGATCCAGCAGGCCGGCTTCGATGCGGGCGGCCTGCTCGCGGATGGTGGGGTCTTGGAAAATGCTGCCCACCGGCAGGTCGATCTCGAAGACATCGCGGATGCGGGCCAGCAGGGCCAGCGCCAGGAGCGAATCGCCGCCGCACAGGAAGAAATTGTCATCGGCGCTGAACGGCCCGCCGTCTGGCAGCAGGCTCTGCCACAGCCCGGCCAGCAGGGTTTCGATCTGGCCGCGCGGAGCGCTGAATTCAGGCCGCAGGCGGTCGGCCAGCTTATCGCCCAGGCCGATGCGCTGGAGCTTGCCGGTGGGGCCTTTGGGAATTTGATCCAGGATGATGACCTGCGAGGGGGCCTTATGGGCCGCCAGGCGCTCCAGAGCAAACTGGCGAATGGCGCGCGGCGTGGCGACCGCGCCGGGTTTGAGCGTCACCGCCGCGGCCACGTCTTCGCCCAGGGTGGGATGGCGCACGGCGAAGGTGACCGCCTGGGCCACCGCCGGGTGATCCATCAAGGCTTCGTCCACCTCGCGCGGCGTGACCTTCTCGCCGCCCCGGTTAATCATCTCTTTCAGCCGCCCGGTGATGAACAGGTAGCCGTCGGGGTCGAAATAGCCCTGGTCGCCGGTGCGGAACCAGCCGTTGGTGAAGGCGCCCTGGTTGGCGGCCGGGTTGTTCAGATAACCGCGGGTGACGTTGGGGCCGCGGATGGCGATCTCGCCCACCTGCCCGGCCGGCAGGGCCGCGCCGCCGGGGTCGAGGATGGCAATCTGCGGGCCGGCCGGCAGCCCCACCGAGCCGGGCTTGCGCTGGCCGGGCGGCAGTGGGTTGGAGGCCATCTGGTGGGCGGCCTCGGTCATGCCATAGGCTTCGATCACCGGGGCCTGGAAGGCGGCTTCCAGGGCGGCCATCACCTGGGGCGGCAGCGAAGCCGAAGACGAACGCACAAAGCACAGCCGGGCGGCCTGCAGGCTGGCGGCGTGGCTTTCCGCCTGGCCCAACACCGATTGGTGCATGGTTGGCACGGCGCTGTACCAGGTGGGGCGGGCTTCTTCCAGCCAGGCAAAGAAGCGGGCCGCCTCGAAGCCGGGCGTGCAGCACACGCTGGCCCCGGCCGCCAGGCTGGCGAGCAGGCAGGCCATCAGCCCGTGGATGTGGAACAGCGGCATCACGTTAAGGCAGCGGTCGGCTTCGGCCAGGCCCAGGGTCTGGCGGATGTGTTCGGCCGAGGCGCACAGGTTGGCTCCGCTGAGGGCCACCATCTTAGGCCGGGAGGTGGTGCCAGAAGTGTGCAGCACCAGGGCCAGGTCTTCGGGGCCGGCCGGCCCGCCGCTCTCTTCGATGGGCCGCAGCGGGGCCAGCGAGCCGGTTTGCAGGTCGAACGCCCCAGCCGGCCCGCCGGGAACGGGCAGCAGGTCGATCACGGCAATCCCGCGCCGCCCGGCTACCTGGCGGGCCGGGCTGTCTTGCCCGCTCAGCAGGATCAGCGCCTGGGCTTCCAGGTCGTCCAGGTAGAACTCGAATTCTTCGCTGCGATAGGCGGGGTTGAGCGGGGCGCTGGCGGCGCAGGCGGCCACACCTAGGAAGGCGGCCGCCATCTCTGGCCCGTTAGGCAAGACGATGGCCACCCGGTCGCCCCGGCCAATCCCCAGGTTGTTCAGGGCGCGCCGCACGTCTCCCATTTGGGTGTATAGGTCGGCGTACGTCAGGGCGGGGCGGGGTGGGTTGCCCGGCGCGCTCAGGGCCGGCCGGGTGGGGAACCGGGCGGCCTGCTCTCGCAGCAGGTCGTCCAGGCAGGTTTCTTGAGATAGGTTCATGGCAGGTTAGCCTCCACGGGAGTATGGCAGGAATTATACTCAGTTTTCTTCCAGCAGCCGTTCTTCATAGATGCGGCGGATGGTGGCCTCGATGTCGGGTTCGCGCACGCTCAGGTCTTGCACCCGGTAGCAGGCGCTGACCCGCCCGATCAGGTCGGAGGCGCTCAGGCGGCCGCGCTCGAATTCGTAGGTCACGCGCCGGCCGGCGCGCTCTTTCACCTGGGCGCCCTCCACGCTTACGGCGGGGTAGTCTTCGGCCAGGTCTACGATCAACTGGCGCTGGCCGCCGAAGCGCTGGCGCAGGGCGTCCAGGCCGCCGTCGTAGAGCAGGCGGCCGTGGTCGATAATCATTACTCGCTCGCACAGTTTTTCTACGTCGGCCAGGTCGTGGGTGGTCAGGATCACCGTTACGCCGCGCTGGCGGTTGATGTGCTGGATGAACTGGCGGATGCGCTCTTTGGCAACCACATCCAGGCCGATGGTGGGTTCATCCAGGAACAGCAGCCCTGGGTTGTGCAGCAGGGCGGCGCACAGGTCGGCCCGCATGCGCTGGCCCAGCGAGAGCGAGCGCACCGGGGTGTTGAGGAACGGGTCCAGTTCCAGCAGCTTACGAAACTCGTTCAGGTTGTTGTGATAGCGGGCGGCCGGAATCTGATAGATGTATTGGAGCAGATCGAGCGATTCGATCACCGGCAGGTCCCACCACAGGGTGGTGCGCTGGCCGAAGACCGCCCCGATGTGGGCCACGTACTGCTGGCGCTCGCGCCACGGCACGTAGCCGCCCACCAGGGCCTGGCCCTGGCTGGGGGTCAGCAGGCCGGTCAGAATCTTCAGGGTGGTCGATTTTCCGGCCCCGTTGGGGCCCAGATAGCCCACCAGCTCGCCCTGGCCGACCTCGAAGCTGATCCCGTCTACGGCGCGCACGGTGTGATACTGGCGCTCGAACAGGTTGCGCAGCGCGCCCAGCGTTCCGCGATGATGCCGAGCCACCTGGAAATATTTTTGCAGGTTGTGTACGCTGATGATCGGGTTCATAGATGGACGCTTTTTCCGCCAAAGGCGGGGATTTTCCTATATCTTTAGGAGAAATGTGCGGCGGAGCCGCACATTTCTCCTAAAAAACATTCCCTCTAGAGCCAAAATTCCTACGTTCCTGTGCTTTGGTAGTGGCTCAACCCAAAGCGCCAGAAGGCCAGGCCGGCGGCCAGCACGCTGAAGCCGGCCAGTGGGGCCAGGAAGGGCGCAAAGGCCGGCAGACCCAGCGGGTTGGGCTTACCCAGGATGTATAGGGCGGGGGAATAGTTCAAGAAGATGGCCGGTACGATGAAAGTGAAGAACAGGCGCAGCCAGGCGGGGTAGATGTGCATCGGGTAGGACATCATCTCGTCTCCGCCGTAGGTCAGGATGTTCACCACCTCGATCGATTCGACCGTCCAGAAGGTGATGGCCGCGCCCATGACGAACAGCCCGCCAAAGAAGGCGATCAGGCTGACGATCACCACCGGCATATACAGGATGCGCCCTACATCCCAGGCGATGGACAGGTTCGCCAGGGCCAGGCCCAGTACCAGCCCGGCCTGCAAGATGCGCCCGATACGGCGCATGATAAACTCGGAGCCGAACACCTGCACCACCAGGTTGGCCGGGCGCAGCAGCATCTGGTCGAAAGTTCCCAGGCGCACCTGGCGCCCAAAGAAGGCCGGGTCGAAGCCGCTGAAGATCATATCCATCAAGCTGAACGCCAGCTCGACCATGCCGTACAGAAAGCCCACCTCCCACAGGCTCCAGCCGCCGATGCCCTCGAAGCGCTGCAGCACCAGGGCCAGCGATAGGAAGCTCACCCCGTTCAGCACGGCGTTCGCCAGAATGTCGCCCAGGAAGGCCGCCCGATACTGCATCTGGGCGCGGATGCGGATCGAGAGCAGGCGGCGATACAGGCCCAGGGCGTGGCGCATCTCAGCCTCCCTGCACCACCAGCCGCCGCACCCCGGCCCGCAGCGCCACTTGCCCCAAGATGACCAGCCCCACCCCCCAGGCGGCTTGCTGCAAAAGGGTGTTGACCAGCTCTGGCCCCTGCACCAGCCCCAGATAGACTTCCACCAGGCTGTTCACCATGTGCGGGAAGGGGGTCAGGTAGGCCAGGCGCGCAAACCAATCGGGATAGAATTTCAGGGGCATGAAAAAACCCGACAGCATCCAGCTTAGCCCAAAGAACAGGCGCGCCAGGCCGCGGGCGTTGGTCACCCAGAAGGCGCTCAGGTTGAGCAGAAAGCGCCAGGCAAAGCTGACCAGCCAGGAGAGCAGCAGGCTTACCCCCAGGGCCAACCATTGCCCCGCGCTGTGCGGAAGACTGATGCGGTAGACCAGGGCAAAGAAGGCCAGGATGGTTGCGCCGCGCAGCGCCAGGTTGACCACGGCCTGCCCGAAGTCCTGGGCCATCCAAAAGCCGTAGAAGCTGACTGGCTTGAGCAGATCGGCCCCCACCTGCCCGGTATGAACTGAGTCGATTACCTCGAACCACGAAAACAGCATCAGAAAGGCGATGACCGCCTGGGTCAGCCCGGTGTAGGTGACGGCGTCTTGCAGCGAAATCCCGGCCACCTGGCCGCGCTGATCGTACAAGGCGATCATCACCGTAGCCCGCAGCAGGCCAAAGAAAAAATTGGTCAGCAGCCCGGCCAGCAAAGCGGCCCGGTAGGTGAACTGGCGCTGCATTGCCAGGCGGGTGATGGCGAAATAGCGCTGCATGGGGCATAATTATGCTACAATTAACTGGGAATGCAAAGCCGGTTTTGCAGAAAAAGCGGCTCAAATGTCCAGTGGGATGGCGCCTGTGTAACCATGCACCCCCAAAAACATCGACCCACAAAACAACTTCAGAGGTGAAGCGATGCCGATTTATGAGTATGTCTGCCAGGACTGCAAAGAGCGTTTTGAGCTGATGCGCCCGATGAAAGACGCCGACGCGGCCGCCGCCTGCCGCAAGTGCAACAGCCAGAATATCGCGCGCCTGCTATCGGTGTGTTACGCCAACAGCGGCGGGCGGGCGCTGGCCGGCAGCGGCGGGGGCGGCTGCGCCGGCTGCTCTGGCGGTTCGTGCGCCTCGTGCGGTCATTAACCCGCCATGCCAGCCTCAGAACAGATCGAGCTTTTACTGGTGGTCTACCCAGACCCGGAGCGGGCCGCCCCGGTATTGAAAGACCTGCTGGCCCGCCGCCAATCCAAACAAGTGCAGTTTCGCGATGCGGCCGCCTTCCGGCGGGAGGCAGACGGCCATACTACCGTCAGCGAGCCGTTGGATGTGAGCGCCAGCCAGGGGTCGCTGTTTGGGGCGGTAGTAGGCGGGCTGATCGGCCTGCTGGGTGGGCCAGCCGGGGCCGTGGTCGGGGCCATGGCTGGGGCCGCCGCCGGCGGGCTGGCAGCCAGGGCCGCCGATTGGGGCTTCGATGAGAAGTTCCTGGCCCAGGTGAAAGAAGCGCTCCAGCCGGGCAGCTCGGCCCTGTTGATCCTGGCCGACGCGCCCTGGAATGACCGGCTGGCGGCCGAACTGCGCCAGCCACAGGCTCGCCTGCTGCGCAACGTGCTGCGGGCGGATGTAATTCGCCGTTTGCAAGATAAACCCTAGGCTTGGGTTTCAACCCCGCCCCGGCGTTTCGGCCAGCAGTTTTTCGTACAGCCGGTCGATCTGGTAGATCATGCGGTTCAGGTCGAACTCGCGCGTGGCGAACTCGCGGCCGCGCCCGCCCATCTCCTGGCGCAAGAGCGGCTGATCCACCAGTTCGATGCAGCGGGCGGCCATGCCGTCCAGGTCGCCGGGGGCGCACAGGTAGCCGGTCTGGCCGTCCTGCACGGCTTCCACCGTGCCGTCGGCCCGGTTGGCAACCACGGGCAGGCCCATCGCCATGGCCTGCGGCAGCACGCGCGGCAGCCCTTCCCACAGCGACGAAATCAAAAATACGTCCATAGCCGCCATCCAGCGCGGCACGTCCCGGCGCAGGCCGGGCAGAATGGCGCGCTCCCACAGGCCCTCGGCCCGCAGGGCGGCTTCGACCGCGCCGCGCAGCGGGCCGTCGCCCACCAGCAGAAAGCGGGCCTGCGGCCGGGCGCGCCCGATTTTTCCGGCGATCTGCACCCAATCCAGCGGGTTCTTTTGGGCCGAAAAGCGGCCCACGTTGCCGATCACCACCGCTTCGGGGGGCAGACCCAGCTCGGCCCGCACGGCTGCCCGGTCGATTCTGGCCGGGTCGAATTCGTCCAGCGGGATGGCGCTGCGGATGAGATGATACTGTTCCGGGCGGCCAATCTGCGCTTGGCGGCCTTTTTCGATGTCGCGCTCGGCCACCACGATCAGGGCGCTGGTGAAGCGGGCCATCCACCGTTCCAGAAAGATGTACACCCCGCGCACCAGGGGCGACATATAATCGTGAAAGCTCCAGCCGTGGACGGTATGGACGATCAGCGGCGTTCCGGCCAGGCGGGCCGCCAGGCGGCCCAAAATGCCGGCCTTCGAGCTGTGGGTATGGACGATGACAAACTTGCCCCGGCGCATGTAGCGGGTCAGAAAGATCAAGGTGCGCAGGTCATCCAGCGGGCTGATCTGGCGCAGCAGATGGGGGTAGATGGTCAGGTCGAGGCCGCGCTGGCGGGCTTCTTCGATCAGGCTGCCTTCGCTGCCGGTCTGCGGGCCGGAAAGCACGCTCACTTTGTAGCGCGCCGGGTAGAGCAGGGCGGCGGTGTAGAGGGTGTTTTCCTGCGCGCCGCCTACGATCAGGCGGGTGATGGGGTGCAGTACGGGGATGGGGGCCGCGGAGACAGGTTTCATAGGCATTCCCGATATACTTCCAGAGTCTGCCGGGCGCAGCGCTGCCAGGTGAACTGGCGGGCGCGGGCTTTCCCGGCGGCGATGCAGGTCTGACGCTGGGCTTCGTCTTCCAGCAGAGTCAGCAGGGCTTCGGCGGCGATCTGTGGATCGTCGGGCGAGACGCACAGCCCGGCGCTGCCTACCACCTCTGGCAGGGAAGTGACGTCGGAGGCCAGCACCGGCGCGCCGCCGGCCATGGCTTCTAAGATGGGCAGGCCGAAGCCCTCGTAGCGCGAGAGCAGGGCGAAGGCGCTGGCCGACTGGTACAGGGCGGGCAGGTCGGCGTCGGGCAGGCGGTCGATGAAGCGCACCGCGGCGTTCAGGCCCAGTTGCTCGGCGAGGCGCTCTGGCTCGCGATAGTCGGCGTAGGGCTTGCCCGCCACGGCCAGGGTGTAGGGTCGGGATGTCATGCGCCGCAGGTGGGCAAAGGCTCGCAGCAGGCCGGGGATGTTTTTGTGCGGGCGGCGCTCGCCCAGGAACAGGATGAACGGCTCGCCCTCCAGCCCATAGCGGCGGCGCACAGCGGCGGTCTGTTCAGGCGGCGCAGGCTGGAAGTAAGGCTCCTCCACCCCCTCGTAGATCACGCGCAGCTTTTCGGGCCGCGCCCCCAGCCAGCGGATTGCGTCTCGCCGGGTGCTGTCGGATACCACGATCACCCGGCGGGCTTTGCGCACCGTGCTGCGCATCATTGCCAGCATCACCAGCCGGCGGGCGCGGCCCAGGCGGGGGAAGAAATCGGGCCGGGTGATGTATTTCAGATCGTGCAGGGTGGCCGCCAGCGGGCCGGGGGCCAGAAAGGGCAGGTCGAAGTGCGGGTAGTGCAGCAGGTCGCGCTGCGCCCGCAGCAGGGCCAGCGGCAGCCGCCATTGGGCTTGCAGGCTCATGTGCGGCAGATCGACCCGGCGGAACTGCACCGGGCCGCGTTCCAACCCCCAGACGGGATGGCCGGGCGGCAGCCCACGCTGCAGCCACATTTCCACCTGGAAATCGTCATCAAGCTGGCCGAAACCGCGGCCCAGGCCCAGGAGATAGCGGCCCAGGCCGGTCATTTGCGGAAGAAGTAGACGGCTGTCCAGAATAATACGCATGGTGTAGGCTGAGTATACCACTTCCATGCTATACTGATCCGCATGACCCGCCCGGCTTCCAGCCTGGCCCGGCGCAGCCTGGTCTCGTTCACCTGGAACAGCTTTGCCAACCTGGTCACGCTGCCGGTCAGCTTCGCCCAGACGGTGCTGCTGGCGCGCCTGCTGCCGGTGGAATATTTCGGCCTCCAGGCCGGTCTGCTGGCCTTTTCGAGCGTAGCCTGGGCGGCGCTTGAGCTTGGCCTGGGAGCGGCTTTTTTGCACCGCGCTCCGCAGACCGAGGACGAAGAGCGGGCCATGGCGGTTTTCTTCACCCTGCGCCTGATGACCGCCCTGGTCTGGACGCTGATTATGGTGGGCGCGGCCCTGGTTTTCCTGGACGATTTACGGCGCACCGCCCTGCTGGCAACCGCTCTGGCTGGCGGGGCGCTGCGGGTGGTCAACGCCGGGCAGACCCTGCTGGCTCGCCGCGTCCAGCACCGGCGGCTGGCGCTGATGGATATCGCCCAAACCGGGGCAGTGTTCGTGCTTTCGGTGGGCATCGCCGCCCTCAGCGGCTCGATCTGGGCCTTGTTGGTGGCCCCGGCGGCGATGGCGCTGATCTTCTGGCTGGCGTTGTTCGTCTGGCGGCCGGTCTGGCGCCCGCGCCTGTCGCTTGAACCGGCTATCGTGCGCTATTTTGTGGATTACGGGCGGCGGGCCGGTGTGGGGGTCTTTCTGGGGGTGGCCCTGGATCACCTGGATGACCTGTGGATCAACCTGTATCTGGGCGACCTGGCCCTGGGATATTATTCGCGCGCCTACCGCTTTGCCACCTATCCAAAGGTCATCCTGGCCGAGCCGCTCAACGCCCTGGCCCTGGGAATTTACGCTGCGCTCAAACAGGACCGGCTGCGGTTGTCGCGGGCGTTCTTTCAACTCAACGCCCTGCTCACCCGCAGCAGCTTCGGACTGGCCGGGTGTCTTGTAGCGGTGGCCCCGCAATTCATCCGCCTGCTGTTGGGCGCGCGCTGGCTGCCCATGCTGCCCGCGTTCCGGCTGCTGCTGATCTATGCCCTGCTTGAGCCGCTTAAGTTTACGATCTCTCACATCCTGTCGGCTACTGGTCTCCCCGAACGGGTAAGCCGGGCGCGCCTGGCGCAGCTTGCCGCCCTGGGGGGCGGGTTGTTCGTCCTCGGCCCGCGCTACGGGATCGTGGGGGTGGCCCTGGCGGTGGATCTGATGCTGTTCGTGGGGATCGGCCTGCTGCTGCGCGACAGCCGGACGGTGGTCGATTTCTCGCCGGCCCGGCTGTTTGGCCCGCCCGTGCTGGCCCTGGCAACCGGGATGCTGGCCGTGGCCGGGCTGGATTGGGCCGCCGGCGCAGCCTGGAACTTTGCCGGCGCGCCCTGGCTGGCCCTGGCAGCCCGCTCGCTGGCCTTTGGCCTGGGTTATGGGCTGCCCCTGCTGGCCCTGGAGCGGCAAGCCTTGCTCGATAGCCTGCGCTGGGCCTGGGCGGTATGGATCGGCTCCCGG
>CAYQDU010000102.1:0-15417 GCA_964416275.1 uncultured Anaerolinea sp. | reverse complement strand
AGGACTACCTGGGCGTGGTGGCCTTCGACAGCCAGCCGCGCTGGGTGCTGGAGCTTCAAAAATGGGTCGATCCGGCGATCCTTGAGGGGGCCATCAGCAGCTTCAGCGCCGAAGGCCAGACCAACCTGGAGGCCGGGGTCGAAGCCGCCTACCAGGCCCTGCAGAACGTGTCGGCCAAGCGCAAGCACATCATCCTGATGACCGACGGCTGGGTGCGGCGCGGCGACCTGACCCCCCTGGCAACCGAGATGGAGAAGCAGGGCATCACCCTGAGCGTTGTGGCGGCCGGCGAAGGCTCGGCCCAGTATCTGCTGTCGCTGGCGCAGATCGGCGGCGGAGCGTTCTACCCGGCCACCGACATCTTCCACGTCCCCGACATCTTCCTGAAAGAAACGGTCAAATCGGTGGGCGAGTACGTGATCGAAGAGCCGTTCTACCCGCTGCCCTCGGCCCCCAGCCCCACCCTGCGCGGCCTGGACCCGGCCGGCATGCCCCTACTGCTGGGCTATAACGGCACCACGGCCAAGAATACCGCCCGCATGGACCTGCTCACCACCCGCGGCGACCCACTGCTGGCGACCTGGCAGTACGGCCTGGGCCGCTCGGCGGCCTGGACTTCGGACCTGCGCGGCCAGTGGGGCAAGCAGTGGGTGCAGTGGCCGGGCTTTGCCCGCTTCGCCAACCAGCTCGTCGATTACGTGCTGCCCGCCCCCAAGGTGGAGGGCCTGAGCGCCCAGGCCGGGCTGCAAGACCGCCAGGCGGTGGTGCGCCTGAGCGCCCTCGACCCGGCCGGCGAGCCGCTCAACTTCCTCAAGGGCAGCGTGACCCTGATTGCGCCCGACCTTTCGACCCAGGAGATTGCCCTCCAGCCGGTGGGGGCCGGGCAGTACCAGGCCGCGGCCGAGGTCAGCCAGCCGGGGGCCTACCTGGCCCGCCTGGGGGTCAACCAGGGCGATCAATCCCTGGGGCAGATGACGTTGGGACTGGTGGTTCCCTATTCGCCGGAGTATAAGGATACCGGCATCGACCGGGGTCTGCTGAGCGAGTTGGCCCGCCTGACCGGCGGCGGCGAGCTTTCGCAGGCCGCCCTGGCCTTTGCCCACAACCTGCCATCAGCCGCCCAGGCGCGTGAGATCGGCTGGCCGCTGATGCTGGCCGCGGCCCTGTTCTTCCCCGTGGACGTGGCCCTACGCCGGTTGGTCTTCACCCGCCGGGACTGGCAGAAAGCCCAGGCCTGGCTGAGCAGCCGGGCGGCTCCGCGGCTGCGCCGCCGCCCGGCCGCCCCCGGCGAACAGCCGCGCGTGCTGGGCCAGCTCTTCGAGGCCCGCGACCGGGCCAGAACCCGCCGCGAAGCCCCACCCCGCCCGGTGGATCGGCTGGACATCCCCGCCGCCCCGCGCCCGCCCGCGCCGCCGCCCGCGCCGCCAGCCGCGGCGCAGCCGCCCGCGCCGAAAGACCCGCCCGCCCCCGGCGAAGCCGACGCCCTGGCCCGCCTGCGCGAAGCCAAGCGCCGCGCCGGGCGGAGAGGCTGAAGATAGCCCTGCTGAGTTTTGCGGGCCGCGCAGCGGCCCGCAAAACTCGGAAAAAAAGAGAGAGACTGGGGATTTTGTCGCGCCAAGTGCGACAAAACCCCCTACGAACCATCTTTTCAGGCGTGAAGTTCCCCCAGGGTTGCATGCCAAGCTATCAAAACTCACAGGCTACTGTTTTGAGAGTAATTTCTCTAAATAGGGGGTGAAGCCCCAGTAGGCTTTGAGGGCTTCATATTCGGCCTGCGCCCGGCGGCTGCCGGGCGGGCCGGTCTTGACCGCCCGGATCATCAAATTCTTGGCGGTATGTTCGGTGGAGACGAACTGGATCACCTCCGCCCGATAGCCCATCACCCGCAGCAGGGCGGCCCGGGCCGCGTCGGTCAGCAGGTCTCCCAGGCGTTCGAACAGGATGCCGTGGCGGGCCAGGGCGGCGAAGGCCTCTGGAGTGGGCAGGCCGGCCATCTGGGCTTGCAGCTCGTGCTGGCAGCACGGGGCGCACACGATCAGGCGGCAGCCCCAGGTGATCGCCTGGGCCAGGGCGTCGTCGGTGGCTGTGTCGCAGGCGTGCAGAGCCACGACAACCTCCGGCGGGGCGGGCGGCTGATAATCGGCAATCGAGCCGATCTGGAAGCGCAGCCCCTCCCAACCCAGCGCCTGGGCCTGGCGGTTGAGCGCTTCCAGCACGTCGGCCTTGAGATCGACCCCCACCACCTCAGCCTCTCGCCCCAGGGTGAAGCTGAGATAATGATACAAGGCGAAGGTAAGATAGCCCCGCCCGCAGCCGAAATCGACCACTCGCAGCGGCGCACTGGCCGGGGCGGCCTCGAAAGCGCCGGTCTCGTCCACCAGGCGCACGAACTCGTTAATCTGGCGCAGCTTGGCCTGCATCTCGGCCCGCACCCGCCCGTCGGGGGTCAGGATGCCCACCGCCTGCAAAAAGGGAGCAGCGGTGTCGGGGGCCAGCAGCCTGGGTTTGGCGTGGTCGTGAGCCAGGTCGGGCGGGGCGGCGTTCGTCAGGCGGCTGGTGTGCAGCAGCAGCTTGCCCTTCTTGGTACGGCGGGCCTCCCAGCGGGCGGCCCCGGCCTCTACCGTCAGGTTGCGGAACGGCAGGGCCAGCAGTTCGTCCAGCTTCTGCCCGGCCTCCAGGCGCAGGTAGTTCCTGGCAATGTCCTTCTTTTCGTCGAAGTAGGAGAACTGCCAGTGGCGCTCGCCGCGCAGCAGCAGCGGGCGGATCGTCACCCGCAGCCAGGCCAGCCCGGCCCCCTTCTCCGGCCCGCTGAACGTGGCCCGGACAAAGGTTTCATCCTGTAAGATCAACCGGCGCATCTGGGCCAGTGGGTCGTCTGTGGCGTTCATAGGGGCTAGTGTACCACTTTATCGAGAAAGTTCGCTGGGGCTGTGCGGTCGGCGGCGCCAATGCCGCCGACCGCACAGCCCGCTGGGTAGATTTTCACGCCGCCTCCCTGCTTTTCTCCCCCGACTGACGTTATAATAGGCGGCAGAAACCGAATCATTCATCCTCAACGAGGTGCGACTATGATCCAGACCGAATGTCCCCACTGCGGCAGCCCGGTGAAAGTATCCAACCAGGCCCAGGAAGCCATTTGCCCCAACTGCCACGCCCACTTCCAACCGCCCGACCCGGCCCCGCAACTGCGCCGCCAGATCGCCGAGCTGGAAGAAGAACTGGCCCGGGTGCAGGCCAAGAAAAATATCTTCGCCCGGGCCAAAGTGGGCGCGCTGCAGGCCAAGATTCAGGCCCTTAAGCTGCAAATCGGCCCGGCGGCGGCGGGTGGATCAGGCGGCGCAGGCGGCGAAGACCGGCGCGGACGCGACGAAGACCGCCGCCGCCGGCGAGGCGAAGACGAGTGAACGTCGTCTTCATGGGGTCGCCCGAATTTGCCCTGCCGTGCCTGCGCGCCCTGGCGCAGCGCTACCGGGTGGTGGGCGTCGTCACCCAGCCGGATAAACCGGCCGGGCGCGGCCGCGAGCTGACCCCCCCGCCGATCAAACGCCTGGCCGAAGAACTCTCGCTGCCGGTGATGCAGCCGCGCCGCCTGCGCGACCCCGAAGCGATGGCGACGCTGACCGGCTGGCAGCCCGATTTGATCGTGGTGACGGCCTTCGGGCAGATTTTGCGCCCGGCGGTGCTGGACCTGCCGCGCTTCGGCTGCATCAACGTCCACGCCTCGCTGCTGCCGCGCTGGCGCGGGGCCGCGCCGATCAACGCCGCCATCCTGCACGGCGACGCACAGAGCGGGGCCACCATCATGCGCATGGACGCCGGGGTAGACACCGGCCCGATCCTCAGCCAGCGCGCCACGCCGATCCGGCCCGACGATACGGCCATCAGCCTGGGCCAGCGCCTGTCTGAGCTGGGGGCGGAACTGCTGATGGAAACCCTGCCGCCCTACCTGGAGGGCCGCCTGCCGCCCCGGCCCCAGCCGGAAGACGGGGCCGCCTACGCCCCGCTGCTCAAAAAAGAAGACGGCGGCCTCGACCTGACCCGCCCGGCCGAGGCCCTGGCCCGCCAGGTGCGGGCCTTCCAGCCCTGGCCGGGGGCCTTCATCGAATGGGAGGCCGGGCTGCTCAAGGTGCTGCGCGCCCACGTCGCCCCCGGCGACGGGACGCCCGGCGACGGGACGCCCGGCGACGGGACGCCCGGCAACGGGACGCCCGGCAACGGGACGCCCGGCAACGGGACGCCCGGCGAACGGGCTATCCTGGGCGGCCTGCCCGCCCTGCGCGCCGCCGACGGCTGGCTGATCCTGGACGATGTGCAGCCGGCCGGCAAAAAACCTATGCCCGGCCCGGTCTTTTTGCAGGGGGCGCGCCAGTGGGAAAGGCGCTAAACGATCCACATTCAGAATCCAGGCGGGCGGCAAGGCCGTAAAACCTGAGCGGTCAAAACGCAGGCCGCGCCGCGCCCGCCGGGCGGCCGGAGCGCTGCGGCGGCCAGGATGCCTTCATTAACCGCAGCCGCGCTGCGCCCCAACCCGGAAAGATGATCCAAGGGAACAAAATGCAAAGTCTTAGCGAAAAACGCCTGTCTTTATTTCCAATCAGCGCCAAAATCGAAAACCAGCGCCTGACCATCGCCGGGTTGGACGTGGAGGCCCTGGCGAGCGAATACGGCACGCCGCTGTACCTGTACGACCAGGCCACCCTGGACGACGCGCTCAGCCAATACCGGGCCGCCCTGGCCCGCCATTACCCCGGCCCCAGCGGGCTGACCTACGCCGGAAAAGCCTTTCTGAGCCTGGCGATGGCCCAGTGGGCCCAGCAAAGCGGCCTGTGGATCGACTGCACCGGGGCGGGCGAAATCTCGGTGGCGGCGGCGGCCGGGGTGCGCCGCGAGAATATCCTGGTGCATGGGGTCAACAAATCTGACTTCGACCTGCAGGCCGCCCTGCGCCAGGCCGGGACGATTGTGGTCGATAACCCGGCCGAGCTGGAGCGCATCATCCGGCTTAGCGCCGGGCCAGCCCCCGCCGGGCCAACTCCCCACCTGTGGCTGCGGCTGCGGCCAGGACTGGCCGTCGAAACCCACAGCTACACGCAAACCGGCCAGGACGACAGCAAGTTCGGCATGGGGCCAGAGGAGATCATGCGCGCCGCGGCCCGCGCCCTGCAGGCCGGCCTGCCGCTGACCGGGCTGCACTTCCACCAGGGGTCGCATTTTCACGACCCCGCCCCACTCGGCCCGGCCATCGACACCGCCCTCGACCTGCTGGCCGAGCTGCGGGCCAGCCTGGGCTGGTCGCCCGAGGCCCTCTGCCCCGGCGGCGGTTGGGGCGCGCCGTATCACGAAGACGACCTGCCCCACCAGCCGGTGGAAGGCTACGTGCAGTTCGCCGCCCAACGCCTGGCCCAGGGCTGCGCCGAGCGCGGCCTGCCCCTGCCCCGCCTGCACCTGGAGCCGGGCCGCTCGCTGGCGGCCCGGGCCGGGGTGGCCGTGTACCGGGTGGAGGCGGTCAAACACACCCCCCACCGCCGCTGGCTGCTGATTGACGGCGGCCTGGCCGATAACCCCCGCCCGGCCCTGTACGGAGCGCGCTACTCGGCCCTGCCCGTCACCGGGGCCGGGCGCCCGCCGCTGGGCGGCGCTTACCTGGGCGGCCCCTTCTGCGAGAGCGGCGATATTCTGATCCAGGACCTGCCCCTGCCCGAAATGCAGCCCGGCGAGCTGCTGGCCGTGCCGGTCAGCGGGGCCTATCACCTGAGCATGGGCAGCAACTACAACGGGGCCCGCAAACCGGCCGTGGTGTGGCTGGACGCGGGCCGGGCGCGCCTGATCCGCCGCCGCGAGAGCCTGGAAGACCTCATCCGCCGCGATGCGCCGCTGGCCTGAACCTATGTACCCAGAGCCGAACCCCGATCACCTGTATCATATCTACCTGATGCGCCACGGCCAATCGGAGGGCAACGCCCAGGGCGTGCTGCAGGGCCAGAGCGATTTCCCATTGAGCGAGCTGGGCGTGCGCCAGGCGCGGGCCGCCGGGCGGCGCTTCCAGACCGAGGGGCTGCGCTTCCGGGCGGTGATTGCCAGCCCGCTCAGCCGGGCGCGCCAGACGGCCGAGATCATCGCCGGCGCAGTGGAAGCCCCCCTGGAGCTGGACCCCGACTGGATGGAGCGCAACAATGGCCGCCTGGCCGGGCTGACCCCCATCGAGATCGCCGAGCGCTACCCGCGGGCCGGGTTTATCCATCCCTACCAGCCGGTGGGCGAAACTGGCGAAAGCCAGTGGGAGCTGTATCTGCGAGCCGGACGGGCGCTCCAATCGCTGCTCGACCGGCCAGCCGGGCGCTACCTGGTCGTCTCGCACGGGGGCATCCTCAACCAGGCCATGTATGCCATCCTGGGGATCACGCCGCACGCCAACCTGAACGGCCCGCGCTTCCGCTTCCAAAACACGGCCTTTGCCCGCCTGGAATACAACCCAGAGCGCCACATCTGGCTCCTGGCCGCCATCAACGACCGGACGCATTGGAAGAAAAGCGATGATTGATGTTCCCGCTTGGAGGGGAATTGTGGGGCGCAGCCCCACAATTCCCCTCCAAGCAAGATTGCTTTTTCCCCGGCCAAGCGGTAGCTCCCCACGCAACCGGCGTGGAGGCGTGACTGGCGAGCTTTGCCGCAAGAGGGTTCAGCGTGGATGTTATCGCACTTCGTGCGACAACATCCACGCAACATCTCTTTAGTTTAATGACGCGCTACCGGCGAAGCCGGGAAAGCCGAAATATTCTAGCCGTTCAAGCGGGTAACGCCAATGAGTGACCAGCAGAAACCCGAAATCACCAATCAAAAATTTCTCGTGTTCGGCGCAGGGGCGATTGGAACGTATATCGGCAGCAGCCTGGCGCTGAGCGGGGGGCAGGTGGTGTTCGTCGAGCGCCCGGAGGCGGCCGCAGAGCTGCGCCAGCGCGGCCTGCGCCTGAACCTGGCCGGGCAAGAGCAGACCATCGCCAACCCGGCGGTGTGCGCCGGGCTGGACGAGGCCCTGCGGCAGGGGCCGTTCGAGGCGGCCGTCTTTGCGCTCAAATCCTTCGACACCCAGGCCGCCCTGGACAACCTGCGCCCCTTTGCCGGCCGCCTGCCGCCCATCCTGTGCCTGCAAAATGGGGTCGAGAACGAGGCCGCCCTGGCGGCCGTGCTGGGGCCAGAGCGGGTGATCGCCGGGACGGTGACCAGCGCGGTGGGCCGCCGGGCGATTGGCGACATCATCCTGGAGCGGCTGCGCGGCATGGGCGTCGCTGCGGGCGTCGCCGCGGGCGTCGCCGCCGAAACCCAGCCGGGCGGGCAGAATGGGGAGCTGGCCGCCCGGCTTCAATCAGCCTTCGACGCGGCCGGGCTGAACTGCAAGCGGTACGCCAGCCCGGCGGATATGAAATGGTCGAAGCTGCTGACCAACCTGGTGGGCAACGCCACCTCGGCCATCTTGAACATGACCCCGACCGAAGTGTTCGGCCATCCAGGGCTGTATCGGCTGGAGATCGCCCAACTGCGCGAGGCCCTGGCGGTGATGCAGGCCCAGGGGATTCAGGTGGTCGACCTGCCCGCCACGCCGGCCCGGGCGCTTGCCCTGGGGGCGCGCTTGCCGCCCGCGCTGTCGCGCCCGCTGATGGCGCGGGCCGTGGGCGGCGGGCGGGGAGCCAAGATGCCCTCTTTCCACATCGACCTGTACGCCGGGCGCGGCCAGAGCGAGGTGGACTGGCTCAACGGGGCCATCGTGCGCGCCGGAGAGCGCCTGAACCTGCCCACCCCGGCCAACCGCCTGCTCAACGAGACCCTGCTGGCCCTGACCCGCGGCGATCTGCCCCGCGAGGCTTTCGCCCGCCAGCCCAAAAAGCTGCTGGATCGCTTTTTGCGCCCCTGAAAACCCGCTGCGAAGGACGGCTTTTCCGGTTTCACCGGGAAAGATTCTACCGCGGTGGATGGGGTCTGCGGGCGGCTGCGCCGCCCGCAGACCCCATCCACCGAATTTCCTTGTCCAAAGCGCAAAGAAAATTGCAGTTTCAAAGACAGTACCTATTTACTACATACTGTAAACCCCAATCCAGATAAAATTTTAATTAACTTCGGATTAAGTTATGCATAATAAATGGAGGAATAGTATGAAACGCTGGTTCGTATTGCGCTTGTTATTCATTCTGGTGATCCTGAGCCTGAGCCTTACGGGCTGCCAGAGCAAGGCGCCGGCCGCCCCGGCCGGCGAGCAGCCGGCCGCCCCGGCCGCCACCGAGGCCGCCCCGGCCCAACCGGCCCAGCCGGCGGCCGCCCAGCCCGCTCAACCGGCCGCCCCGGCCGCCCCGGCCGGCGACCAGATCGCGCTGGCGAATGGCAAGACCGTGGCTCGCCCAACCACCGCGGTCACGGCCGATAACGCCAAGCGCCTGGACGCCCTCAACATGTGGCAGCTTTCCGGCCAGATCAACCAGGTGTTGTTCTCGCCGGACGGCATGACCGCCTACGCCGCGGTCGGCACCCCGCTCACCTCGGCCAAAGGCGAGCTGTATCGCTGGCGGCTGGACGACCCCAAAGGCCCGCAGCTGCTGGTCGAGACCCAGGGATCGATCAACTCGCTGCTTTTCTCGCCGGACAACAAGTACTTGATCTACGGCACCCAGGGCAACGAGCTGGTAATGTACGACCTGGCTGCCGATAAGGCCGGCCCCAACCTCCTGCAGGCCGGCCGGGGCGTGACCGCCGTAGCATACCACCCCTCCGATGCGCTGCTCACCTGGGCCAGCTTTGAGGACTACGCTTACTACCTGTACATGAACAGCAGCAAGACCGGCCAGTATGGCTATCGCCTGGGGACCACCCTGGGCCTGGCCTTCTCGACCGACGGCAAGGAAGTCTTTATGGCTCGCGAGGACGGCAGCCTGTTTATCGTCGATACGTCTGGCTGGCAGCTGCTCAAGAGCATTGCGGTGGGCAAGAAGGAACCGCTGAGCTGGATTCAGCTTTCGCCCAACGGCAACCAGGTGGCGGTCAGCGGCTCGAACCAGGGCATCCTGTGGGTCGTCGATGCGGCCAGCTTCGAGCCGGTGGTCACCCTGGTGACCGGGGCGGGCCTGAACAAGGGCGCTTTCTCGCCCGACGGCCAGATGCTGCTGGTGGGCAATAACAACAACAGCCTGACGGTGGTCAACCTGCCGCGCAAAGACTTCGACCGCTCGGTAAAGCTCTCGGACAGCGCCATTCTGAGCGTCGCCATCTCGCCGGATGGGGCCATGGTGCTGATCGGCGACCGCAGCGGGCAGGTGCGCCTGCTGGCGCCCGAGGGCCTGATCAACCCGGCCGCTCTGCCGCCGACCGCAGTCCCGTAAAGAAAACTTCGGTTCTTCCGCCCCTGGCGGGAACGCTCTCTGTGGGTGAAATTGTGGGGCTGCGCCCCACAATTTCACCCACAGATGATTTCAGGCTCTTCCGCCAAAGGCGGAATTTTTTATCTGTGGAAATGGCAGGCGCCACGATGGGGTCGCGCTTCGGGCGACCCCATTCCCGATTCACCCTCTTCCGGCGAAACTCGCCCAGTCACGCCGACCCCGGTTGCGGGGGGCGTTGCGGAATTTAATCTACCTGGGGGCGCCGGCGGCGCCCCCAGGTAGAAATTTTCCCGGCGCAGCCGGGAAAGCCAGTCCGTTTATTGGAGGTTTTGCCAGGAAACTACCCCTCCGGCAGAGGGTCGGTCCAGCGCACCAGGCCGTAGAACAGGGGCAGGGCGGCCACGGGGGGGGCGCTCCAGGTGTGGGCTTCCAGCAGGCGCTGCCGGGCGGCCTCGAAGCCGGGCTGGTCGGCGGCGTGCAGCACGAACAGGGGCTGGCCGGCTTCCACCCGGTCGCCCACCTTGTGCAAAATCTCGATGCCCACCGCGTGATCCACCGGGTCGCCCTTCCTGGCCCGCCCGGCGCCCAGCACCACGGCCGTCTCGCCCACCGTCAGGGCGTCGATGCCGCTCAGATAGCCCGACTGGGGCGCGGGGACCGGTTCGATAATGGGGGCTTTGGCCAGCCGCTGGGGGTGATCGACATAGGCCACATCGCCGCCCTGGGCCTGCACCAATTGGCGGAAGCGCTCGAAGGCCGCGCCAGTGCGCAGGGCGTCTTCGGCCATCTGCCGGGCGGCGGCGTCATCGGGGGCCTTTTCGCCCAGCGCCAGCATGTGCGAAGCCACCTCCAGGCAGTGCTGGCGGAAATCGGCCGGGCCGCCGTTCTGGAGGGTCTCGATGGCTTCCTGCACTTCCAGGGCGTTGCCCACTGCGCAGCCCAGGGGCTGGTTCATATCGGACAGCAGGGCCACGGCCTTGCGCTCGCTCAGGCGGGCGATGTAGACCATCGTCTCGGCCAGCACGCGGGCCCCTTCCAGGGTCTTCATGAAGGCGCCTTTGCCCCATTTGACGTCCAGCACGATGGCCTGCGCCCCGGCGGCGATCTTTTTGCTCATCACCGAGGAGGCGATCAGCGGGATCGACTGGACCGTGCCAGTCACATCCCGCAGGGCGTAGAGCTTGCCGTCGGCGGGGGCCAGGTCGCCGGTCTGGCCGGTCAGCACCAGGCCCATCTGGCGCAGTTGGCGGCGGATTTCGTCCATGCTCAGGTCGGTGCGGAAGCCGGGGATCGATTCCATCTTGTCGAGCGTGCCGCCGGTGAAGCCCAGGCCGCGGCCCGACATCTTCGCCACCGGCAGGCCGCAGGCGGCCACGATGGGTTCGGCCACCAGGGTGGTCTTATCGCCCACCCCGCCGGTAGAGTGCTTATCCACTGCCAGCGGCACCACCCCCGAAAGATCCATCACCTCGCCAGAGAAGGCCATCGCCAGGGTCAGGTCGGTAATCTCGCGCAGGCTCATACTGTTCAAGACTACGGCCATGGCCCAGGCTGCGGCCTGGTAATCGGGGATGTCGCCGCGAGCGTATCCGTTGACAAAATATTCGATTTCCTGGCGGGTCAGTTCATTCTTATCGCGTTTTTTAATGATGATATCGACTGCGCGCATAGCTCCTCCAAAAATCTCAGCGCCGTTCGGGGGCCTTGCCTCGGCCCGACGCAAGGCGCGGCGCGCGTCCGAGGCGGGCCAGGGCAAGCCAGCCGCCGCCCGGCCATCCATGCGCGCCGCGCCGAGGGTCGAAAGGCGCCGCTTAAGTCTATGTCACCATTATACCCGCTTCAAGATATAATTTGAGTATCGTGGAGGCCCTATGACCAGTGTTCAACCAACTCCTTCTTACCCCGTCCTGCCCGACGAGCGGGTATCGACCGTCATGATCTACACCACCGACTACCTGATCTGGGGTGAAGTGGTCACCAAGACCAGCATTCGGATCAGCACCTGGCTGCGCTCGTCGTCGGTGCCGCAGTACATCTATATGCACGACGCCAACCTGCTGCGCCTGGGGGGAACGGCTGCGCCCCGGCCCCAGGTGTTCAAAGAGTTCTTCCTGCCCAGCAACCAGGTGGTGGCGTTCCACCTGAAACCCCCCGCGGCCGACCCGGTGGACTACGACCCCAACGAGCCGATGCGCAAGATGTCGCCCACCACCGCCCTGATCGGCTGGTTCCGCTTCGACGGGTTTGTGCGCATGTCTACCCACACCAACCTGGAGCGCTACCTGGATGTGAGCAAAGAAGACTTCATGAGCTTCTACGACATCACCATCACCAACCTGGCCATCCCCAGCATGACGCCGATCAAAACGCCCTTTGCTCTGCTGCGTGGGCATGGAACGCTGTTCTCGTCGAAGGAAAACGAGACGGCGAGATAAGAGACCGGTTGAAAAAAGCGCGCGTAAGCCAGCCAGCGCCCGGAAAATGCCGGCGTTCCGCTGCACCGCGCCCCGCAATCTTTACCGGGTTTTTATTTTCTGTGGGCTGGATTTCACGTACAATCATTCCCAGTGACTCAAGACGACCTGCAAGATGACAATCTGAGCGGTATGTTGGACCAGGAAGCCGAACAGGTGATGCACGAGGCCCTGGCCCGCTTCGAGGCCCTCCAGCGCGCCGCGCGCCTGCTGGCCTCTACCGATACCTTGCAAACGGTGCTGCAAGGCATGGTTGACATCGCCGCCCAGGCCATCGAGGCCGACCGGGTGACGCTGTACACCTTCGACCTGGTGAAGCGCAAGGTCGAGCGGGTGATCCACGGCGGCAACCAGGCCGCCGCGCCGGACGGCGACGGGGACCCCTGGTTGGACAGCAGCGCCGCCTGGGCGCTGGAAGCCTGGCGACCGGGCCGGCCCTACCGCGAAGCCGCCCCCCGCTCCTGGCCGGGCGGCGGGCTGGAACCCACCCCCTGGACGACGATCACCGCGCCGCTGATCTACAGCGAGCGCATCCTGGGCATCCTCAAGGCGGCCAACCCGCCGGAACGCTCGCCGTTTGCGCGCGCCGACGAAGCCCTGCTTACCTCCCTGGCGAACCAGGCCGCCATCGCGGTGGAGGCCGCCCGCCTGCGGCAGGAGGAACGCGGCCAGCGCAAACAGGCCGAGACCCTGCGCGAGGTGGCCCGCCTGCTCAACTACAGCCTCGACCAGCAGCGCGTGCTGGAATTGATCCTGGATCAACTGGCGCGGGTGGTGGAATATGACAGCGCCTCGATTATGCTCCTGAGCCGCGAACAACTCAGCATCGCCGCCCACCGCAAGTTTCGCTCGCCCGAACAGGCCAACCACCCCACCCAGTTGGGCGCCTACGCTCACATCCGGGAGGCCATCGAGCGCCGCCGGGCGGTCATCATCGAAAACACCGAGCAAGACCCACGCTGGCAGCGCATCGCCGGGGCCGGCTATATCAAATCCTGGCTGGGCGTGCCGCTGATCGGGCGCGACCAGGTGATCGGCCTGCTGAACCTGGACAAGGAAACCCCCGGTTTCTACACCCAGGCCGACGCCACCCTGGCGTCTACCTTTGCCAGCCAGGCGGCCATCGCCATCGAAAACGCCCGCCTGTACAGCGCCGAGCGCCAGCGGGTAGACCAGCTCAACGCCCTGCGGGCCATCGTGGCCGACATCTCGGCCGAGCTGGAGCTGCCGCGCCTGCTGCAATCCATCCTGCGGCGGGCGGTCGCCATGCTCAACGCCACCGGCGGCGACCTGGGCCTGTGCGCCGAGAACGGGGTGGAAGTGACCATCCTGGCAAGTTACAACATGGGCCAGGACTACAGCGGGGTGCGGATGGCCCCCGGCGAGGGCGCCATGGGCCTGGCGGCCCAGACCCGCCGCCCGGTGCTGGTAGACGATTACACCCGCTGGGAAAACGCTTCGCTGCAATACAAGAATGGCATCTGGCGCAGCGTCATCGCCGTGCCGTTTTTGATCGGGCGGCGGGTGGTGGGCGTGATCGGGATCGTCGACGTCAACCCAGAGCGCCGCTTCGACGCCTCCGACCAGCACCTGCTCAGCCTGTTCGCCCAACACGCCGCGATCGCGGTCGAAAACGCCCGCCTCTTCATGGCCGCCCGCCAGGCCACCGAGCGGCGCAATATTCTGCACCAGGTCAGCCAGGATATTGTCAGCGTCAGCCTGGACCCGGAGGGCATCTACCAGGCCATCCACCAGGCCGCCGCCCGGCTGATGCCGGCCGAAGCCTTTGTCATCAGCAAACTGATCGAAAGCGAGGAGCGGGTCGAAGGACTGTACCTGATCGACCGCACCGGGCGGGTCCCTGGCACAACCATGCCCGCCAGCCAGGGCCTGAGCGGCCTGGTGCTGCGCACCGGGCAATCGCTCAACATCCACGACCTGGCGGAGAACGAACGGGTCAAGAGCCTGACCACCCATTTTGGCGACCCCGAAGACGTGGCCTCGATCCTGGCGGTGCCGATGCGGCTGCGCGGCAAGGCGGTGGGGATGATTTCCGCCCAAAGCTACCACACCGACGCCTACACCGACGACGACCAATACCTGCTGGAAATGCTGGCCGCCTACGCCGCCATCGCCCTGGAAAACGTGGGCCTGTTCCAGCACGTGCAGCAGCTTGCCATCACCGACCCGCTGACCGGGCTGTTCAACCGGCGGCAGTTGTACGAGCTGGGCGAGCGCGAGACCCTGCGCGCCCGCCGCTTTGGGCGGGCCCTGAGCGCCCTGCTGATCGACGTGGACCGCTTCAAACGCATCAACGATCAATTCAGCCACGCGGCGGGCGATGAAGTGCTGCGCCGCCTGGGGCGCATCGTGCGCCAGCACGTGCGCGAGATCGATATCCCTGGTCGTTACGGCGGCGAGGAGCTGGTGATCGTGCTGCCCGAGGCCGACCTGGGCAACGCCCGCGAGGTGGGCGAGCGGCTGCGAGATGAAATTCAGCGCTGCCTGGCCGACGGCGAGCTGCCCTGCGTGACGGTGAGCATCGGCGCGGCTTCCCTGCAAAGCGAAACGCCCGATTTCGAAGCCCTGGTGCACCGGGCCGATATCGCTATGTACCAGGCTAAACAAAAGGGCGGCAACCGGGTTGAAGTAGCGCGTTAAGAGACCCGTGCTTGAGAAACGACTCCTGAACCCGCTTGTAGGGATCCACCTGCTGCCAGGGGCAGCCTCCAAGCCCATTTTTTGTTACAGGCGCTCGGCGATAAGCAGGTGGATGCGGGCTTCGATGACAGCATGCTCGATCACATTACAGGGGGCGAACAGGGCCGGCAACTCATCGAAGGCAAAGATATGGTGCGGCAGGCCAGCCTCGCCGCCAAGAGTAGGTACAAACGTCCCCGGTTCAATGGCTTCGGAGGGTTCATCCTGATCCATAGTGAACGGAACGCTCACCAGCAGCAGCCCGCCAGGGCAGACCACCCGGCGCAGCTCGCCGGCGGCAGCCTGCACCTGGGCCATCCGGGCATGGTGAATCACCTGAGTAGACAGCACGGCTTCAAAGGCCGCCTCTTGAAACGGCAGCGGGTGGTAAATATCGGCCAGGATCAGCGGCGCCTCCAGCCCCTCCTCAGCCAGCCACTCCTGCGACAGACGCAGACCGCTGGGAGCATTGTCCAGGCCGGCCGGCGCCAACCCCTGCCGGGCCAGATAAACCAGGTTCAGGCCATTGCCGCAGCCCAGGTCTAAGACCCGCCGGCGAGCGCGTTGAACCAGCAATTCGGCAAAGCGCATCACCGCCGGGCGCACCTGGGTAAAGATACGCCCCTCCTGGCGGTAAATGTTTTCCCACTGGCTTGGCGGCAGATTCATCCGATCCCTCCCCAAATTCTGATCGATGATTTGGCGAACGGTGCAACCGATCGGCTACCCCCCCATTAAATTCGAGCGCCCTCAAAAAGCGAAGCTCGCCAATCACAGCCGCCACGATTGCGTGGGGAGCTGCCACCGCTCGCCAAGTCATCCATCAATCAATCAACATCGCGTCGCCAAACGAATAGAAGCGGTAGCCTTCGCGTTTG
>CAYQDU010000101.1:0-15561 GCA_964416275.1 uncultured Anaerolinea sp. | reverse complement strand
GGCATGCCCTACCTGTACCGCTCGGTGGACACCGGGCTGCGCGCGATGGATGTGCGCACTCTCACCGAGGCGGCCCAAAGCCTGGGAGCCAACTGGCTCACCATCATGCTGCGCATCATCCTGCCCAACCTGCGCACGGCCCTGCTGAGCGGGGCGCTGCTCACCTTTGCGATTGTAGTGGGCGAGGTGACCATCGCCTCGTTCCTGAACCGGCCAGCCTTTGGCCCGTACCTGTTCCTGTTGGGCCAGCATAAAGCCTACGAACCGGCAGCCCTGTCGTTTACCAGCTTCCTGCTCACCTGGGTGGCGATGGGGCTGCTGCAGCTTGTCACCGGCGGGCAGGGCGGAAACGTCGGCACGCACTAACCCAACCCCGCGAGAAACCCGTATGCCACATCTCAGTCTGTCTCATCTCATCAAGCAATTTGGCGAAGTCACCGTTGTCCAGGATTTCAATCTGGACGTTGAAAAGGGTGAATTTATCTCATTACTGGGGCCGTCTGGGTGCGGCAAGACCACCACCCTGCGCATGATTGCCGGGTTCGAGCTGCCCACAACGGGCAAGGTCTTTTTGGATGACGAGGAGATCACCTACCTGCCGCCCAACCAGCGCAACGTGGGCATGGTCTTTCAGGCGTATGCCCTGTTTCCTAACCTGACGGTGGGGCAGAACATCGGCTTTGGATTGCAAGTGCGCAAGACGCCCAAGGCCGAGATCCAGCAGCGGGTGGCCGAGATGCTCGACCTGATTCACCTGGAGCGCTTTGGCGACCGCTACCCCTATCAGCTTTCGGGCGGGCAGCAGCAGCGGGTGGCTTTGGCACGGGCGATTGCCATCCGGCCGCGCGTCCTGCTGCTCGACGAGCCGCTTTCGGCCCTGGACGCCAAAATCCGGGTGGAGCTGCGCCAGGAAATCCGCCGCATCCAGCAGCAGTTGGGTATTACCACGATCTACGTCACCCACGACCAGGAAGAAGCCCTATCGCTCTCTGACCGGGTGGTGGTGATGAGCCAGGGGCGGATGGAACAGGTGGGCGCGCCGTTTGAGATCTATAATTTCCCTGCCACCGAGTTCGTCGCCACGTTTGTGGGACAGATCAACCTGCTGCCGGTGACGGTGGTGGACGCCGCCCAGGGGCTGGTAAAGGTGGGCCAGCAGATGGTGCGGGCCGGGCGCAGCGCCGAATCGCAGACCGGCCAACCTGCCCGCCTGGCCGTGCGCCCGGAGGAAATCAACCAGGGGGCGGCGGAAGGTCACAACAACCTGCACGGCCGGGTGGAGGCCATCACCTACCTGGGGCCGATTCTGCGGGTGGCGGTGAACATCGACGGCGTGCCGGTGTCGATGGATATGTTCAACGAGCGCAAGCTGGTGCTGCCCAAAGTGGGCGACGCCTTCGAAGTCAATTTTCCGGTCGACGCCTGTTGGCTGGTAGGGTAATCAGCCAGACGCGCCGCTCTGGTTTCGTTTTTTCAGTTCTTCCGGCCTGGCCGGGAAAGAGGTTATATTTTGGGAAAATAGGTGGCGTAGCCACCCATTTTCCCAAAATATAGAAGAATTCCCGCCTTTGGCGGAAGAGCTGTTTTTTCTGATGCGCCTTATCTGGCGTGATCCATGAAACCGATACCATAGGGTATCGGTTTCATGGTATTATCACCCTATGCCGACGATCTACGATGTTGCCAGGCAGGCCGGGGTGGCTCCGATCACCGTTTCCAGGGTTATCAACAATTCCGGGTATATCAGCCAGGCGACGCGGGCCAGGGTGCAGGCTGCCATCGAGGCGCTGGGTTATGTGCCGAACCGGGTTGCCAGCAGCCTGCGCTCGCGCCGCACCAGCCTGCTGGCCCTGGTGATCACCGATATCACCAACCCATTCTTCACCCAACTGGCGCGCGGCGTTGAAGACACCGCCAGCGATGCCGGGTATACCGTTATCTTCTGCAACACCGACGAATCGCAGGCCGAGGAACAAAAATATATCGACATCCTGCTGCAAAACCGGGTGGACGGCATTCTGCTCGTCCCAGGCGGCGAGAGCGCCGCGACGGTGGAAATGGTCCAGCGCAGCGATACTCCGCTGGTGGCGTTGGATCGTCGCCTGAGCGGGATAAAGGTAGACACGGTGCGGGGCGACTCGGCCGGCGGGGCCTATGAGCTAACCCGTCTGCTGACCGGCCTGGGCCACCGACGCATCGCTCTGCTCAATGGTCCGGCCGGGTTGTCGATTGTTGAGGATCGAGCCGCCGGTTACGAGCGGGCCATGCAGGAGGCTGGTCTGCCTGCTCCGCTGGCCCTGCGCTTCAGCGGCCCGCTGACCCAGCCCGGCGGTTACGAGATGGCTCGCCAGGCGCTGAGCCTGCCGGAGCGCCCTACGGCCTTCTTTGCCGCCAATAACTTCATTGCCATCGGCGCTATCCAGGCCCTGCAGGCCGCGGGGCTGCGCGTGCCAGACGACGTGGCCGTAGTGGGCTTCGACGATCTGCCGCCCTCGATGGTGATCTTCCCTTTCTTGACGGTGGCTGTTCAACCGGCCTACGAGATGGGCTGCCTCGGAACCCGGCTTTTGCTGGCCCGCCTGGCCGGCGGCCCGCAAACCTGCCAGGATGTCGTTCTGCCCACCCGGTTGATCGTGCGCCAATCCAGCGGCGGGGCGCGCTAATCCAATAAGGAGCTTGAATAAAATGAATCCCATGATCGCGGTTACCGATCCAGAATTGAACAAAGATGATTTGATTGTGATCGCCGGGGCGGGCGGGTTTATCGCCGGTTCGCTGACCCGTTACTTTCATGACCAGGGCTTCACCCGCATCCGGGCTATCGACAAGAAGCCCCTGGGCCAGTGGTATCAGCGCGTGCCGGGCGTGGAAAGCCTGTGCCTCGACCTGAGCGAGAAAGAGAACGCCGTCCGGGCGGTGGAGGGCGCGGTGGAGGTCTATAATCTGGCCGCCGATATGGGCGGGATGGGCTTCATCGAGCGCTTTCGGGTGGAGTGCCTGCGCAGCATCCTCATCAACACCCACCTGATTGAGGCTGCTTACCGGGCCGGGGTGCGGCGCTATTTCTATTCCTCCTCGGCCTGCGCCTATAACACTACCCTCCAGCAGGACCCCAACGTGCGGGCGCTCAAAGAGAGCGACGCCTACCCGGCCATGGCCGAGCGCGGCTATGGCTGGGAAAAGTTGATGAGCGAGATGTTCTGCCAGGAATATTGGACCGAGCGCGGCCTGATGACTTTTATCGCTCGCTTCCACAACGTCTATGGTCCGAACGGCACCTGGTTCGGCGGGCGCGAGAAAGCTCCGGCGGCCCTATCGCGCAAGGTGATCGAGGCCAAAGACAGCGGCCGCCTGCATATCGACATCTGGGGCGATGGAACCCAGACCCGCAGCTTTATGTACATCGACGACTGCGTCTACGGCATCGACCGCATCACCCACTGCCCCGATTTGATCGCTACTCCGATCAACCTGGGTTCCAGCGAGCTGATCTCGATCAACGACCTGGTGAGCCTGATCGAAGATATTGCTGGGGTGAAGCTGTCCCGCGCCTACCAGCTCGACGCGCCGCGCGGCGTGGCCGGGCGCAACAGCGATAATACCTTGATCCAATCGGTATTAGGTTGGCAGCCGGATACCCCGCTGCGAGTAGGGATGGCCCGCACCTACGCCTGGATTGAAGGGCAGTATTATGCCCGTAAGGCCGGCAAAGCCGTGGTCACCGATGCCCCGCTGCTGGGGTCAGCTTAAGCGCTGGAAAGACCGCCATGCCTCCTGTACCTGCCCTGTCGGACCTGATCGGCGGCCTGCCCTATCGCCTGGCGTTGGCTGGCGGCTGGATCGACCAGCCGTTTGTCTCGCGGCGCAACCCTACCCCGCCTGGCAGCATGGTGGTGGTGAGCCTTGAGCCAGCCTTCCGCTTTATGGAGCGCTGCGGGCTTGGCACCAGCACGCGCAATGTCGCCCGGCGCTTATGGGGCGACCATCTGCCTCCCGGCGAGCCGGCCAGCCTGGTGCGCCAGCTTTACCAGGCCGAGAACGCTGGCAAAGCTCAGCCTTCCGGCTCGCAAGACATGGCCGGGCTGATCTACCCCGGCGTGAGCCGCCTGGATTACGACGCCGCCTGCGAGGACGGGCGCTTTCCGGCCCAGGTTGAGTCTTGCAACGATCCCGGCGTGGCGGCCTGGCTGGAGCAAGTTCTGCACATCCTGCCGGTGGCCCCGCGCCCGAACCGGTATAATCCCCTGGGCGCGATGCGCCTGGAGCCGGCCTGGGTGAGCCGCCTGGGGCAAAGCGGCAAGGATTGTTACACCGCCATCGTGCGCCGAGACGCGCCCGCCCTGGGCGCGGCCTTTAATGCGTGTATGGATTGTTGGGAGGCGCTGCTGCCGCACACCCTGCGTCACCCGGCGCTGACGGTTGATCTGATGGCGCTGCATGACTGCTACCGCGCCCGCTACGCCGGGGCGATGTACTCCGGCTGCGGCGGAGGCTATCTGTACGTGATTTCGGAAACGCCTGTCCCCGGCGCGTTCCACGCCGTGATCCGCCTATCTTCCGCTGGAGGCGGGGGCCTTTGATGGAAGGCCCTTCCGGCCTGGCTGGGAAAATTCCTGTTCCTGCCTTCGGGGTACCATCCCATTAAACCGTGGAGCAGGCATGGCTTCGAGCGCCTTCAAAAAGAAACATTGCGTGGATTTTGCCGCCCGAAGTGCGGCAAAATCCACGCTTACCCCTCTTTCCAGGCGAGCGAAGCTCGCCGGCCGCTTCCACCACGGTTGAGGGGGGATCTGCCGCCTTTGGCGGCAGGGCCTGATATCCGTATTCTTGAAAGGGTTGATGCTGCATGATGAGAAAAATCCTTGTATCTGGCAGCTTCGATGACCTGCGCTCGCCGCAGGCGCGTTTTTTACAGGAGGCCGCCCGCCTGGGCGGGGTGCAGGTGCAGCTTTGGTCGGATCGGGCGGTGCAGGCCCTCACCGGGCAGGCTCCCAAGTTTCCACTGGCTGAGCGGCAGTACCTGGTGCAGGCGCTGCGCTATGTGCAGGCGGTGGAGGTGATCGACCCGGCCGACCCCGACTCGCTGCCCGATGTGGACCCCGATGAGCCGCAGTTATGGGCCGTGCCAGAGGCCGAGCACAGCCCGGCCAGGCGCCTGTTCTGCGCTTCGTTCGGAATTGGCTATCAGGTCATCCCGAACGAAGCCTTACAGGGCTTCCCGCTGCCTGAACCGGAGGCGCTGCGCCCCAGCGGCCGTCCGAAGGTGGTGGTGTCGGGCTGCTACGACTGGCTGCACAGCGGGCATGTGCGCTTTTTTGAAGAAGTTTCCGAACTGGGCGAAGTATACGTCTCGCTGGGCAACGACGCAAACCTGCGAGCGCTCAAGGGCGAAGGCCACCCGATGTTCCCCCAGGACGAACGGCGCTATATGGTGCAGTCGATCCGTTACGTGCATCAGGCAGTCATCTCGCCGCTGCTGGCCTGGCTGAACGCCGGGCCGCTGGTGGATCAGGTTTGCCCGCAAATTTATGCCGTCAACGAGGATGGCGACGGCCCGGAGAAGCGCCAGTTTTGCCAGGAGCGGGGCATCCAATACGTGGTGCTGAAACGCCGCCCCAAAGACGGCCTGCCCGCCCGCCAAAGCACCGTTCTGCGCGGCTTTTAATGTGATATAGTTTGGGATAGCGGCGCTTGCCGCTACCCCAAACTATGCCCGTGGAGCGCGCTGAATGATCGTAAATCCCTCGATTTTCAAAGCCTATGATATTCGCGGTATTTACCCGACTGACCTGAACGAGGACATCGCCTACCGGGTGGGGCGAGCGTTTGTGACCTTGCTCCAGCCTAATCAGGTGATCGTGGGGCGCGATATGCGCCTGTCGGGGCCGGCCCTGCACGCCGCCCTGCTGCGCGGCCTCACCGAACAGGGCGCGGATGTGATCGATATTGGCATGGTCGGCACCGACCAGTATTACTATGCCTGCGCTACGCTCAGGCTGCCGGGGCTGATGGTGACCGCCTCGCATAACCCCAAAGAATACAACGGCTTCAAAATGGTCAAGCAGATGCCCTACCTGTTGAGCGGCGACGAAGGCATTCAGCAAATTCGCCGCCTGGTGGAGCAGGAGGATTTCCCTGCCCCGGCCCGCGCTGGCTGCGTGACCCCTACCGACCTGAGCCAGGGGTTCATCGAGAAGACCCTCTCGCTGATCGATCCGGCGGTCATTCGCCCGCTCAAGGTAGTGGTGGATACGGCCAACGGCATGGCCGGACCGATCTTGCAGGCTGTGTACGCCCATCTGCCGGTGGAATTGGTCGGCCTGTACCTGGAGCCAGATGGCAGCCTGCCCAACCATGGCCTGGACCCGCTCCAACCCGAAAACCGGGCCGAGCTGCAGCGCCGGGTAGTGGCCGAAGGGGCCGATATTGGCTTTGCCTTCGACGGCGACGGCGACCGCTTCTTCACCATCGACGATCGCGGCCAGTTCGTGTCGGGCGATTTCCTGACCGCCATCCTGGGCGAATATATGCTGGAAAAATATCCCGCCGCCCGTATTCTCTACGATGTGCGCGCCTCCTGGGCCGTGCCAAACCGCATCCGGGCGGCCGGCGGCGCGCCGCTGATGGAGCGGGTGGGGCATGCCTTTATCAAGCGCCGCATGGCCGATGAAGACGCTGCCTTTGCTGGCGAAGTGACCGGGCATTATTACTTCAAAGATTTTTTCTACGCCGATTCGGGCCTGGCGCCCTCGCTGATTTTGCTCGAAATGCTCTCCCGGCGCGGGGCGCGTCTTTCCGACCTGCTGCGCCCGCTGGAGGCCGAGTATTTCATCTCCGGCGAGATCAACAGCCGGGTGAGCGATCCGCAGGCTAAAATGAAAGCCCTATCCGAACGCTACCTCGACGCCGAACAGTATTGGCTGGATGGCATCTCGGTAGTTTACCCCGACTGGCACTTTAACGTGCGCAGTTCGAACACCGAGCCGCTGCTGCGCCTGAACCTGGAGGCCACGACCCAGGCCGAGATGGAACGCCGCCGTGACGAGATTTTGCAGGTCATTCGGAGCTGAGCCATGCTGACCCCCTTCCAACTGCTGCCGGAATACCGCGACTACGTGTGGGGCGGCGAGCGGCTGCGTCCCGGCCGTGCTCCCACCGCCGAAGCCTGGGTGGTATATGAGCAGGACCGCATTGCAGATGGCCCGCTGGCCGGGCGCAGCCTGGCCGAGGCGGCGGCTGAATTTGGCCCGGCCCTGCTGGGACGCCGCCCGTTGGAAACCACAGGCCGGCGCTTCCCGCTGCTGATTAAGCTGCTGGACAGCGCCGCCTGGCTTTCGCTGCAGGTACATCCCGACGATGAACAGGCGCAGGCCCTCGAAGGCCCCGGCCATTTTGGCAAGACCGAAGCCTGGCACGTGGTCGAGGCTGCGCCGGGGGCCGAGATTTTGTGCGGCTTTCAGCGCCCGCTGAACAAAGAAGCCCTGGCGGAGATCTTGCGTCGAGGCGACTTGCTCGACTGGGTGCGGCATGTGCCGCTACACACCGGCGATTCGATCTTTATTGCTCCCGGCACGTTGCACGCCCTGGGGCCTGGGCTGCTGGTATACGAAGTTCAGCAAACCTCTAACCTGACTTACCGGGTGTTCGACTGGAACCGCCCGGCCTCCAGCGACCGCCCGCTGCACATCGAGCAATCGCTGGCCGTGCTGGATACCCGGGCCGCGCCCGATGCGCAGCCCCAACCGGCGCCGCAAGAGGGCCAGGCGCAGCCCCTGGCGCGCTGCCCCTATTTTGCCCTCGACCTGCTGATGGGGCAGAGCCGGTTTTTCCCGGCCGATACCGGCGGCCAATCGTTCCATGCCCTGACCGTGCTGGACGGGCGGGTGGACATCTCTGGCGTGAGCTGGCGGCAGACCCTGGGGCGCTTCCAGACCCTGCTCGTCCCGGCCGAATGTGGGGCCTATGAAGTTCAGCCGTTGGAGCCCATGCGGGCGCTAAAAGCCTGGGTTGAATAGGGATTTTCTCTATTGAGGAATTGTGGGGGATTACATCACCCGCGGTATCACCCCACTTAACCGTGGAGTAGCCTATGGCGCTCTTATGAGCGGCGTTTTTCGAGTGCCCGAAAAAGAGATCTGCATGGGATTTTGTCGCACGAAGTGCGACTTAAACCTCTTCCCGGCGAGCAAAGCTCGCCAGTCACGCCTACCACGGTTGCGTGGGGCGCTATCTCACCTACAATCCCTAAAAAAATAAGGCTCTTCCATCGAAGGTGGGAGAGCCAAAAATAAGAGTGGGGCGAATGGATGGCTGAACCATCCATTCGCCCCACTCTTATTTTCCACAGTTGCACGAGGCGCGCAGAATCAGACGGGCCTTGAGGGTGATGTGCTTGATCGAGCTATCGGGCTTGTTCAGCCGGTCGAGCATCAGGCGGGCGGCCAGGGTTCCGATCTCGTCTTCGGGCTGGGCCACTACCGTCAGCGGAGGGCGCAGGGCGGAGGCCCAGGTCATATCATCGAAACCGATCATGGCGATGTCGCGTGGAATCTGGTACTCGTGCTCATGCAGATATTGTAGCGCCCCCAGGGCCATGACCTGATTAGCGATCACCACCGCGCTGGGCCGGTCGGGCAGGGCCATCAGGTTTTGCATGGCCCGGTAGCCGCCGCTGTGGACGTAATCGCCGGGTTGGATCAGGCGCGGGTCGACGGGCAGCCCGGCGGCCCGCAGGGCCTGCTCATAGCCGTTCTGGCGCTCTACCGAGGTGCTGATGATCGGCGGCCCGCCGATCCAGGCGATGCGCTTGTGACCCTCCTGGATCAGGTGGGTGACGGCCTGCTGGCTGGCCTGGGCGTTATCGAGTTGCACGGTGTCCACCTCCAGGTCGCCGGGTTTGCGGTCGATGGCGACCAGGGGAATGCCCAGGTCGAGCAGGCGCAGGTAGTTGGAGGTGTCGCGCCCATCGGCGGCGGCAAAGATCACCCCGGAAACGCCCTCGCTCAAGAAGATGCGCAGGTGAGTCTGCTCGCCGGCCAGGGTATCGTTGGTGTTGCCCAGCAGCAGCAGATACCCGGCCTCTTGCAAAACCTGGTCGATGCCCACCACAATGCTGGCGAAGAAAGGGATTTTGATGTCTGGCACCAGCACGCCGATGATCTTGGATTTGCGCTCGCGCAGGCGGCGCGCAGCCAGGTTGGGGCGGTAATCCAGTTCCTGGACAGCCGCCTGTACCCGCTCGGCCAGTTCTTTGCTGACCCCCTCCTTGCCGCTCAGGACCCGCGAAACGGTGGCGACCGAAACGCCGGCCTGGGCGGCCACGTCTTTGATCGTAGCGACGTCGGTTGAAGAGGGTTTGGGTGGGCTGGCAGATTCCATTGGCTGCTCTAAGACGGGCCTGGAAGTTTCACAAACGGAAGCCAGGTGCGGCGAACTTGTGTAAACGATTACAATTGTAGTGTAGCGCGGGGCGGCTGTCAAGAGCGGATTTGCAGCCTGGTCAATCGGGAAGCCTGAATCGACCGCCTGGCTGTGTCGAATACGGGCAAAGGTTGGCCTCCAATTGGTTTATTCTGGCACAGTTTGCGGCGCAAGCAGCTCCTTGCACAGGAAACGAAAGATGGCGATTTGGCTGGGTGTTGGATTGGGGATTGACATGCCTATTTTGCTATGCTACAATGTAATCGTTTACAGGCTTTCTCGACACTCTGATGGTTTTTGACAGCACGCTATCCGCACACGCTGGCCCATCCGCCTGGGAGGGGCCGATCCACCAATCTTAACCTGCGTTCGAACCGTTTGGTTTCACAGGATGGCTATGGGTGACGTGATTCTGCGCATGGATGGAATTGTCAAGACCTTCCCCGGCGTTCTGGCGCTCAATCAATGCCAGTTCGAGCTGTGTTCCGGGGAAGTTCACGCCCTGGTGGGGGAAAACGGCGCGGGCAAATCGACCCTGATGAAGGTCTTATCGGGTATCTACAAAAAGGACGCCGGCCGCATCTCTATGCACGGCAAAGAGGTGGAGGTGACCAGCCCACGGGCGGCCCAAAACCTGGGCATCAGCATGATTCATCAGGAGTTGAACCTGATGCCCCACCTGACGGTGGCGCAGAATATCTTTATCGGGCGCGAGCCGCTGCGCCTGGGCAAATTCTTCCTCGACGACCAGCAAATCAACCGCCAGGCCAGAGACCTGTTCGACCTGATGCACCTCAAGCTCGACCCGCGCACCAAGGTGGCCGACCTGACGGTAGCTACCCAGCAGATGGTCGAGATTGCCAAGGCCCTATCCTTCAATTCGGCCGTCCTGATTATGGACGAGCCGACCGCCGCCCTGACTGAATCGGAGATCGACGAACTGTTTCGCATCATCCGTCAACTGTGCGATAAGGGCGTGGGAGTGGTGCATATCTCGCACCGCCTGGAAGAGTTGAAGCAAATCTCTGACCGGGTGACGGTGATGCGCGACGGGCGCTATATCGACACGGTGACCACCGCCGAAGCCAGCATCGAGCGCATTATCAGCATGATGGTGGGGCGCACGATCTACGAGGCCGCCCCGGAAATCCCCGCAGATGCCAGCCGGGAGGTGGTGCTGGAGGTTCGAAACCTGAACCGGGGCAACGCGCTCAAAGATGTGAGCTTCAGCCTGAGAAAGGGCGAAATCCTGGGCTTTGCCGGGCTGATCGGGGCCGGGCGCACCGAGGCGGCGCGGGCCATCTTCGGGGCCGACCCGATTGATTCGGGCGAGATTATCGTCAACGGCCAGCCGGTTCACATCCACAGCCCGCGTGAGGCGGTGCGCCACGGCATTGGCTATCTTTCGGAAGACCGCAAGCGCTATGGGCTGACCCTGGGCATGGACGTAGAATCCAACGAAATCCTGGCCGCGTTCCATAAATTCCTGGGCCGGCTGGGGTGGGTAAACAGCGCCAGATCGCGCGCCGTGGCCCGCCAGATGGCCGAGGCGCTCAAGATCAAAACGCCCAACATGCAGCAGAAGGTCAAGTTCCTCTCGGGCGGCAATCAGCAGAAGGTGGTGGTGGGTAAATGGCTGATCGCTGATACCGACATCCTGATCTTCGATGAGCCGACCCGCGGCATCGACGTGGGGGCCAAGAGCGAGATTTACAAACTGCTGAATGACCTGGCCCAACAGGGCAAGTCGATCATCATGATCTCGTCGGAACTGCCCGAAATTCTGCGCATGAGTCACCGGGTGATCGTGATGTGCGAGGGCCGCATCACCGGCGAACTGAGCGGGTTGGAAGCAACCCAGGAAGAAATCATGAAATACGCCACCCTGCGCGGCGGCCTGCTCCAGGCAAACCATCAAAACGCCAATCACGGCAATCCTCCTACCTCAACCATTGGGATGGCTTAGATGATCGAAACCGAAACGATTACCCCCAAAAAGAGCTTCTTCCAATCGGACGCCACCCAAAAAGTGGCCGCTTTTGGAGCGCTGATTATCTTGTTTATCGTCTTCTCGCTGGCCTCTCCCAACTTCTTTCAGTTCGATAACATCGTGGGCATTTTGCTGGCAACGGCGGTCAACGGCGTGCTGGCCCTGGGCGTGACGTTTGTCATCATCACCGGGGGGATTGATCTTTCGGTTGGCACGGTCATGACCTTTTCGGCGGTCATGACCGGCGTTTTTGTCACCATAGGAGGGCTGCCCATTCCGCTGGGGATTATCGGCGGCATCCTGGCTGGAGGCGCGGCCGGGCTGGCAAACGGCCTGGTAATCGCCAAAATGAAGATTCCACCCTTCATCGCCACGTTGGGGATGCTGTATGCCACCAAAGGACTGTCGCTGATTATTTCAGGCTTGAAGCCGATCTATTTCAACGACACCCCGGAATTCCGCAATATCGCCATGGGGTCCTTGTTAGGAGCCATCTTCCCCGGGTTCGAAATTCCCAATGCGGTGCTGGTGCTGTTTGGGGCTGCCATCATCGCGAATATCGTGCTGGCAAAGACGATCCTGGGGCGCTACACCTTCGCCCTGGGGAGCAACGAGGAAGCCGCCCGGCTTTCGGGCGTCAGCACCGACACCTGGAAGATGGCCGTGTATGCGCTGTGCGGGCTGTTTGCCGGCCTGGCCGGGGTGCTGATGGCCTCCCGCCTGAATTCCGCTCAACCCGCCCTGGGGTCCGGCTACGAGCTAGACGCTATCGCCGCGGTGGTGATTGGGGGGACGTCGTTGAGCGGCGGCGAAGGCACGATCTTAGGCACGATTATTGGCGCGTTCATCATCAGCGTGCTGACCAACGGCCTGCGCATCCTGTCGGTGCCGCAGGAATGGCAGATGGTCATCACCGGGGCAATTGTGATCCTGGCGGTTTACATCGACATCCTGCGCCGCCGCTCGCAGGGGCATTAAACCCGATTGCAGGCTGCCGGCCTGCAATTCGTGCGATTCAGAAAACTGGAAAGGAGGAAGCTGTTCCGCCCATCTGTGAAGCCCTATCCTTTGACGAAGCGTGTGTTTTTCGACCCAACCGAATGTGTGATCTGAGAGGAGACTGAAATGAAATCCAACAAACTGATGACCTCCCTGCTGCTCATCACGCTGCTGACCTTCTTGCTGAGCGGCTGCGCCCAACAGCCGGCCCCGCAGGCCCCGGCCGCCACCCAGGCCCCGGCCGCCCAGGCCCCCGCCGCGGCTGCCAAGCCGTACATCCCGGTAATTTCGAAGGGCTTCCAGCACCAGTTCTGGCAGGCCGTCAAGCAGGGCGCGGAAAAAGCCGCCGCAGACCTGAACGTTGACATCACCTTCGAAGGCCCGGAATCGGAATCGCAGGTCGATAAGCAGGTTGAGATGTTCCAGACCGCACTGGACAAGAAGCCGGCCGCCATCTGCCTGGCTGCTCTCGACTCGAAGGCCCTGATCCCGTTGTTGGAGAAGGCCAAAGCCGCCAACATCCCCGTGATCGGCTTCGACTCGGGCGTGGATAGCGACATCCCGGTGACCACCGCCGCCACCGATAATATTGCCGCCGCTGCCATGGCAGCCGACAAGATGGCCGATCTGATCGGCGGCGAGGGCGAAGTGGCTGTGATCGTCCACGACCAGACCAGCCGCACCGGTATCGACCGCCGGGATGGGTTTGTGAATCAGATCAAGAACAAGTATCCCAAGATTACCATCGTCGATATTCAGTACGGCGGCGGCGATCATCTGAAATCCACTGATCTGGCGAAAGCCATCATCCAGGCCCACCCCAACCTTAAGGGCTTCTTCGGCGCCAACGAAGGCTCGATCATCGGCGTGCTGAACGCGGTCAAAGAACTGGGCAAAGAAGGCAAGATCGTGGTGATCGGCTACGACTCGGGCCAGCAGCAGATGGACGCCATCAACTCTGGCGCCGAGGCCGGGGCCATCACCCAGGACCCGATAGGCATCGGCTATAAGTGCGTCGAAGCCGCGGTCAAGGCCATCAAAGGCGAGACGCTGCCCAAGACCATCGACACCGGCTTCCACTGGTACGACAAGACCAACATCAACGATCCCACCATCGCCCCGCTGCTGTACAAATAGGGCCGCGTTATCGTTGAGGGCTGCTGTGCGGCGCAGCCACGCAGCAGCCCCTCAAATATAGCAAAGAGCTACCCATAGGCCCGCTTTTGAGCGGATTGGTGCAGCCCTGGCATCTGCCCGTACAATGATGATGGATGGACTTTACCGCCCCCGGCGGCATCTCCCAGAAAAACTTCCATGGAGCGCTTATCCTGGGCCTTTGATCGCCCATTTTCTTAGGTTTGTTGAGGTATCGGTTTCATCATCTCTCAGTCTCAGGAGGATAGGCTTATGACTCACCCGGCGGCTCCCAATCGCTGGATCGGCGCGCTGCCCAAAATTGGTATTCGCCCGGTGATCGACGGGCGTTTGAACGGGGTGCGCGAATCGTTGGAAGACACTACCATGGCCCTGGCGCGCGCCGTGGCCGATTTGCTGACCGCCAATCTGCGCCATTCCAGCGGCCAGCCGGTGGAATGTGTGCTGGCCGACCGCAACATCGGCGGAGTGGCCGAGGCGGCCGCCTGCGCCGAGAAGTTCGCCCGCGCCGGGGTGGGCCTGTCGATCACCGTCACGCCCTGCTGGTGCTACGGCTCGGAGACGATGGATATGGAACCGCTGATCCCCAAGGCGGTATGGGGCTTCAATGGCACCGAGCGGCCAGGGGCGGTCTACCTGGCGGCTGTGCTGGCAGCCCACAACCAGAAGGGCCTACCGGCTTTTTCGATCTACGGGCGCGACGTGCAAGACGCCGGCGATACCAGCATTCCGGCCGACGTGGCTGAGAAGCTGCTGCGCTTTGCCCGGGCCGGCCTGGCGGCTGCCACGCTGCGCGGCAAGTCGTACCTCTCGATGGGTGGCGTTTCGATGGGCATCGCCGGCTCGATTGTCAATCACGATTTCTTCGAAGCCTACCTGGGTATGCGGGTCGAGACGATTGACATGAGCGAGTTCATCCGCCGGATCGATCTGGGCATCTACGATCCGCAGGAATTCGAGCGGGCCATGCCGTGGGTGAAGCAGAACTGCAAAGAAGGCCGCGAGTATAATCCGCCCCATCACCAGCGCTCGCGCCAGCAGAAAGACCAGGACTGGCAGACGGTGGTCAAGATGGCAATGATCGCCCGCGACCTGATGAACGGCAACCCGCGCCTGGCCGAACTGGGCTACGGCGAAGAGGCTCATGGGCATAACGCGATCCTGGGCGGGTTCCAGGGCCAGCGCCAGTGGACCGATTTCCAACCCAATGGCGACTTCCTGGAGGCCATCCTCAACACATCTTTCGACTGGAACGGGCCGCGCCAGCCCTACGTGATCGCTACCGAGAACGACAGCCTGAACGGCGCATCCATGCTGTTCGGGCATCTGCTGACCAACACATCGCAGGTGTTCGCCGATGTGCGCACCTATTGGAGCCCGCAGGCGGTGGCGCGTGTGGCGGGCTATCAGGTGAGCGAACGGGCGGCGGGCGGCTTTATCCACCTGATTAATTCCGGGGCGGCCGCCCTGGACGCTACCGGCTGGCAGGAGATCGACAGTCAGCCGGCCATCAAGCCCTGGTGGGATGTGACCGCCGAGGAGACCCGTAAGTGCCTGGAAGCCACCACCTGGTATCCCGGCCGCACCGAGTATTTCCGCGGCGGCGGCTATTCCAGCAGCTTCCTGACCCGCGGCGGCATGCCGGTGACGATGACCCGCCTCAACCTGGTGCATGGCCTGGGACCGGTGCTGCAGTTGGCCGAGGGTTGGACGATTGACCTGCCCGAAGCCGTCCATCACCAGCTGCTGGAACGCACCGACCCCACCTGGCCCACCCATTGGTTCGTCCCCAACCTGACCGGGCAGGGCGCTTTCCACGATGTGTACAGCGTGATGGCAAACTGGGGCGCGAACCACGGCGCGCTCAGCTACGGCCACATTGGGGCCGACCTGCTCAGCCTGGCTTCGATCCTGCGCATCCCGGTGTGTATGCATAATGTGCCGGAAGAACGCATCTTCCGCCCCAGCGCCTGGAGCGCCTTCGGCACCGCCGACCT
>CAYQDU010000100.1:0-15714 GCA_964416275.1 uncultured Anaerolinea sp. | reverse complement strand
CGGTGGTGGGGGCAACCTTCTTCGTCATTGTGGGGCTGATCAGCGCCATCGGCACAGCCCTGGTCTACAGCCTGGGCGGCTATCTGGCGATCCAGGGCAGCTTTACGGTGGGGACGATTGTGGCCTTCGGGGCCTACCTGGGCAGCCTGTACGGCGCGCTGCAGGGCTTAGCAAACGCCCCGGTCGAGTTTGCCACTTCGGTAGTCAGCTTCGAGCGGGTGTTCGAGGTGATCGACCTGCCAAGCGAGATCGTCGAGCGCCCCGACCCAATCGTGCTGCGCCAGGCGCGCGGCGAGCTGGAGTTCGAGGCGGTCAGTTTCCGCTACGACCCGCAGGCCGTGCCGCTGTTGAGCGAGGTAGAGCGCTTCGGGCAAATGGATCGAGTGACCACCGCACTTTCAGGCGGAGCGCCGGCCGGCGGCAAGCCAGCCGCCAAAAGCGGCGGCAACGGCCGGCCAGACGAGCATAGCCCGGTCGAAGCGACCCAACTTGCCCCGGCCAGCGACGAAGAGGCCCCCCACACCCAGGCCCGCCTGGACGCCCTGGAAGACCTCACCTTCCACGTAGCGCCGGGGCAGTTGGTGGCCCTGGTAGGCCCCAGCGGGGCGGGCAAGACCACCCTCACCTACCTGATCCCGCGCCTGTACGACCCCACCAGCGGGCGGATCCGCCTGGACGGCCACGACCTGCGCGATGTGACCCTGGACTCGCTCAGCGAGCAGATCGGCATGGTGACTCAGGAAACCCACCTGTTCCATGACACCATCCGTACCAACCTGCTCTACGCCCGCCTGGAGGCTACTGAAAGCCAGTTGGAGGCCGCCTGCCGGGCGGCCAACATCCACGATTTCATCATGGGTCTGCCGGACGGCTACGACACGGTGGTAGGCGAACGCGGCTACCGCCTGAGCGGCGGCGAGAAACAGCGCCTGGCCCTGGCGCGGGTGATCTTGAAAGACCCGCGGATCCTGGTGCTGGACGAAGCCACCAGCCACCTGGACAGCGAATCGGAAGCCCTGATCCAGGACGCGCTCAAGCGGGTGATGGCCGGGCGCACCAGCATCGTCATCGCCCATCGCCTCAGCACCATCCTGGCGGCCGACCTGATCCTGGTGATGGACCGCGGCCGGATCGTAGAGCGCGGCACGCACGCCGAGCTGCTGGCCCTGGATGGGCTGTACGCCGGGCTGTACCACACCCAGTTCGACCGCCAGGATCGACGCCTGACCTAGCAGATTTCTGGACCAAGGTTTTCCCGCCCAAACCTTGTGTCCACATTTGCGCTCATTCGAAATTAATATTGTATAATAAACAAGGAGCCGTGAACAAAGCAGCCCATTCTACAGCCCGCCCCCAGCGGGCGGCCGAACTTCAGCAATCGCATTCTACCCAAGGAGAAAACGATGAAACTGCAAACACCCAAACTGGTCACCTTTTGGATTGCCGTAGCCCTGGTTATCATTGGCGTTCTGGCGACTCTGGTCTCGATGCCGCCGATTTCGGGTTTCGCCTTCTGGTTCGTTGTAGTGGGCTTCATCCTGCTGGCGGCCGGAAACCTGGTCAGCGGGCTCTGACCGCGGCGCGGTCATAGAATGCCGCTCCGTCTGCCAAAACAGATCCGTTGGCAGACGGAGCGGTTTTTAACAGATTGAGGGGGTGATTCCACGGAAGGTTTTTGGGCTGCTGGGCAGCCTAAAATTCTCCACACCGCAAAAGGCGGATGGCAAAACAGGTATAATTAGATTTATGTTATCCAAAATGAGCAAAATCCTGATTCTGCTGGCGCTGCTGACCAACGTTCAGCCGCCTGCGCCGCCCTTCCGCCTGCCATTTCTCGATCCATCCGGCCCAGATACCTGGCTGTTGGGACAGGCGTATGGCAACACCACCGGAGCCTATCGCCAGCGGAGGATCTTCTACGAGGCCGGGCAGGGCCTGCATTTCGGAATAGACCTGATGGCCCCCTGCGGCTATCCCATCGCCGCCATTGGCGATGGCGTGGTAAGCAAGGTGGACGCCCTGGAACATGGCTCGGCCCCGCACAACCTGATGATCGACCACCCCAACGGCTATGCTTCGTTCTACGGCCATCTGCTGGAGAGGCCCGATTTACAGGTGGGCCAGGCCGTGCGCGCCGGGCAGCTCGTGGCAAAAGTGGGCGACCCCGACCTGACCTGCACTTCCCGCCCGCACCTGCACCTGGAAATCCGCAACGGCGGGCAGTATAACCGCGCCTACAACCCTATCGTCCTGATCGCCGCCGACTGGGACGCTCTGGCGCTGAACGGCGCTTCCAGCCCCGGCTTTGCTCGCGATCTGAGCGACCCGCGCCGCTGGCAAAACCTGGCCGATCAACCCGAAGTGCAGTTCTGGGGGCCGCTGCTGAACGATTACCCCAACCCCTGGCCGCCGGAATGGGCCCCATGACCAGGCCGACCTTCTGCCAAACGGCCTGGGCGGGCTTGCTGTGCGCCAGTCTGATTCTGAGCGGGTGCAGCCAGGGCGCAGCCGCGCCGCCGGCAGAGCAGACATCCACCGCCCGGCCCCAGGCTGCCCCGTCCCTGGCCGCAGGTGCGGCCGGGCCAGAGAAGCCGCTCCCCAGCGCGCCCGGCCCCAGCCCGGCCCCGCCAGAAACCAGAGTCATTCCCCAGGCCGCTCCCAGCCCCAGCCCTTCGCCCACCGTCCGGGCGCCCATTCTGCGCCAGCTCACCCAGGGCGGCTGCTGTGTGCAGCCCTTCTGGTCGCCAGACAGCCAGCAGGTGCTGTATATCGACCGGCCCACCCCCAGCGCTCCCATCGGAATATGGAGCGTGCCGGCGGCGGGCGGCGCTCCGACTCTGTGGAGCGAGCGCCTGGGCCTGTATTCACCCGATCTGAGCTTGCGGGCCTACCCGGCCGGCGGGCAGACCCGCATCGAACGCCTGGCCGACGGGCAAACCTGGACTATCGCCAACGGCGGGCGGGCGGTCAGCTTTTCGCCGGATAACGCTCAGGTAGCCTGGACAGGCGGCCAATCCGGCCCGCCCTTCGATACCGCTGTGCGCCAGGTTTGGGTCAGTCCCATAGAGGGCGGCCCAGCGCGCCAGGTGTTTGCCGGGCCGGGGGTGGGGTTTGCCGGGTGGCTGCCTGGCGGCCGCCTGCTGGTTACTACCCGCCTGGCCGCTCCAGAAAGCGGGCAGGCCATCTCCGTTCTGACCCCGGCCGAAGCGCCCGGACAGCCGCCGGGCCTGCAAGAAATGGTCCGCGGCGAGCGCCTGCGCAGCCTGTCTCTTTCACCCGGCGGGGACTGGCTGGCCTACGTGGTCAGCTTTACCAACGACCTGGCCGATTCGGGCCTGTGGCTGGTGGAACTGGCAAGCGGCCAGCGCCGCAAGGTCGAACCATTCGGGGCCTATCGCTGGCGCGACGCTGGCCATCTGCTGCTGGTTCCACTGGAGCCGGGCGCGCCAGCCAACCGGGTGCTGCAAGTCGAAGCCAGCGGCGGGGCGGTCGTTCCACTGCTCGACCCGCTGCAAACGCCATTCAAGATCGCCAACGGCGATTGGAGCGTTTCGCCGGATGGGCGGTACATGGTTTTCGTCTCGGCCCATGACCAAAACCTGTGGCTGATCGAACTGCCATAACATAGCTCTTCCGCCGCAGGCGGGGATTTTTTCTCTATTGGGGTATTGCGTGGCTACGCCACGCAATACCCTAATAGAGCTTCTTTCCCGGCAGATCCAGGCTCAACCGGGGGGGAGGTGACTGGCGAGCCTGGCCGGAAGAGGGTTAATCGTGGACTCTGTCGCAATTTGTGTGACAAAATCTGCGCAATATCTCTTTTTAGGGGCGCTCGCAGAGCGCCATGCCTGCCCCACGGTTTAATGGGGTGGCGCCTCTTTTCCGGCGCAGGCGGGGTTGATCGAAAGAATCTGCAAAACTTTAGGTGAGCAGGGCGCGCCAGTCGATCTGCTCGGAAACCTGATACAGCCCGTGATCGTCGTCCACGACCTGGAAGGTCAGGTTGCGAAACACCTTCTCGGCCAGGCTGCGGGTCAGTTCTAACGGCACAACCGTGTCTTGCGTACCGTGATACACCACGGTAGGCGTATCCACCGGCGCGGGCAGATGATCGGCAAATTCGGGCAGCATCAGGGCAGGGGCCATCAGGATCAGCTTACGTACCTGGGTCGGGCGCTGGCAGGTGAACAGCGCCCCCATCAGCCCTCCAAAGCTGGAACCAATCACCGTCCAGTTGTCCCGCTCGCCCAGGATCGGGTATAGCTTTGTCATGCGGGTGTGCAAATCGCCCACAAAATCGGGGATGATGATCTGCGGGAACCAGCGCCGCAGGATGTGGGTCTTACGCCCCTGGCTGTTGCTTTCCAGGCCGTGCAGAAAAATGATCCGTTTTTCGTCCAGCATTGGAAGGGTTGCCTCCTGAAAATCTTCGATCTATTTCGGCTCTTCCGGCTTCGCCAGGAAAATCCCCGTACTTTTTGGGGGTGAGCGGTGAAATCGCCCAACTCCCCAAGTATGGATCCAATCCCGCCGTCGGCGGAAGAACCTTTATATTTTTATCAAGGAGATAGGGGGCGATGCAACCGCCCCTATCTCCTTGATAAAAATTCTCGGCCTCTAAAATATACCGTATAATTGCCCCGTTTACGGTACAGTATGGAAAATTGGCTGCCTCCGCTCGTTATCCTGTTAGCCATCCTGGTTCAAAGCCTGACCGGTTTTGGGTCGGGCCTGGTTTCGATGGCCTTCTTGCCCGACCTGCTGGGGGTGCGCACGGCAGCGCCGCTGGCGGCGCTGATTACCGCCACGCTGGAGTTCTTTCTGCTGCTGCGCTACCGTGGGGCGTTCCGCCTGGGCAACGTCTGGCGGTTGACGCTGGCCTCAGTGGCCGCCATCCCCCTGGGGAGCTACGTCCTGGGCCGGCTGGATGAAGGTGTGCTGCTCACCATTCTGGGCCTGGTGATCTCCGGCTATGCGCTCTACGCTTTGCTCGACCTGCGCCTGCCCGAGCTGAAACATCCGGCCTGGGCCTTTCTGGCCGGGTTCCTGGCCGGGCTGCTCAGCGGCGCGTACAGCATCGGCGGGCCGCCGGTGATTATCTATGGCGCCTGCCGGCGTTGGGCGCCCGCCGAATTCAAGAGCAACTTACAGGGCTTCTTTCTGGTTAACGATGTTCTGGCAATCATCAACCACGCAATCCAGGGCCGACTGACCGGAACCGTCGGTCATCTATATCTGCTGGCGCTGCCGGTGCTGGCCCTGGGTCTGCTGGCTGGCTCGCGCCTCGACCGCTGGATAGACCCGGTCATTTTCCGCAAGTTGACCCTGGGCCTGCTGGTGGTGATGGGGCTGCGGATGGCTTTCTTGCGTTAGACCGAGGCCCCCAAAGTTCCCGCCCGGTTGTTCACAGGAGCATCCCTTCCCCATGGGAGGCATAACCGGCGGGCGGCGCAGATGTTTAACAGGGGATTTTGGCGCGCAAAGCACACCAAAATCCCCTGTCGATCTTTTTGCCGCCATGATCGTTCACAACCAGGCGGGGTTATTTGCCTTCCCCTATCGGCGGGGCGGCCAGGCAAATTGCGGGTAGGTTAAGATCTCATCCAGACGCTGGATGTCTACCCCGCGCTGCAAGAAATGCACGCCAATCTCGGCCATTTGCTTGCGGTAGCGACCCGGCTGGTCGTCATCTACAAACAGGGTGTTAGCCGGTTGGATAACGCAGTTCTCGGCGGCAAAGTCGGCCAGGATGCTTTGGAGCATCAGGTCTTTACGCCCGCTCCATTCCACCACCGGGTGCTGAAAATAGTGCAGCAGGCCCAAGGCAAGCAGCGCCCGCCAGACTGGCTCCGGGTGATTATAGCTGGCTAATGAAATCCGCACCCCACGCTGACGCAGCGCATCGAACAGGGCCGGGACTTCGGGATACAGGTCGAAGCGCTGGCCATCATTGCGCAGCAGGCGCAGCCCATCCAGGCGAGTGAAGGTATAATCGCTGCGCCCGGCATCGGCATAATCGGCGCCGCACACATAGCCGCCATCCAGGCCATGCAGCAGGGTATCGTCCAGGTCAAACACCACCAGCGAGATGTGGAAGGGCGGGGCCTCCATCAGACGATTTTCTCGAAGCGCTCGCCGGGCGCACCACACACCGGGCATTTGTCGGGTCGCACGCCCACATGCGTGCTGCCGCACATCGGGCAAACCCAAATTTCCAGGTCTTGAGCCGCGCCGCCCAGGTTCTCCAGGGCCTGCTGGAACAGGATTTCATGCTCCTTTTCCACCTCCCAGGCCCACTTGAACGAGGTCAGGGCTTTCTTTTCCCCCTCGGTTTCGGCTTCCCGGATGAACTCTGGATACATGCTGGTGACTTCGTAGTTCTCGCCAGTCTGGGCGGCCTTGAGGTTGCTGGCGGTGTCGTTGACCTCGCCCAGCAAGCGCAGATGGTTGTGGGCATGGACGGTTTCGGCCGCCGCTACCGCCCGGAACAGCCTGGCGATCTGGGTGTGGCCTTCTTTTTCAGCAGCTTTGGCAAACGCCAGATAGCGCCGGTTGGCCTGCGATTCGCCCGCGAAGGCCTCTTGCAAGTTTTCTGTAGTCTGAGACATATTTTTTCTCCCTAAAAGTATGGCTCTTCCGCCGAAGGCGGGAGTTGATCTATCGTTGAGATTGTGCGGGCGGTTACGCCGCCTGCACAATCTTGACCCAGGTTAATTAAAGCATTAATCCGCTCGGCGCGCCGACCCAAAACGTCCTCGTTTGCTATGTGACAGGCGTCACAAAGTCACTCATCCCGGTGGGCGAGCGAAGTGTGATATAATCGTCTCCAATCAGGAGTAAAGGTCATGACGGAGACTTTGATCTAACATCAGACGATATTTCGGGTAACAGTTCTCGTGGGAACAATTCTTTAAATTGCATTTTCCGACCGAGGGCGTTGGCCCTCGGTTTTTGTTATTTAACGTCTGGAGGTCTTATGCTTACCGTCACTAGCCTATCGAAATTTTACACCAATGAGCCGGTACTGAAAGACATCTCGTTTTCGCTCAGCCCAGGCGAGCGCCTGGGGTTGGTAGGGCCGAACGGGTGCGGCAAAACCACCCTGCTGCGCATCCTGGCCGGCGAAGAGCGGCCCGATGCGGGCGGGTTCCACCTCAGCCCGCCCGACCTGCGCCTGGGCTATCTGCCCCAGGGCCTGGCCCCAGAGCCTGATGACACCCTGGGCGGCTTTCTCGACCGGCGGGCGGGCAACTTCGAGGCCCTCAGCGCCCGGCTGGAGGCGCTGGCTCACGCTTTGGCATCCGCCCCCGACCAACCCATTCTGCAGCGCGAGTATGACGCCCTTCTGGCGCGCCTGCCGCTGGCCGCCGAGAGCGCCGCTCAGGCCCCGGAGGCCCTGCAGGCCCTCGGCCTGGGGGTCTATGCGCTGGATATGCCGGTGACCTATCTCAGCGGCGGGCAGAAGACCCGCCTGGCCCTGGCGAGCGTGCTGCTGGGCGCGCCCGGCCTGCTGCTGCTCGACGAGCCGACCAACCACCTCGACATCGACATGCTGGAGTGGCTGGAAGGCTGGCTCAGCCGCTCGCCCCTCACCCGCAGCGCAGGGGCCTTGATCGTCTCGCACGATCGCACCTTCCTCGACCACAGCGTGACCGGAATTTTGGAAATCGACCCCGCCAGCCACAGCCTCAAGGCGTACGCTGGCCGCTATACCGACTACCTGGAGCAAAAGCTGGCCGAGCAGGGCCGCCAGTGGCAGGCGTATACCGATCAGCAGGAGGAGATCACCCGCCTGAAGCGGGCGGCGGCCAAAGTGCGCGGCGTCGCGGCCTTCAAAAAAGGCGGCAAAGGCGACAGCGGCGATAAGTTCGCCAAGGGCTTCTTCGGCGGGCGGGTCAGCAAAGGCACTCTTGGGCGGGCGACTCATATCGAGAAGCGCATCGAAACCATCCTGAGCGAGAAAAAAATCGATAAGCCCCGCCCATCCTGGCAGATGAAGCTCGATTTCGGCGTCATTCCGCCCAGCGGCAAAGACGTGCTGGCCTTCCAAGACCTGGCAGTGGGCTATGACGGCGTGGCGTTGTTGAGCGGCCTCAATCAGACCCTGCGCAGCGGCGCTCGCCTGGCCCTGATCGGTCCCAACGGAGCCGGGAAGACCACCCTGCTGCGCACCATCGCCGGGCAGCTGCCGCCGGTAGCTGGGGCGGTGCGCCTGGGCAGCGGCGTGCGGGTAGGCTACATGGCCCAGGAACAGGAAAACCTCGACCCCCAGCAAAACGCCCTCGAGACGATCCGCAAGCTGCTGCCGCGCAGTGAGACCGAGGCCCGCACCTTTCTGCACCAATTCCTGTTCAGCGGGGATATGGTCTTTACCCCCATTGGGCAGCTATCTTACGGCGAGCGGGCCAGGCTGGCCCTGGCTTGTCTGGCGGCCGAGGGCTGCAATCTGCTGCTGCTGGACGAGCCGATCAACCACCTTGACATCCCCTCCCGCGCCCGCTTCGAGCAGGCCCTGGTGGGCTTTCCGGGAACGATTATCGCCGTGGTACATGACCGCTACTTCATCGAGGGCTTTGCCGCCGCCCTGTGGGAGGCGCGGGACGGAGCGCTGCGCCTGATCCAGTAGCACGGTGCGATGCGCCAAAATCGGGTGCGCCGCACCGTGCTTCAGGGTACAAAAGGCCCAATGCGAGGTGACCCATGCCCCACATCCAACTGCTGAGCTGTCCAGCCTGCGGCGCGCCGGTGGAGGCCAGCGCCTTATCGGGAACCGTCTTCACCTGCCCAGCCTGCGGCTCCAGCCTGGCGCTGACCGACTGGTCCGAGGACGGCAGCATCCTGTGCCGGGAATGCGGCACGCCCAATTCCGCCCAGGCCCGCTACTGCGTGCAGTGTAAGGCGCAGCTGCAAGCCGGCTGTCCGATGTGCTATACCCTCAACAGCCTGAGCGCCGCCCGGCGGGCGCAGGTCGAGAGCCGCCGGTTCGAATTGGAACGCTTGTTGCTGCAGATCGAAGACCCCGAAAACCACCCCATGGCAATCTTCTACCTGGAACAGTATGGGGCGGAGGCGGTAGAAGGGCTGCTGCGCCAGCTCCAGAGCGAGGATGTGGACGCCCGCTACGGCGCGGCCCACACTCTGGGCCAGATCGGCGACCCGCGCGTCATCCGCCCCCTGATCACCGCCCTGCAGGATGCGGAGTCCGAAGTGCGCTTCTGGGCCGCTGCAGCCCTGGGCAAGCTAAAAGCCGGGGCGGCAGCGCCAGGGCTGGCGAAGCTGCTGCGCGATCCATCCAAAGAGGTGCGCCTGGCAGCCCAAGAAGCCCTGGAGCACATCGCTACTCCCGAAGCCCACCAGGCATTGGAGAAAACCAGGAAACCCGGCTGGCGGCCCTTTTAGACCCCCTTCTTCCGGCCGGATAATTTCAATCAAAACTTTCGATGACCGGGCAGCCCAATTCCTGGCACACCTGACGGGTATCGGCCAGGTGTGCGGGGGTCGAGCGGGCAAACTCCAAACACCACAGCAATTGATAGATCGCCCGCCGCTGAACGTATCCATCGTCCACGGCGCGCCGGGCCTGGTAAGCCGCCCAAAAATCGAGAGAAGTCATGCCACGCCAGATTTCCAGCCGAGCCAGGTCTGACTCTGGGGGGCCGGCCCAGGCTTTATCAAAGTCGAGAATGGTGGCTAACTGCCAATGCCCGGCTCGCTGGGCAAACAGAATATTTCCGTGATGTAAATCTTCATGGCATAGCCCAATCTCCTGGATCGGCTCAAAGCAGGCCGAGCGCAGTTCCAGGGCAGACAGGAAAGCCTCTTGCAGCCGGGGCGAAAGGATAATCCGGGCTGCGTGGCGTTTCAGCGCCGCCAGGCTGGAAAGGATAGGCTGCGCCACCTGTCCATCGCTGCCAATCTCGCCGAAGGCCGGGAAAGGAATCTGATGAAGCTGGGCTACCGCATCTCCGATCTGGCGCTGGGCCAGGGCCAATTCCGGGCCGGTCAGTTGGCCGCGCGCGTCGCGCCACTCGCTGCCCGGCAGAAAAGTGTAGATCAGATAGCGCCAGGGCCACTTCTGAAGCGTGGCATCTACCCCAAGCACTTCCGGCATGGGGATCGTGGTAGATTGCGCCACCAGGCGATTGATGGCAGCCGTGCGGTCAAACTGGGCGGCCATTTGAGCCGCCGGCCCGGCCAGTTTGATGACCACTTCCAGGTCAGGCTGGCTGAGACGGGCCAACAGTACCCAATAATCCGGTTCCTGATTCGCAACCTGATAATCTACCAACCGGGTCTGCGTACCGATGACCGTCCGCAGCAAAGGGGCAAGCGCATTCAGATCGCTCATCGGCGCTCCACAAAAAACCGCTAGCCGCAGATGCGCAGCACTTCGGCGATGCGCCGGGCAGCATGCCCGTCCCAAAAATCCGGGCAGCGGGCCGCCTGCTTGCCGAACGGAGCCTGGGCCACCGCCTCGAGGATGGCGGCCGGCTTCCAGCCGCCGTTCGCTTCGTGCGGAACCAGGCGGTTGGTCCCCTGGCTGATCGTCACCGGGCGCTCAGTGCCGGGGCGCAGGGTCAAGCAGGGCACGCCCAGGGCGGTGGTTTCCTCTTGAATGCCGCCCGAATCGGTCAGCGCCAGCCCGGCCGAGTCCATCAAGGCCAGGAAATCCTGATAGCCCAGCGGGTCGATCAGGCGCACGCCCTGCGGCTGCAAGCCGAGAGCGGCCAGGCGCTGGCGAGTGCGTGGGTGGATGGGGAACACCACCGGGCGTTGGGCGGCAAGCTGCTCCAAAGCCATCATCACCTGGGTGAGCGTGTGCGGGTCGTCCACGTTGCTGGGGCGGTGCAGCGTCACCAGGATGTACGCTCCCGGCTCCAATTCCATCTGGCTTACGATTGGGCGCTGGCGGGCCTGGGGCAGCAGGCGCAGCAGGGTGTCGATCATCACATTGCCCACGAAGTGAATCTTGCTGGCTGCCACGCCTTCCCGCAGCAGGTTGGCGTCGGCGTCCCGCGAGGGGGTGAACAGCAAGTCGGCGATCTGGTCGGTGAGCAGGCGGTTGATCTCCTCCGGCATGGAGCGATCCCCCGAACGCAGTCCAGCTTCCACGTGGGCCACCGGCAAGCCCAGCTTGGCGCACACCAGGGCGCAGGCCAGGGTCGAGTTCACGTCGCCCACCACCAGGACCCAATCCGGGCGGTATTGAGCGACCACCGGCTCGAAAGCCAGCAGGATGCGGGCGGTCTGCTCGGCATGGCTGCCCGAGCCGACATTCAGGAATTCATCGGGGGTAGGCAGGCCCAGGTCTTCAAAGAACACCTGCGACATCTGATAATCGTAATGCTGCCCGGTATGCACCAGGGTTTGCTGGAACAGGCCACCGGCCTCTTGCATGGCGGCATAGATGGGAGCGACCTTGGGGAAGTTGGGGCGCGCCCCAACCACATGCAGAATTTTCACGTTAAGACCTCTCTACAGGGGAAATTGCCCACCCAAGCGGGCCGGCGTCACGGGGTTTGATCCGCCTGGATCAACCCTTCGCGCAGTGCAGATTCATAGCTGGCGGCGATGCTTTCTTCCAACTGCGCCTCCACGCCATAATAACGCGCCACATCCAGGGCGGCCAGGATCACCTGTTTGATTTCCTTTGCCAGGTCGGCGGCAATCGGCTGCCGCCCGCTGGCGCGCTTACGCCCCACATTTTCCCACAGATGCACCTGGTCGGCCAACTCGCCCGATTCTTCCATCAGGCGGGCCAAGATACGGAACGGGTCGCGGTTGCCCGGAAAGCGTTTTTCCAAAGCCGCGCAAATTTGATAGAGTTTGTCGAGTGTGGGCAGGTTTTGCATGTCTCTATCTTACCAAAGTTTGGCTGTTCGCCAGGATGTTTTATTTTGCGGGTTGAGCGCGGCGGCGCGCCCAACCCGCAAACCGATCCCCTTACTTCGAGGCGGCGGTCCACAGCCGCCGGTCGGCTGCGTCTTCGGGGTCGAGCAGGGCCGGGTTGATCTCCGGGCCGATGCGGCGCTGGTGGGCTTTCCACATCCCGGCTGCCAGCGAACGCGGGTTCACCCGCACCCCCTGGCGCTGGAAGTACTCGCACACCCGGCGCACGTCACGTTCAAAGATCGGGTAGGCGTTGCTGTTCTGGTCGGGATGGATCGCCTGGGGGAAGTCGATCAGGGTGATCTCGCCCTGCCAGTACAGGATATTGAAGGCCGACAGATCGGCGTGGATACGGTTGCAGGCCAGCATGCGGTCGATGTTATGCACCACCCGCTCGAACAGGCGCTGCGGCTCCCGGCCATGCAGGCTAACGCTGCTCAGCGTGGGGGCGGCGGTGTCGGCATCACCGATGTAACTCATCAGGATGGCGTTGCCGCCGCTGGCTAACGGGCGCGGCACGTCCAAACCGGCCGCGGACAGCGCTTCCATCGTCTGGACCTCATGCTCGATCCAGGAAGTATGCAGCAGCTCGCGGCCGTATTCGGTGCGCTTGCGCATGGCGTGCAGCATCCCATCGTCAGTCACTTCCCGGCCATCTTCGTCCAGGTTGGTTCGATTCTCGCGATAGATGTGATCGTTCTTCAAGTTGCGCAGCATGCGCGGCCGGTAAACCTTGGCTGCCACAAATGCGTTAGGCAGCCCCTGCGCCGAGGGATTGGACAGGCACTGGTAGACGTTGGCCTCCTTGCCGCCCTTCACCAGGCGCAGCACATCGTCGATCCACTGACCTTCGTAAAAGCCGCCCAGCGATTCGATCAGCCACATGGCCTCGTGGCGAGCGGCGGTATATGAGAACTTGAACTGGCCGCGCCCATCGGCCTGCTCGGCCACCTCCTGGGTGGGGCCAGTTTTGGCCTTATGCGCTTCGGCGACCATCCTGCGGGTCGAACCGACCCGGCGCTGGCGGTCGGGGATATTGCGAACGCGGGGCAGGTCTTCCAGCTCCGCCAAGTCGTCGATCACGTGCTTTGAAGCATGTTGAGCCATCGTTAAAAACCTCATCGGTTGTACAAATCGGAATAAAAAACGCCGCAAGGGTCACACACTCCCTGCGGCGGTATACCGTCGAACGGCAAACAAAAAGGCCGCAGGGCTGGAACGCGCCTGCGGCCGCATACGATCTTCAGGATCGCAAAAGGCTCAGTTGCCCCGGCAAGGAGGCGCGTTCAAGACAGACTCGGTTCGAGCAGTTCCACAGCTTAGCATGTCTTGGCCTCCTTTCCTTGCACAAACTCCCATGTAACTTACCAACGCAGTTTACCATATTTTTCGCCGCTTGTGGGAAAATATTGGCCGGGCGACGGGCAAGCCTCGCCGAAAGAGGGTTAATCGTGGATTTTGTCGCCTTTCGGGCGACAAAATCCACGACAATATCTCTTTCAGAGCGCACAAAGAGCGGCATGCCGGCTCCACGGTTTAATGGGGTGGTACCAGGTGCAAGCGAGGCGGGGCTGACCAGACAGCCCACCTCTTGACATACCAGCTCTTTATCGTATAATTACGATGATCGTAATTATACGATAGTTGTTCCGGCTGGTCGGGAAAGAATAAAATGACTCTTTCCGGGCCAGGTCGAAAGAACCAATAAAATTTCCCGCCTGTGGCGGAAGAGCCAATACGATCTGGCGTCAAGGGAAAGGGTTAGAATATTAATGGTCAAGTCAAAGGTAGCCGCAGTTGCTAATGAGAAGCTGCGCCTGGCAAAAATGTTGAAGGCGTTAGGCAACCCGATCCGTTTCCAGATTGTGGAGACACTGGCAGAGCGGCAGATGTGCATTACCGCAGAGATCGTCGAGACTACGCCACTGGCCCAATCCACCGTCAGCCAGCACCTGAAGGTATTGAAGGATGCCGGGTTGATCCGTGGTGAGATCGAAGGCCCGGCCACTTGCTATTGCCTGGATGCCGAATCTATTCGTTGGTTGAAGGATCAGATCGAGAACTGGCTGCCGAATTGTTGTTCGTGAGATTGCAGGTCTGGCTCCCTGGTTGCCTTGCCGCCCGGCGGTCGGGCGCTTTTTTTACGGCCGATCATCGTATATTTGCGATAAAAAGAAAAGGATGGTTCCTATGAGTATGACATCGGATGCTGCACAATATTTTGCCCAGAAAGCCGGGCAGTGGGATGAAATCCGGAGCGGTTATTTTACCGAAGCGCTGCGTGAGGCGGCCATTGCCAAGGCATATTTGCGCCCCGAGATGGTCGTGGCAGACATTGGCGCAGGGACCGGCTTTGTCAGCGCCGGATTGGCCCCGCGGGTGAAACAGGTCTACGCCCTGGATGGCTCGGCCGAGATGCTGGCGGTGGCGCAGCACAACCTGAGCCAGTTCGCTAACGTAGTTTATCGGCAGGCGGACGGGCTATCGCTGCCGCTGCCAGAGGCCGGTGTGGATGCAGTGTTTGCCAATATGTATCTGCACCACTGCATCGATCCGGCGGCCGCCATCCAAGAGATGGTGCGCATTTTGAAGCCCGGCGGCCGGCTGGTGATCACCGATATGGACGCGCATCCCCATGAATGGATGCGTGAAGAGATGGCTGACGTATGGTTGGGCTTCGAGCGCCCACAGGCGCGTACCTGGCTCGAACAGGCCGGGCTGGTGAACGTGATCGTTGACTGCACCGGGCAGTCATGCTGCACAAAATCTGAGAGCGGAGCGGCCGAACTGCATGACTGCGGCTCGGCGGCTGAGAATGTGACCCGCATCAGCGTGTTCGTAGCGGTGGGAACAAAGCGGGTCAGCGCCCGCAGGGCGGTGCAGGAACATTACCGCGAGCGCGCCTTGACCGGGACAAGCTGCTGCACCGCGCCGGCTCCATCCCAAAGCGCCGCCAACTGCTGTGGCGGGCAGAGCGAGCTAATCGGCCTGGACCAGGTGGCCCTGGCCGACCGCAGCGCAGTCGAGCAGGCTGGCGCCAAGCTGGATGACCTGTTCGACCCAGGCTATTCCGCCGCCGAGCGGCAGGCGGCCCCCAGCGAGGCGGCCGAATTCTCGCTGGGCTGCGGCAACCCCACCGCCCTGGCCGGGCTGCAGCCGGGCGAAGTGGTGCTGGACATTGGCAGCGGCGGTGGGCTGGACGCTTTCCTGTCTGCCCGCAAAGTGGGACCCACCGGGCGGGTGGTTGGGGTAGACATGACTCCCGCCATGCTGGATCGGGCGCGTGCATCGGCCGAGCGCCACGGGTTCACCAACGTCGAGTTCCGCCAGGGCTACGCTGAAGCGCTTCCGGTGGAAGACGCCAGCGTGGATGTGATCCTGTCGAACTGCGTGATCAACCTGACCGAGGATAAGGGGCTGGTATTCCGCGAAGCCTTCCGGGCGCTGCGTCCCGGCGGGCGGCTGGAGGTGAGCGACATGGTTACCCAGGGCGCCTTCCCCAGCGAGCTGCGCCTCGCCCCCGAGAACTGGGGAAGCTGCGTGTTCGGCTCTTTACCCGAACAAGAATATATCGACCTGATCGCACAGGCCGGGTTCGAATCGATCCAGGTGCAGCGCAGCCAGGCCGCTGCAGCGGCGGAAGGGGTGAGTCTCTACAGCGCGCTCGTCTCGGCGCGCAAGCCGGTTTGATATCTGGCTCTCCCGGCGTAGTATCCCCCTATTAAACCGTGGAGCAGGCGTGGCGCGCTTTGAGCGCCTTCAAGAAAGAAATGTTGCGTGGATTTTGTCGCACTTCGGGCGGCAAAATCCACGATTAACCCTCTT
>CAYQDU010000099.1:0-15740 GCA_964416275.1 uncultured Anaerolinea sp. | reverse complement strand
GCCCGGCCAGCTTATCGACAGTGTTATGGCGGCCAATATCTTCACAGGTGAGCAAGAGCTGCCGCCCATCGCTGACGGCCGAGGTATGCACGCCGCCCGACAGCCGGTACAGGTCTTGCGCTTCCGATAGGGCTTCGATCAGCCCGGCAACCTGCTGGATGTTCAGCGCCTCTCCGGCGGCGCTGCCATGCGTGTACGCGCCCAGGTAGGCTGTGTCGTCGTCGGCGGCGTTAGACGCTTCCACCGAGGTGACGCCGCCCGTGCAGCCAGACGTGCGCCGCCAGCGGTCAGGCCGTTCTACGGTATGGGCCAGCCACACGTCTACATTATCGCCGGTAGGGCAGACGCGCACGTCGGCCACTTCGTCTTTGCTCTGGATAACACCCTCGTTATACAAAAAGCCTACCGCCAGGGCTTCCAGATCGACCGGCGTGCACATCAGAGTCAGCCACAGTTCGCTGTTAATGGTCAGCGAAACCGGCGTCTCGACGATTACCTCGCCGTTCCGCTCTTCTGGCTGATCCATTTCAACCTGGATCCATTCAATCGACCGGCTCGGTTCTGGCCGGGGAAGACGCTTCACGCTTTTCATTCTGACAACCACTAATTGCAAAATTTTTCACAAACAGCCTAATATTATACCAACAGTCGCCTCGATTATACAGCCAATTTTGTCATATGCGCGGCGGGCATTTCATCCTGCTTTGTGCGGCTGCGCCATTACGTACCGCTCCCTTTGACTGCGGCGAGTACCACACGGGGCGCTACCCCACTGAAGCGTGGAGTAGCCTATGGCGCTCTGCGAGCGACGCTCTTCAAACGTCTAAAAAAGAGGTATTCAGGGGATTTTGTCGCCCGAAGTGCGACAAAATCCCCGGTTAACCCTCTGTTCAAGCGGTGAAGTGTGCCAGGCAAAGCTCGCCTGTTACCGCCGCTATGGTTGCATAGGGAGCTGCCCCGCCTTTTCGACGCCATGCTATAATCAGAAAGTCGCTTATCTGAAGTTTGCCCGCAGGAGGAATGCGCTATGCAGCCCGGCAAAGGCCCCCAGGCGCGGCCCTATACGTTTAGCCTTAGCAGCGGGATGATTGTATTCCTGGTTTTCCCCTGGATCAACAGCTTTCTGCGCCCGTGGGGGTATGTTCCCTATCGCGGCGCTGGGATTGGATTGGGTTTGGGAATCCTGGCCGTCATCGTGCTGCTGGTACTGGCAATGGATTATGGGCTTTACCGCCTGGAGGTCGATGCAGCCGCCCGCGCCGGGATCTGGCTGGCGGCCGCGCTGGGCCCGCTGGCCGGTTTCGCAGCGCTCGAGGCGTGGGGCAGCCCGATTGGGGGCCAGGTGATGGATATCGCGATGTCGCTTCTGGCGTTTACGCTGGGCTATTCTGCTGCCCGTAGGCAAAGACGTTCATTTTGAAAACAGGGAGGCTTATGGAACGCTACCGGATTAAACCCGACCAAAAGATCAGGCTGGACGACTGGGACCCTGACAGCAAAGCCGGTTTCGATGGCGACAAGGCCGCCGGAGAGGCCCGCCTGCTGGAGCTGAACCAGGAACTAGCCGACTTACAAGAGCTGCTGTACGCCGAGCATAAGCATAAGGTGCTGGTGGTGCTGCAAGGCATGGACACCTCCGGCAAGGATGGCACGATCCAGCACGTTTTCGAGGGGGTCAACCCGCAGGGCGTGCGCGTGGCGAGTTTCAAGGTACCCAGCGCGGTTGAGTTAGATCACGATTACCTGTGGCGAGTGCACCAGCAGGTTCCCGGCAAGGGCGAGATGGTGATCTTCAACCGCAGCCACTACGAAGACGTGCTGGTGGTGCGGGTGCACGAGCTGGTTCCCGAAACCGTATGGAAGAAGCGCTACCAGCAGATCAACGATTTCGAACGCTTGCTGGTCGAAGAAGGCACGACGATCCTTAAATTCTATCTGCACATCAATCGGGACGAGCAGAAGGCGCGCCTGCAGGCTCGCCTGGACGATAAGGCCAAGCTGTGGAAGTTCAACCTGGGCGACCTGGCCGAGCGCAAGCTGTGGAAGCAGTATCAGGATGCGTATGAGGATGTACTGAACAAGACCAGCGCCAAAGAGGCCCCCTGGATCATCGTTCCGGCTAATCGCAAGTGGTTCCGCAACCTGGTAATTGCCGAAACCCTGGTGCAGGCGTTGAAAGACTTGAAGATGCAGTACCCTCAACCCGAAGGCGACCTGTCGAACGTGGTCATCGAATAAAAGAACGCAGCAGGAAATTTCCTGCCTTAACATCAACCTGACCGGTGGGGGCGCAGCGACGCCGCGAATTCTCCAATAACTTGCAGCCGGCCGCGTCGCTGCGCTCCTAGCGCTACCACGAGCGCCATGCCTGCGCCACGGTTTAATGGGGTAGTTCCCTGGTGGGGCGTAACCCCACCAGGGAACTACCTCATTAATAGTTTTGCGCCCTTTTGCGGGAAAATGTTTGCAACCCGTCAGGGCAACTTCCACCAATCGATCTGGCTCACAGCCGCCTGGAAATTCTGCGTTCCGCCAGAGCCGATCATCAGGCCGAACAGGCCGCTGCTGTAGGTAGGATCGCTGAACTGGAACACCAGCGTCCCATTCGCGTAAACCTGAAACTGTTCGCCCTTGCCCACCACCGTCATTACGTTGGTCTGATTGGGGCCGGGTTTAACGGCCGGGTGGTTGGTCCACTGGATCAGGCCGCTGTAGCCGCCGTTATCCATCCGGTAGACCCGGAACTGTCCATCGCAGTTGAAGCCAAATACATAGCCGCTGTCTACAATGTTATCGGGCTGGCTGGGGGCGCGCGCCAGCAGGCCGTAGTCATCCTTCCCGGCGCACTGTGGGCCGGTGGTGAACTGCACTTGTAGGGCAAAGTTATCCACGTAGCTTTGTTCGGCTACCCGCCACTGATCGCCGGCTGGCTCAAAAGCCGTCAGCGCCAGGCTGCCGCCGTTTACCTTGAAGCTGATGTCTTCATCTTCGCCCAGGTAGAAAGGGGCCTGCTTGCCGCTGAAGGTCCAGGTGCGGGTGGCGGGGCCTAAATTCTGGCCGGCGCCGGGCGCTAGGGTCGGCAGTGCGCCAGGCGCGGCAGTGGGGAAGGCATTGCCGGGTACGCCGGGAGCGGGCGCGCCCGGCGCGACGTTGATCTTGACCCAGAAAGACTTGCTGCCGTCATCGCCCAGGCCGAAGGTCTGGCCGCGTGGATTTCGGAGCATCCAGAACCCCTGGTGCGGGCCGGGAACCGCCGGAGCAGTCTGGGGCAGGTAGATTTGCAGCGTAGCGTTGGGGGCTACGGCGCTGCCGAGAGGCTGCGGGCTGGTGCCGCCCATCGCTTCGCCTTCGGTAAATACCAGGCTGTATTCGGGCGTCCAGGTGCAGGTGCCTATGTTTTGCAGGGTCCAGGTCTTCATAAACGAAGCGCCGGGCGGAACCTGGGTATTATCGGGGATCGTTTCGTTGATGAAGCGGGCCTTGTCGGTGCAGGTCAGCCCGGCGGTCGGCGGCGCAGGGGTCGGAGCGGCGCTTGTTGGCGCGCCGACAGGCGCGCCTGTCGCCGTCCCGGGCTGGAGCGGCGCGGCGCTGGCGCCGGCTGCGCCTGGTGTAGAGCTGGCGGCGCTGGCCGGGGGCTGGGCGCCGGTCGGCGCAGCGGCCATGGCGGTTTGGGTCTGGGCCACCATTTGGGCCAGGTCGGGGGCAGGGGTAGCGCCTGGCATGTTGCAGGCCAGGGCAGCGGCGATCACGGCCAGCAGCGCCTGCCCGGCAAAACGTTGCGATCGATGCATGTCGTTCCTCCTTAAAAAAGAAATCAAACTTCCCCCTGATTGGTACTCATCAGACGCTCAACGGCCCGGCCCGGTTCCGGCAGGCAGAGAGTACCGCTTGCCCAGATCACCAGGGAGCAAAAGGTGCAAAGGCCCCCAAAAGCTCAGCCCATCTTTTGCCCCTTTGCGATCTGTGCGAAAAATCTTCAGCGTATAAACTGCTGCACGGAGGCCCGCATGGTGATCTCGCCGTTTAGGATCGCCTCCTGGTATTCCAGCGTTCAGGCGTACAGCATGGAATGGGCCTCAAGCAGCTCGATCTCGACCAGGCGGACGAGCGGGCCGGCGTCTCGCGTGTAGCCAGTGAGGCGGAAGTCATCCAGGGCGGCCTGCAGGTCGTAGTTCACCCGTACGATCTCAGCTTGCCAGGCGCCGCGCTCCCAGGTCAGGCGGGCGTAGGCCGGGCGGGTGTCTCCGTCGAAGGGCAGCCCGGCCGACCCGGCGTTGACCACCAGCGTGCCGTTCAGCCGGCGGATCAGCGGGCGGTGGGTGTGGCCCGCCGCAAAGACCGCCAGCTCCGGTTCGGGCCGCTGGCCGTTCAGGCCCAGCTTGGCGGGCAGGGCGGCGTCGGGTGTTTCGGGGTAGATGCCATCCCGCAGGCCCAGCATCGAGCCGTGAGTAAAGCGCGCCTCCCGCCCGGCCGGGTCGAGCAGGTGAAGGTCGAACGGCATGGCTTGCAGCGCAGACACGTCTTGCCCCAGGCGGGTGTAAGTCCAATATGAAGCCTGGTGCATCTCGAAGGCCGGGCCGCGGCGCGGGGCGTTGGGTTGGGCGTGGCTGATGACGTAATCTTCATGGTTGCCGCGCACCCAGGCCCAGTCGCCGCGGGCCAGGCGGGCCTGCACGAAGGCCAGGCACTCGGCCGGGCGCGGCCCACGGTTCACCAGGTCGCCGCCTACGATGACTCGGTCAGGCCGCCATGCGTCGATGTCGGCGGCCACGGCCTGCAGGGCCGCGAAGTTGGCGTGGACGTCACTGAGTAGGGCGATTTTCATACGAGACTTCTGTCGCCGCGAGCGGGGCAGGGGAGGCCTGGCGCAGGTGCAGCAGCACAAAGATGCCCGTGCTGACCAACCCTACCGCCAGCCCGCCGAGCCAGATGGCCTGGGGGCCGAACGTATCGTTCAACATCCCCCCAAATAGTGGGCCAATACCCGAGGCCACCGGCCAGGTCAGCCCTACCAGCCCCAGGTAGCGGCCGCGTTTATCGGTGGGGGCCAGGTTAGCCGCGTACGTGCTGGAAGTGGGGGCCAGGATCATCTCGCCGATGGTCATGACTACCATGCACAGCCAGAAGCCGCCCAACCCGCGCGCCAGACCCACGCCGCCCACTGCCAGGGCGTAGAATAGCGACCCCAAGCCCAACATTGCCAGGGGGGCGTGACGCTTGGTGAAGCGAGTGACCAGAGTTTGCAGAAAAACCACCATCATGGCATTGGTAAAGGGGACGTAGCTGTACATCTTCTCTGGCACGCCATAGTTCGTGTTGGCATGGACGGGCATGATCGTCCACATTAGCACGGTGGGGATGCTGACCAGGGTGAAATTCACCACAAAGCGCATGAACACCTGGTCGGCAAAGATGGTCGGGTAGCCGCCGAAGCGCTCTTTAGGCGCAGCCGGTTGGTTGGCGGCGCGCGGCGGGATGGTCTCGACGGCCCGGAAGGCGATCAACAGGCTGTAGGCGATCATCCCGCCGGCCGCGCCGTAAAACGCGGTCGCATAAGAGCCGCTCACCAGCCACCCACCCACCAGCGGGCCAACGCAGATGCCCAGGTTGTTGCTCAGGCGCATCAGCGAATAGCCGTCGATGCGTCGCTCGGGGGGCAGCAGGTCGGCCATCATGGCGTCGGCCGCTGCCCGGTAGAGCGGGTTGACCGCCCCGGTCAGGGCCATCAGGGCCGCAAAATGGAAGAAGCTGGTGGCATGCCCATAGAAGACATAGGCCAGCCCGTTGGCAAACAGGCTGAATACCATAATGCCCTTGCGGCCCAGCCGGTCGATCAGCGGCCCACAAGATATAGACGCAATCAGCCCGCATACCGATTGGATCGTCAGCAGGCTGGCGGTGACGGTCATCGGCGTGTCCAGCATGCGGCTGACGTAGATCATCAGGTACGGCCAGATCATGCTGGCCCCCATCGTGCTGATGAGCATCCCGATAAACATCAGCCAGAACTGGCCGGGGTAGGTATGGTAGGTGGTTTTAATTCGTGCGATCATAGCCAGTGGATTATACCGGAAAATGGACGCTAGACGATAGACGACAGATCGCGTGACCGGGTTGGCTGGGGGCTGTCGTCCGTTGTCCATCGTCCGTGGTCTTCTTCTGGTATAATCCGCGCCAGGTAATTGATATTCGATGGACGATAAGACGCTCAACATCCTTGAATTTCCCAAGATTCTCGACCGGCTGGCCGGGTACTGCTCTTTTTCCGCCTCGCAGGAAAAAGCCCTGGCCCTGCGCCCGGTGGACGATCTGTTTGAAGCCCAGCGCCGCCAGAAGGTGACCGCCGAGGCGGTGTTATTCCTGGTGACGCATTCCGATATCACCATTGGCGGGGCGCGCGATGTGCGCGCCCCGGTCGATCTGGCCCTGCACGGCGGGGTGCTGGCGACCACCGATTTCCTCGACATCAAGCAGACCCTGGTGGCCGCCCGCAGCCTGACCCGCACCTTCGAGCGTCTGGCCGGGCAGTATCCCTCGCTGTTCGAAATTGTCCAGCAGTTGGCCCCCCCGGCCGGGCTGATCGACGCCATCACCCGCACCGTTTCTGAGCGAGGCGAGCTGCTGGACAGCGCCTCGGACAAGCTTGCCAGCCTGCGCCATGATCTGCGCGTGGTGCATGAGCGCCTGATGGCAAAACTCCAGCGCATGGTGGGCGATCCGCGCAACGCCCCCTATTTGCAAGAAGCCATCATCACCCAGCGGGATGGGCGCTACGTCATCCCGCTGCGCTCCGAGTTCAAGGGCCGCATCCGCTCGATTATCCACGACCAATCCCAATCCGGGGCCACCCTGTTTGTTGAGCCGCTCTCGGTGGTGGATCAGAACAACCAGTATCGCGAGCTGCAGTTGGCCGAACGCGACGAAGAGCGGCGCATCCTGGCCGAGCTTTCGCGCCAGGTGGCCCTGGCCGCCGGCCCGATCACCCACACCGTCGAAGTCATCGCCGACCTGGACCTGGCCCTGGCCTGCGGCAAATATGCCGAAGATCTGCGCGCGGTAGAACCGAAGCTGGTGAAGCTGGAGGGGGAACGTGAGACCCTGGCCCACAGACCGCCGACCGCAGGCGCCGGCCCGCAGGCTGGGGACAGTCGTCCGTCGTCGGCCGTTTCTCCGGGCAGCGTCATCCGCCTGTACCAGGCCCGCCATCCATTGCTCGACCCCGCAAAGGTGGTCGCCATCGACTTCGACGTAGACCCCAAGACTTTTGCGGTGGTCATTACCGGGCCAAACACGGGCGGCAAGACTGTGGCCCTCAAGACGGTGGGCCTGCTGGCGCTGATGGCCCAGGCCGGGCTGCACATCCCCGCCCAGAGCGGCTCAGAGATCAGCCTGTTCCAGGCCATCTACGCCGACATTGGCGACGAACAGTCTATCGAGCAATCGCTCTCCACCTTTTCGGGCCACATCACCAACATCATCCACATCCTCGATCAGGCCAACCAGCGTTCGCTGGTGATTCTGGACGAGCTGGGGGCCGGGACCGACCCGCAGGAAGGCTCGGCTCTGGCGCGGGCTATCCTGGCTCACCTGCTGGAGCGCGGCATCACCACCCTGGTGACCACCCACCACCCGGAGCTGAAGGCGTTTGCCCACGCCATGCCGGGGGTGGTCAACGCCAGCGTCGAGTTTGATCTGGAAACCCTGCGTCCCACCTACCGCCTGACGATTGGCCTGCCGGGGCGCTCGAATGCGGTTTCGATTGCCGAGCGCCTGGGCCTGCCGGGCGAGATCATCGCCGCCGCCCGCCAGGAGATCAACCCCGACGATCTGCGGGCCGATGACCTGCTGGATGAAATTCTGCGCCAGCGCGAGCTGAGCCGCCAGGCCCGCCAGCAAGCCGAGCAGGCTCGCCAGGAGGCCGAAAGCCTGCGCCGCAGCCTGGTGGATCGCCTGGAGCGGATCGAAGACGAACGGCGCAAGCTGTTGGAAGACGCCCGTCAGGAAGCGGCCGAGCAACTGCGCGGCCTGCAAGACGAGCTGGCTGTGGCCCGTAAAGCCCTGGCCCGCGCCCGCCAGCCGCTGGACGCGCTCAAAGAAGTCGAAGATAAGGCCGCCGAACTGGAAGAAACTGTCGAGCAGCCAGTGGAGCGCCAGCAGCCCGAATTAGGCCCGGCCCTGCAAAAGCTGGAGCAAGAGCGCCGCCGGGCGCTGCGCCCCGGCGATAAGGTGCGCTTGCGCAGCATCGGCGCGCAAGGTGTGATTACCTCGCTGGGGGCTGAAGAGGCCGAGGTGCAGGTGGGGGTGCTGCGCATCCGCGCCCGGTTGAGCGACCTGGAGCGCCCCAGCGCCAGCGGCGCGCCGGCTGAGCCGCTGGCCCGCCCGGCCCGCAGCCCGCAGGGAGGCGAGCCGCCGGCGGAAGGCGGCAAGCGCAAACCCAAAGACGACCCCAATACGATTGCCGGCGTCACCCCGCCGCGCAGCATTGCCCTGGCCGCCTCGCCGGGCGTGGAACTGGATTTACGCGGCCAGCGCGCCGACGACGCGCTGGATGAGCTGGATCGCTACCTGGACGCAGCTTTCCTGGCCGGTCTGCCCTGGGTGCGCATCATCCACGGCAAAGGCACCGGCAAGCTGCGCGATTCGGTGCGTGAGGCTCTGCGCACTCACCACGCGGTCAAATCCTTTGAAGGCGGCGGCGAAAAAGAAGGCGGCGAAGGGGTAACGGTTGCCAAACTGGCAAGCGCCTGAAAACCGGGTAAAGGGAACGTTTGCACAGGCGCTGGCCTGGCTGGCTGCCTGTGCAAATTTGTTTGAATAAAAAATGTCTCCGGCGAATCCGCCGGCCAAAATTTTTGCTAAATTCCCCAATTCGGGGTATAATTTACGTATCATCGTAGCTGCATCCCCCCTGATAAATTTTTTTTGAAGCGCGTCGTTTGTCAGTCACCCCCACACATAGTCCGGGGGGTGACGTCGAAGCGTCGCAGTCTATTCCGAACTTCTATTTTCAGGAGCCAGAAAAGTGTATGATTACTCCGTATAGAATTCGCCGGAATACGTTAAGGGGGCGGCAGCCGGTTTTCGATAAGCTGGCTGTGGTGATGGTGTGCATTTTATTAGGGCTGATCCTGGCCGGGGTGATGGCGATTCTGGTGCGCCTGGGAATTGCCGGAGCCGTGCCAAAGCATGCCTCAGACTTGCACAGCGCTCTGTTTTCGACGCTTCAAGCATTGAATTTGCCCGCTTGGCTGGCCGGGCTGTAACCAATTTTCCCGGCCTTGCTGCGGGGTCTTTGCCGGTCGGTTGATTACCGCGAGGCGGGATTTTGTCGCATAAAGGCGACAAGATCCCGCCTCGTTTTTTGCATTTCCGCCGGGTTGCATGGGCCGGGACGATAGCGGCGTGCCTGTCCTCTTTTGCAGGTGGGTAAGTCCTGATCGCCAATGGGGGAACTACCGTATTTCTGGATAGCCCTTTTGTCTCTATAATTCAGATCGTAGGATGGATGAAACCGATGAAACTACGCTTACTTGTGTCTCTGATATTTGCAGTTACGGCGCTTACCGCCTGCGCCTCTAATCCGGGCGTTCAGACGGTCGTTCCGACCGTGAACGGCAGCGCCAACCCCACCGGCGGCTCGGCCCTGTCCGCCACTGGCGGGATAACCACCCCCGCGCCTGCATCCACCCAGAGCGCCCCCGGCGGCTCGATGCCCGAACTGCCCGCCGGCGCGCTGATCCTGTTCCGGCGCAGCGGCGGCATCGCCGGCCAGACCCAGATGTGGACGCTCTATTCGGATGGCCGGGTGGTAGATGCCAGCGGCGCCGCCGAGCGCATTGATCCGACCTTCATTAATACAGCGATGCAATCGATCCGTTCCGCTGGGTTCTTCGATATGCAACCGCAGTATGGCATTGGCCCTGCGCCAGACGCTTACACCTATACCTTGACGGTGCGCGATGGCGACCAGGTTAAAACCGTCACAACTTTTGACGGCGCAGCCGAAGCTCCAGCCCAGTTGACCGACTTGCTGCAGACCGTCCAGGCTCTGTTGGGCGTCCAATAAGATTTTCTCCCTGGGAATGTGAAAGGAGATTCCGGGCAGCTTGCCGTCCGGAATCTCCTTTCACATTCCCAGCGATCAAAAAGCGCGCCAGGCTAAAGCGTGTTGATGGCGAGGTCCGGTTGGTCCGAGTCGCCTTCTTCGATGGAATGCGCAATGTGCAGCATGCGCAGATAGGCCTGGGCCTGGCGCAGGCGGATATATTCTTCGGGCGCGAGCAGCACGCCAACCGGTTTATCGTCGGACGTGATCGTGATCGGCCCTTCTTTGACCTGGTTGATCAGATTGGGTAAGCGCTGGCTGGCTTCTGTAATCGAGATGGATAGTTCCATGGGCGTTTTCCTGTAACTACCGGATAATAGAATAGTATTTATTATACTCGTGCTGGGGCGGATAGCGCAAATTTGTGGCTCACAAAATTGCTAAGCCTGTAAAACCTGTTCAAATCGACGCAGAGAATGGCAATGGCGCCCTTTTGCTGAAATTGGCGGCTGGGCCGGGCCGTGCATAGCTCGGATCATACCGGATATTCGCTATCTGATTTACAGAAAATGCCTGTATAATGGCCCTGGCAAGACCAGGGCGCATCGCACGGATGGGGGCAAGCGCTGACTTTAATTTGTGGCTCTCCCGGCTTTACCGGTAGCCCCATGCAATCCTGGTGGAGGTGACTGGCGAGCTTTGCTCGCCTGGGAAAAGGGTTGCGGGAAAGACGTTGGATTTGGAGATTGCTGCGTGACGCAGCCATGCCGCAGCCCCAATAAATAGAGAGTTCCCGCCTTTGGCGTTTTTCTACGCTGCGAAACGGGGAGGTCCGATCATGTTCCTTCATAGGCTTTGTGCATATCGAGCGGGTCTGAAAGTTGCGCTGGGAGCCAGCGCGCTGCTGGCGGTTCTGCTTGGCCTGCTGCTGGCCGGCGGCTCGCAGGCGGCTACCAGCAACTGCCCCAAGATTTCCGTTTTACCGTGCGAATCGGTCCGGCTATCGCCGGATCGAACGTTTAACTTCGATGGCTCGGATGGCGGCCTGGCGGATCGCAACGGCCAGGGCCTGGGCTTCACGATGGTCGATCCGCCGGCCCACAACGGCAACCCCACGCCCAACCCACTGGCCCCCGGCTACTGGCCCGACCGGCTGGAACTGGCAGGCGGGCGGCTGGTCATCGCGCCCACCGCCGGGGTCAGCTTCAGCGATCTGAACAGCCAGGATAACGCCCTGGGCATCGGCCTCGATCTGAACCAGCCGGCCGCCCTGCAGACCACCCTGCTCAGCCTGGGCGCGCCCACCGGCGGCTTTGCCCAGGCCGGGCTGTGGTTTGGGCGGGCCGGGGTTGGCCCCAGCAGCGAGGCCGGTACGGGCAGCAGCGAAGACAATTACATCAAAATGATCGTCATCGCACAGTTGAATACCAGCGGCGCGCCGGTATGGGAAGTGCAGATGCTGTGGGAAGCCAACGGCGCGGTATACAAAAGCACCAACGGCCCGGTGGACGCCTCTCAGCCGGTGACGCTGTACCTGGAGCTGGACCCGGCCCTGCGCACCGTCACCGGGCGTTACTGCGCCCTGCCCGGCTGCGACCCCAAACAGGCCCCCATCTTTCAGAAGTTCACCAACGTCCCGGCCAGCTGGTTCAGCACCACCCCGGCCGGGATTGATCCTACGGTTGGCACGCGCAGTATGGGCGGCGTCTTTGCCTCGCTGCGCCAGTCGCCTGCCGCGCTGAGCTTTACCTTCGAAGATTTCAAGTTCCAGCGCAGCGCGGCCGCTATCCCGGCGGCTTCCAGCGATGGGGTGGACTTTAATATCTGGAACGCGGCCGGGATTAACGCCCCCACGGCCCTGGCCTGGGGGCCGGATAATCGCCTGTATGCGGCTGGCGCGGACGGGCTGCTCTCTGCCTACACGTTCGATTATACCCAGCAGACCATCGCCAGCAAGCAGATCATCAGCGTTTTGCAAGGCCGGATGGCGCTTGGGCTGGCGATTGACCCGGCCTCAACCCCTGGCAGTGTGATCCTGTGGGTGGCTCACTCGTCGCAGAACCCCGGACAGGCTAATTCGGGCGTGGTGAGCCGGCTTGCAGGCCCCAGTTTCGCCGTTCGTGAGGATGTCATCACTGGCCTGCCGCGCGCCCTCAGCAACCACGCCACCGGCGGGCTGCACTTTGGCGCAGATGGCAGGCTGTATATTGCCCAGGGCGGCAACACCGGGGCCGGGGCGGCCAACGACTCGCCCCAAGATGTGGGCAAGCGCCCCGAACAGCCCCTCTCGGCTGCCATCCTGGTGGCCGACGTGAAGGCCCCCGGTTTCGACGGGACCTGCGCTTCGGAGATCGATCCGACCGGGGCCAGCATGGATGCTACCGGCGTTTCGGCCACCGACCACCCCTGCGATGTGCAGGTGTATGCTTCCGGGCTGCGCGCCGCCTACGACTTCGTTTTCCACTCCAACGGCCAGATGTACGCCCCTGATAACGGCCTGCGCAGCCTCAGCACTTTCCCTGCCCTCCAGCCCGGCCCGCTGGCCTGGAACCCGGCCGCCGGCTGCGAGGGGCTGATCTCAGGCGTACCGGCTATCGAGGCGGTCAAGCCTCATCACACCCCCGACCTGCTCCAGCGCATTGTCCAGGGCGGCTACTACGGCCATCCTAACCCGGCCCGCGGCGAGTGCGTCTTTTTCGGCGGCAACCCCACCGGCGGAGCCGATTTCCTGACCCCCGCCACCAGCGCCCAGACCCACCCCGACCGGATGGACACCCAGAAATACCCCGTAGGGATGCAGCCGGCGGCCAACTGGAAAGCCCCCCTGTTCAGCTTTGGCCTGTATAAATCGGCCAATGGCATCCTCGAATACAACTCGCACAACGCCGCCTTTTGCGGCAAGCTGGACGGCGATCTACTGGTGACATACTGGTCGCAGGATGACCAGGTGCGGCGGCTTCAGCTTTCGCCCGATGGCGCCCAGGTCATCTCGGATACCACCCTGATCCGCAGCAACCCGGAGAGCGGCGGCTCGTTCCTGGTAGACCCGTTGCCCATCGTCCAAGACCCTGGCGGGCGCATCTACGTGGGTGAATACAGCAGCGGGCAGATCACCGTACTCGACCCCGTTTACGCCGGGGAATGGCAGACTCAGCTTCACACCCAGGCCCCGGCAGCCCTGCTGGACGCCGGGAGCGCGGTCTTGAATGGCCGCCTGTACATCGTAGCCGGGCGCACAGCCATCTCACACGAGCGCAGCCTGTATACCTTCGACCCGGCCACCAATCACTGGGAGCGCCTGGCAGATCTTCCAGCGGCCTACCCTGCGGTGGAAAGCCCGGCCGTGGTAGCCTATAACGGAAAGCTGTACGTGTTTGGCGGCTCGACCGAGGCCCTGGCCGGGGCGGTGAACAAGGCCGCCGTGTACGATCCGGGCAGCAACGCCTGGGCCATGCTGCCCGATATGCCCGTGGGGCGCGGCGCGGCCACCGCCCAGGTGATCGGCTCGCTGGCTTATCTTGCCGGCGGTATGGATGCCAGCGGCAACTCGCTTGCCAGCATCTACGCGTTCGACCTGGGGGCCAGCCTGTGGCTGCCCCGCCCGGCCCTGAGCGTGGCCCGCGACCATGCCGGTTCGGCCGTCTTGGGCGGCAAGCTGTACGTCTTTGGCGGGCAGACCCGCTCCGGCGGCAGCCTGGTTGCCCCGGCTCTTAGCTCCGTGGAAATCTTCACCAGTGGAATCGGCTGGGTGGCCGGGTCGCCCATGCCCACCGCCCGGCGCTCGATGAGCGTGGTGGCGTTAAACGGCGAGGCGGTGGTCATCGGCGGCGAGGGGGAGGCCGATGTATCGCTGGCAAACCAGGCCTATAACCCGGCCAACGGCAACTGGCGCTTGCTGATGGATCTGCCCGCCGCCCGGCATGGCGCGGCGGCCGGGGTGATCGGCAACATTGCCTTCCTGGCCGGCGGCGGGAACAGCTTTGGGGCCTCCTTTACCGCCGACCTGGACGCGTTCTACTTCGACTGCGCCCCCAGCTTTACCCCGCCCGCCCCCGACCTGATCGTGACCAAGTCTCACGCCGGGAATATCGGCAAAGGTCAATCGGGGGCCCAGTTTACGCTGGTGGTCAGCAACCAGGGCAGCGCCGCGGCCAGCGGCGCGGTGACGGTGAGCGACGACCTGCCGGCCGGGATGACCCTGACCGGCCTGAGCGGGGCGGGCTGGACCTGCAGCCTGGCCTCGGCTGCCTGCACCCGCAGCGACGCCCTGGCCGCCGGGGCCAGCTACCCACCGGTAACCGTCACGGTGGACGTCTCTACCCTGGCCGACGACTTTGTGACCAACCAGGCCGGGGTTTCCGGCGGCGGCGAGCTGTATGCCGGGAATAATCTGGCCGTCGATCCGCTGGTGTTGATCGACGCGCCCGACCTGATGATCGTTAAGACGCACAGCGGCCAGCCGCTGCCCGGCCAGCTGGGCTTTCAATATGCGATTACCGTCACCAACCAGGGCGCGCTGGATTCCAGCGGCGCGGTGACCGTGACCGACGAGCTTCCGGCCGGCCTGACAGCCACCGCCCTCGGCGGAACGGGCTGGAGCTGCATCCTGGCCGGGCTGACCTGCACCCGCGCCGACGCGCTGACCGTTGGGGCCAGCTATCCGGTCATCACCCTGACGGCGATGGTGGCCGCCGCCCCGCCCGACCTGCTGGTGAACGTGGCCCGCGTGGCGGGCGGCGGCGAGCTGTACGTCCTCAACAATATCGCCAGCGACCCAGCCATCGTGTTCAAACCGGCCGATCTGACCCTGACCAAAACCCACACCGGCGACTTCCGCCAGGGGCAGAGCGGGGCGCGCTATCGCCTGGCGGTCAGCAACCAGGGCGCCGGGCCGACGGCTGGCGCAGTGAGCGTGGTCGATAGCCTGCCGGCTGGGCTGAGCGCCGCCGCCCTGGGCGGCCCCGGTTGGATCTGCACCCTCACCAACCTGACCTGCACCCGCTCTGACGCGCTGGCCGCCGGGGCCAGCTACCCGATCATCAGCCTGGAGGTGAAGGTGGCCGGCGGTGCCCCGGCCTCGCTGACCAACAGCGCCAGCGTGGCGGGCGGCGGCGAAATCAACACCGGCAATAACGCCGCCAGCGACCTGACCGCCGTTGTGCCGGCCGCCGATCTGACCATTTCCAAGACCCACACCGGCGATTTCGAGCAGGGCCAGGCCGGGGCGGTTTACACCCTCACCGTGCAGAACATTGGCCCCGGGGCTGCCATCGGCCAGGTGACGGTCAGGGAATGGCTGCCGGAAGGCCTGTCGATTGTGGACCTGAGCGGTTTTGGCTGGACGTGCGACCCGATTGACCTGGTCTGCCGCCGCTCGGACGCCCTGGCCGCTGGGGCCAGCTATCCGGTGATTCATGTGATCGTGGATGTGGACGGCAGCGCCCCCGCTTATCTGGCGAATACGGCCACCGTGGTGGGCGGCGGCGAGCTGGATACGAGTAACAACCTGGCGGTTGACCCCACGACCGTGATTCAACTGCCGGTGGTCTATCGCCTGCTCTTGCCCCTGGCGCGTAAATAAAAGGGTTTGCGGGTAGCCCAGCTACCCGCAAACCCTTCTTCGTTTATAAGAATGAGAAGAGGGGCCGTCTAAAAAGTAAGTTTAGACGGCCCCGATTGATTTAAAACGCGTGCT
>CAYQDU010000098.1:0-15928 GCA_964416275.1 uncultured Anaerolinea sp. | reverse complement strand
GCTGGCCTGGCGCAGCAGCACCGCCAGCTTGTGCGCCAGGGCCAGCTCACCCGGCTCGCTGAGCAGGTCTTGAGCCAGGGTCAGCACCATCTGGTCGATGGGCAGCAGGGTGGTCCCCTGCCAGCGGCGCACCAGGCCGCGGAATTCATCCAACCAGGCCAGGGTCTGCGGGTCGGCCCCGTTCAATTCCAGTTCGGTCAGCCAGTCCTGGTCTGGGCCGGGCCAGAGATAATCTTCCACCCGTTCCAGCTTGCGCAGCAGCCCGGCCACCGAGTCGATCAACGGTTTGAGGTCCGGGTTATCCCGGTCGCTGCGCCGCCAGACCCGGAACACAGTGGATAACCAGCGGGCCGAGCCGGGCTGAGCCAGGTAGGTCAGCACATTACCCAACACCCCGGCCGATTGGCGGGTAGCGCTGGTCGAACGCAGCAGGCTGTCTTCGAAGGGAATATTGCGCCGGCGCAGTTCGTTGGCTAACTCTACCCCGCGCTCGTTGCGCGGGGCCAGCGCCGCCGCCGTCCAATCGGGATGATCGGGCAGCCAGCGTTCCAGCGAATCGGCCACAGCTTTGATCTCGTCGGCCGGGGTATATTTGCGCAAGATCAGCCGCACGGCCTGGGGGTCATCGGGCGGGTTGGGGCTGGCGTCGTCCGGGCCAACCGGCTCGATCCAGGGCGGGGCCTGCAGCGCGTCTTGCACAGCCGCCGCCGGGTGTTTGTGCATCGTCCAATCGACCAGGGTATTGGCCAGGTGGATCACGCTCAGCGACGAGCGGCCCGAATTGGGCAGTTCGCGGCGCTGCACGTCGGGCTGGGCCAGGAATTCACGCAAGAAGCGCGGGTTGGCGGTGGTGAAGGTTTCGTAGATGGCCTGGTTTGGGTCGCCCACCCGCACCCAGTTGCCGTCTGGCCCGGCCAGGGTCTGCAAAATCTCCTCCTGCAGGCGGCTGCTGTCCTGGGCTTCGTCCTCGAGAATATAGGGCCACTGGTAGCGCAGGCGGGCCAGGTAGCCGGGGTCGTTATCCAGGGCCTGCAGCGCCAGGCGGATCAGGTCATCGAAATCGACTGCGCCGCGATAGGCCAGGCCGCGCTGATAATCGGTGTAAATCTCGCAGGCCATCTCGGCCAGGGGCAGCGGAGCGGGCAGTTCGTCCAGGCGCTGGCGCAGGCGGTCGGGGGTCAGGCGGCGGTCTTTGGCGTAACGGATGAGGGTGAGGGCAATCGCCCCCACCAGGTCGGGGAGTTGCTCGCGGCGCAGCCAGTCTTTACGGCCTTCTTCCAGTTCCGGGTCCAGGTAATCGTCCAGGTCGGTGGGATGGGCGCGCAGCCAGGCCAGGGCAGCCTCCAGGCGGATGGCATCGGCCTCGCGCTCATCGACGATCTGGAAGCCATCTTCCAGCCCCACCAGGGCCGGGCGCTGGCGCACGATGTCGTGCGCCAGGCCGTGCAGCGTGCGCACCCGGTAGCCCATGTAGGGCAGCAGGCCGCGCGTGTCGATCAGGGCGCTCACCCGCTGGTAGAAGTTTTCCACCGCCGAGTTGACCAGCGTGACTACCAGCACTTCCTGGTCGTCGGCCAGCTCGCCGCTGGCGACCAGTTGGGCGGCCAGCAGCGAGAGGGTGAAGGTCTTGCCGCTGCCCGGCACAGCGGCGATGCCCATCTTGCCGCGCCGGTACTGTAAAATAGCTTCCTGGGCCGGGCGTGGTTGTATCAGCATCGACAGTCCTTTCTGCTCTTGCCTGCCATCTGAAAGGGGGCAAGAAGAAAGCCTGTTGGAGATTTTGGTCTCTTCCGCCAAAGGCGAGAATTCTTCTATATTTTGGGCTGCGTATCAGCCCAAAATCTCCAACACCAGCATTGGGCGCAGGCTGCTTATCCCCCCTCTCGGCTGAAAGGGGTGCAAGCAAGCACAAGCCAGGAGTGAGGGGTCACGCGCGCCCGCGCAGCAGGCGCTGAAAGGCCATCAGCAGCGGGCCGCGCTGTTCGAAACCCTGCTCGTTGAATTCGCTCAACCCCAGATAGAGGGCGCTGCGGCAGCGGCGCAGCAGCCCCACCGCCAGGCGGGTCATAGCGGCCCGGCCTACCTCCAACTCGTCGGCATCCGACCAGACCCGGCCGGCCGGCCATTCGCGGGTCAGCACATAAGGATGGGTGAGCGGCTGTTCCAGGCGCTCCGACCAGCCCCGGCTGCCCACATCCAGCCAGAACTGCACGGCTGCCGGGCGATTGCTGAGCAAAAACGTATAAGCCGGGGCCAGCAGCACCGCGTCTTCGGGCTGGAGCTGCCAGTTCGACACGTATTGAGCGGCGATCACGCCATCCTGCACCATGCGCAGGTATTCAGCCCCCAAACCAGCGGCGTCCCCTTCCAGCACCGGCTCTACAACCCAACGGAAATTGCGCACCGAGTCGATCAGCGTGGCGCTGGCCTGCCCGGCATCGTAACGGGTGTGAAAACCGAAGCCCGGCTGCGAAAGCAGTTCGCCAAACAGGCGGCTGAGGAAATAATCCAGCGGCTCATCCTGGGTCTGCCCGGCGGTATAGGCGGCCTCCAGCCAGGCTCGCAGACGTTCATAGCGCTCGCCCAGGCGGTAGGTGATGCGTTCCTGCACTTCCGGCCGGATCGGGTCGAACGGCAGCAGGGGGAACTCGCCGCGCCGGGGACGGTAGATGATCTCGACCAGCAACTGCGCCCGTACCAGGTCCAGATCTTCGATAGCCTGCACCAGGGCGTAGGCTACGTCGAAGCGGGTTGGTTCCAGGCCCCAATCCGGGTGGGCCAGGGCGGTCAGGGTCAGCAGACATTGCACCGCCGGCTCTTCACGCAGCGCCCGCGATGGGCGGTGCGAACGGTAGGGGATGCCCAGCCCGCCCAGGCGGTCCATCAGTGAAAAGCGCAGGGCGTCGCTCAGGATAGGAGCCAGCACGACAATCTCTCCCGGCGGCACGCCCTGATTCTGCACCAGGTCGGCAATGCCGGCCGCCACCCAGTCTAACATCTGTGGATAGAAGCGGTGATAGGAATAATACAGGGCTGGCAGAGCCTGGCGAGGAGCTTCGTACACTTCCGCCCCGCCGCCGTGCAGATCGGCGATTTGCAGGGTCTCCGGGCGGGTGTCATCCAGCGCCGGGCGCATGCCGTGCAAGGACTGCTCCAGCGCGGCGGTCAGGTGAACAATCTCAGGCGAGCTGACCAACGATTGGGCAAAGGCCAGCGTTTCATCGCACGAGGCGGCCAGGGCGGCAGCCGTATCCGGGTCGGCGCCCAAAAAACGGCGGTAGCCAGCCTGGGTATCATAGACCAGCAGAGCCGAATCAAACGCTGGCAGCCACTCGCGCAGCAGGTCGTGGGCGAAGGGCGAGTCTTCTTCAATGTTATCGGCAATCAGGTGCCGGAAAGTATCCTGTAAGTAGCCGCGCACTTCGGGCGTGGGCCACAGATGATCTCGGAACACTTCGACCTGAAGCGAAAAATCGAGCAGATTGTTCTCCAGGCAGAAGCGGCGGAACAGGCTGGCGCAGGTCTGGACGTCTTCGTATACCCGCAGTTGACCCGGCTCGCCCATCCAGGCGGCTTTGAGGCGCGCGCCGATCTCGGCATGCGGGAAGCCCACCAGGGCGGCCTTGTTCAGGTTGTCCAAAATCTGGCTGTACAGCCGGTTGCGATCCATCACCACCGAGTCGAACAGGCGCTGCTCTTCGATGAGCGGCCGCGCCAGATAGGCCATGTAATACTGGGCGGTTTCCAGGTTGAGGAACACCGGGGGGACGTCTGGGCGGGCAAAACCGGCCGGGCTGCCCACCAGCGGCCAGAACAGCTCGACCATGTGCAGAGCCAGCCCGCCGGGGGTCCACACCGTCACCCGCCCACCGGCCCCGGCCGCCTCGCTGTGCAGGCGGGCCTCGTAGGGTGCGGCCAGGGCGCTCTGCGGGGTGAGCAGCAAGATCGAATCGCCGGCAACGCCCCGGCGCAGCAGGTCGAGCAGGCGCAGGGCGGCGGCATAGGTCTTTCCCGTTCCGGCCGGCCCCTCTAAAAAAATGCGCCCCTGAAGCGGGCGCTGGAGCAGGTTTTGTTGAGACCAGGTGAGTGAATGATCTTCCATAAGCGCCAATCGTCTATTCAGCCAGGGTTGGCTCGGCTGGCGGCGGAACCATTCCCGGCCCATAGCGCACCAGCAAGAGCTGGCTCCAACAGGCCAGAGCCATCAGCATATAAGCTACTGCATACAGGCAGTCGGTCGCCAGGTTCAGCAGGCTGCCATCGGCAGCCGTCTGGGTATAGATGCCGCTGGTGACCAGGTAGGAATACAATCCGTCGGAGAGGGTAAACGCCAGCATCCCCCACCATACCCGCCCCCACATACCGCGCCCAAACAGGCGAGCCAGCCTGAGGGCGGCCACCATCAACGCCAGGTCGAAAGCCACGTAAAATACGTCCAAAAAGGTCGCCCCCCAGCTCAGTTCTCCAGAAGGGGACGAATTCTGCATCAGCCAGGCGCCAATCAGGCTCAACGCCAGCACGCCCACCCCAGCCGCCGCCAGCCAACGCCGTTCTTGCGCCCGGCTGGATGAATAGACCAGGCGATACTGCAAGACAAACGCAGCCGCAAATAATGGCAGGGCCAGCAGGTAGAACACGTCGGCCAGGGAGGGGGTTGGCACGTCTTCGCCGGTCCACAGCCACAGCCCAAACCAGACGATTTCGGCCAGCGTCCAGGCCCATAAAGCCAGGGCAAAATAGCCCCACAAGCGGCGCGGCCCGTCTTGGGGCTGAAACGAGCGCCAGACCCGGCCGGCCAGAAAAGCTGAGAGGGCGGCCGGCAAGATGATCCCCAGGTTCAGATATACGTCGTTCCACGGAACGGGAAAAGGTGTGGCCTGATATACATAGATATAGGCGGCTGCCAGAATCAGAATCGCCCCCAGGCCCAGGGCTATCGGACGCGGCAGTTTCAGAGCAGACATGGGATCATGCTCCTCTCAGCAGCAAATTGGCTCCCAGCCCATTGACTTGCAGCGTGGCTTGCTGGGGTGATTTCAAGCGGCGCAGCGCCTCGGCCGCGGCGCGGGCCATCAGTTGATCGCCAATCACTCGTCCCATCTGCCTGCCCAGAAAAATCGAAAAATTCTGGTAGGATTGCGCCGCGTCCTCCATGTTCAGAAAGAGGTGATGATCGACCATGATCAGGCCGGCCAGGCGCAAATTTTGATGGCGCTGACGCAGCCAGGTATTGGCGGTCTGATCCAGCCCTAAGAGCAAATTGTTGCCCACCAACTGCTGATAGCCGCTCAACCAGGCATTGACCCAGGCCCGAAAAGCCACCCGCAGGCCGGTCAATTCGCTGACCCGCGAGGCTGAAGACGCATCACTCCACGTTAGTTGGGTCGCCCCTCTGCCTTCGGGCAGGGTTTCTATAAATCCCTGGGCCGAGGCCAGGCCGATCTCAGAGCTGATAGGCTGTCCGTCCCACACCAGGGCAAATCCATCCAGGTCTGGGGCCGCGATTTGGAGCAGGCCGCGCCGGCCTTCAGCCCGCAGCTTTTCCAGGTAAACGCCCAGGTTAGCCAGATCAAGCGTCTCGCTGCGCTGCGGCGGATACCAATCCAACGCCTGCCAGGCGGCCCGTACGGCTTGATCGGGCAAACTCAGGGTGTGAAAGGTTATATTCTGGGTCTGCAAACGCTCCAGCGCCGCCCCGGTCGGCCAATCTTCGCCGTCTCGCTCCAGGGCCAGCCGGGCCGAATTGGACAACTCATAAGCAGCAAACGGCTGTCCATCCAGGTACAAATAAACCTGGCGCAGTTCAGGCCCCCAATCAGCCACAACCAATCCGCTGCGTTGCTGGCGCGCAAAAGAAATTCGGGCCAGATCAAAATCCCCCGTCGACCCCTGCATCTGCTCGCTGCTGACGGCATGAGAAAACAGGGAGATCATTCATCAAATTATATCAAAAACTGTAACAGCCAGAGCGCCAACATCCCGGCCAGGATGGTCAGGATAGCATTGCGGGTACGCCAGGCCACCAGCCCGGCCAATAAGCCCGCCAGCCAACGCGGGTTCGCCAGCGAAACGTCAAAATGGCCCTGACGGATGAACATTTCGGGCAAAATAATAGCGCAGAGGACAGCCGGCGGCACAAAACGCAGGCAGCGCTGCAGCCAGGGCGCGATAGGCCGCTGACCGAACCACAGGATGAACGAGAGCCGGATCAGGTACGTGAGCAGCCCAGCCAGGATCATGATCGGCCAGTTCATAGATTCTCCTCCCGATCCGGGCGGGCCGATGGGCGGCCGACAGCCTGGTTTTCGGCCCACATCCCGGCGGCTACCCCGGCCAGAGCTGCCGCAATCAGCCCCAGGCGATAGGGCAGCCCATAGGCCAGCAGTGCAACCAACCCGGCCACGGCCGCCGCCAGCAGGCTGGGCCGGTCTTTCAGGTTGGGGATCACCAGGGCGATAAAGGTCAGCGCCAGGGTGAAATCGAGGCCCCACCATTCGGGGGCGGCCGCCCCCAGGAAGATGCCCGCCGCGGTGCTGAGCTGCCAGGCGCTCCACAGGGCCAACCCGGCTCCCAGGTAGAACCAGTGCGCCAGGGCCCGGGCCTCTGCGGCCTGCGGGTCACGACCGGCCGGCCGGGCCAGGGCTTCATAATGGGTGATGGTCACGGCGTAGGCTTCGTCGGTCAGGAGATAGCTCAAGAGCAGCTTCCAGCGCAGGGGCAAATGCTGCACATACGGCGCCAGCGAGGCGCTGTACAGGGCATGGCGTAGATTGACCACGAACACCGTCAGAAGCAGCACCACTGCCGGGGTCGAAAGGTGTACCAGTTGGGTCAGCACCATCTGCGAAGACCCGGCAAACACCACAGCCGACATGGCCTGCGACAGGCCGGGGGGCAGACCCGCCCCCAGGGCCAATACACCGTAGATCATGCCAAAGGGCGTCACACCCACCAGGATGGGCAGTTCGGCCCGCACGCCAGCCAGGAATTGGGAGAAGGGTTTCATGGGTTTATAATACAGCAAATTATACTGTCATTCCAAAACCAGTCTACAAGGAGAAATCCATGTCGCAATGTTCTTCGTTCCGCCGCCTGACCGCCTGGGTCTTGGCTTTCAGCCTGATCTTCGGCCTGGCCGCTTGCAACGCGGCGGAACCTACCCCCTCCGCGGCCCCCAGCGAGCCGCCATCGATCCAACCGCTGGTGACGGTTGTACAGGGCGGGCTGGCGACGGAAACGCCCAACAGCGCCGCCACCCCGCCGCCGGCCGGCGGCCCAGCCCCGGCCGGGGCGATCACCCTGGCTTTTATCCAGGACTTCGACACCCTCAGCCCCATGTACGCCCAGGCCCTATCGTCTATCTATACCCAGCAAATCTGGAACTGCCGGGCCTGGAACCTGGACGATCAGAACAACCCCATCCCGGTGCTGGTGCAGGAAATGCCATCTCTGCAAAACAACGGCATCTCGGCCGACGGGCGGGTTATCACCCTCAAGCTGCGCAGCGACATCTTCTGGAGCGATGGTCAGCCGATCCAGGCCGAAGACTTTGTCTTCACCTACAAGATGATTACCACCCAGGCCAATAACGTCAGCGATACAGCGCCCTACAACCAGATCGCCAGCGTGACCGCCTCTGACCCGCAGACCGTGGTGGTGACGTTCCAACAGCCCTATGCGGCCTGGATCACCGCCCTGTGGCACTATCTGCTGCCGGCCCACGTCCTTCAGCCGGTGTTCGACGCGCAAGGCACGTTGGAAAACGCCGAGTGGAACGTGGCCCCCAGCGTGGGCTGCGGCCCTTACATCTTCCAAAGCTGGGAGCGCGGCGTTTCGGCTACCTTCAACGCCAACCCGAAGTACTGGCTGGGCCAGCCCAAGACGGGCCAGGTGGTGGTGCGCTTCTTTGCCGACGACGCCGCCAAAGCCCAGGCCCTGGCCGCCGGCCAGGCCGATCTGAGCGTGTTCCTGACCAACGCTTCACTGTATGTGCCGATGCTCCAACAGGCCGGGGCGAAGCTGATCCCGGTCAATTCGGGCTATCACGAAGGCTGGTTCTTCTATCTTGACCCCACTGAGGGCAACCCGGCCCTGCAAGACGTGCGCGTGCGCCAGGCCATCGCCTACAGCCTTAACCGCCAGCAAATGGTCAAAGACCTGCTGGGGGGGCTTTCGACGGTGGTCGAGACCTACTGGGACGGCACTCCTTACATCGACCCCAATCTGCAAGCCTGGAGCTACGATCCCGCCAAGGCCAAGAGTCTGTTGGACGAGGCCGGTTGGACCGACAGCAACGCCAACGGGACGCGCGACAAAGACGGCAACGAACTGATCCTGACCTACGGCACCACCACCAACGAGGTGCGCCAGGCTGTGCAGCAAAGCGCTCAGGCGCAGTTGGCCGAGGTGGGCATCAAGCTGGAACTGTACAACTACGATTCTGGCACTTTCTTCCAGGGCTATAACGAAGGCGGGCCGGCCGCCACCGGCCAGCTCGACATCTTCGAGTATGCCCCCCGCACCCGCAATTACCCCGACCCCGGAACCAATGATTTCCTCTGCTCGCAAGTGCCATCGCAGAACGAATTGGGAGAGAACTGGTCGTGGATCTGTGATGAAGAGCTGGATAAGCTGCTGCAATTACAGGCCACCCAGATCGACTTCGCCCAACGCCAGGCAACCCTGCGCCAGGTCAGCCAGCGCATCCACCAGCAGGTGTACTTCATCGGCCTGTGGACTGACCCCGACCTGTGGGCGGCTGCCCCGCGCCTGCAAAATGTGCGCCTGTCGGGCGTGACGCCTTTCTATAACATCTACGAGTGGCAGGTCAACCCGTAAGCGGATATAATTTTGAAGCTATGGCGCTCTGCGAGTGTCCCAAGAAGGAGAGGTAGCTCCCCACGTAGCCATGGTGGAGGTGACTGGCGAGCTTCGCTCGCCTGGAAAGAGGGTTAATCGTGGGTTTTGGCGCACTTCGTGCGCCAAAACCCACTGAACATTTCTTTGCTGGCGGGCGCAGCCGCGCAGCAAACCCCAAATATAGAAAATTTTTCCGCCTTTGACGGGAGAGCTAACTGAATTTATTGAGGGGGATTGTATCGTTCGCTGCCGGGGGCGTCGGCCGGCAAAACTTCAAATACCTGGGCCGACCAGCCCAGCAAATGCAGCGCTAATCCCTGATTGAGCAGCTCATCCCCGTCGCATTCCAGGGCGGCCCCACCCAGGCGGTCAACCAGCCGCCAGCGGCGACCGCGCAGGCCATCCAGGCCAGGGCGCAGGGTGCAGGCGGCTGGTTCGGGGGCGTAATTCACTACGCAGCACACCAGGGGCTGTTCATCGGCCTGCCAGGTAAAAGCGATGACCGGGAAACAGCGCCGGTCCTCCATCCAGCCGCTTTCCAGAGGCAGCCACTGCCATTCGCCGACGCGGACAGCCGGCAGGCGCAGGCAGGCCAGGAGGCTGGCATAGAGCGCCTGGACAGCCTCGTCGGTAGCATCTTCCAGAGGGCGAGCCAACTGCATCGGAGTGCGGATACGCCAGCCCTGCAGCTGGCCGTGCTGAAAGAAGCGCAGCCCCGGCGTAAGGTAGGCCAGGGCCGCCGCTGCCCGGTGCTGGTCGGGCGAGGCGAATTCCAGGGCGGCGCGGGGTTCGTCGTGGTTCTCCAGGAAGTGGGCCATGTGGGTCAGCAGGGCTGGGGCCATGTGCAAATGTCCTTGCAGGGCGTCCAGCTCGCGGCGCAGCAGATGATCGTAGTAGCGTTTATCGTAGGTAAAATCAAAGCCCTGCTCGATCAGCACGTCTTCCATGTGCCAGTAGACTTCGGCCAGGAACGTGAAATCGGGCCGCTCGGCCCGCACCCGGCGGATGGCCGGCTCCCAAAACGGCCCGGCCGTGCGCCCCCAGGTGCGCTGAAAGACCTCCGGCAGAATCAGCATCGCCATATCGCAGCGCACGCCATCGCACACGCGGGCCACCGCGAGCAATTCCTGAGTCATGGCTTCGATCAGATCCGGATTGGCATAGTTCAACTGCAGGGTGTCGTTCCAGGCCGGGAAATAAGGATCACGCCCGTGGGCCAGGATGCGCTCGCCCTGGGCGGTATCGGCTTTGAAGTAGACGTCGGGATGAGCGGCCAGGTCGTCTGGGCTGCCCGGCAGGATGTAATCCGGGTGGTCCCAGGCCCAGGGGTGATCGACCGCCACGTGGTTAGGGATGAAATCCAGCATCAGGCGCAGGCCATAGGCGGCCATCCGCTCGCGCAGGCGAGCCAGGGCCTCCGGGCCGCCAAAATCGGGATGGGTCTGGTAGCCGGTGATGGCAAAACACGAGCTGACGATGTCATCATCCGTCAGCCCGGGGTAGATCGCCAGCAGCTCGCGGCGCAGAGGATGATTGTTCAAGGCAATCTGGCGCGCCGCCGGGCCGGTCTTCCACACGCCCAACAGATAGATCCAGTTGAAGCCCTGGTCGGCCAGGTCTTGCAGGACCTGGTCGGGGATATCGTCCAGGCAGACCGGATGCCCTAATTGAGCGACCAGTTGGTTCAAATAGACGCGGGTATAAATTTGATACAGTTGAGCATAGGCGGGGGAAGGCAGCATAGCAGCAATTATATACGAGATTTATATGTTTACCGGCCCTTAATTTTGTATTATACTGTGATTAAGTTGCTAAAGTGGATATAGAAAGGTGATTCGGCGTTCGGAGGGCCTGGAAGCGATGGAAGACACCGGTACAACCAATCCACTGTTTATCGTCCTGTTCTTTCTCATACGCTGCGGCGTACCGCTGCTGGTCATGTTAGGCATCTCCTATTTGTTGCAACGCCTGGGGGTCATCGCCCGTCCGTCGGAGCCGCCTGCCGGATGGGATAATGGAAAAACAGACGGCTCGATCAACGGAGGAGACCTGGCGCATGCGAAACATTGATCGCTCACATCTCATCCCGCTGGCGCTGGCGGCCGGGCTGGCTCTGATGGTAATTGCGCTGGCCGCCTTTGCCGCCCCCCAACCCGCCTGGGCCGGGCCCCCGCCCCAGGAAACCCAGAAATACTGCCTGAGCTGCCACGGCAAACCTGACTTGCAGATGACCCTGCCTGGCGGCGAGAGCGTATCGCTGTATGTATCGGAAGACACCCTGGCCCACTCGGTGCATAGCGCCGCCGGAATCGAATGCCAGGCCTGCCACACCAACATCACCACCTATCCCCACCCGCCGGCGTCGTTCACCACCCGGCGCGAGATGACCTTCGAGCTGTACACCGCCTGCCAGAAATGCCACAAGGCCAACGCCGAGAAGGCCATGGACAGCATCCACGCCCACCAGGTGCAGGCGGGCAACCTAAAGGCCCCGGTCTGCACCGACTGTCATGGCGCGCACGATGTACAGCCGCCCGACCAGCCGCGGGCAAAGATTTCGACCACCTGCGGGCAGTGCCATACACAGATCAACGCAGAATACAAGACCTCGGTGCATGGGGCGGCCCTGCTGGGCGAAGACAACCCCGATGTGCCGGTCTGCACCACCTGCCACGGCGTGCATAACATTCAAGACCCGCGCACGGCCCAGTTCCGGGTCCAGACCCCCGACCTGTGCGCAAGCTGCCACGCCAACGCCGAGCTGATGAGCAAGTACGGCCTCTCGCCCGATGTATACAGCCTGTATAACCTGTCGTGGCACGGGGTAGATGTATCGGTCTACAAAGCCAACTGGCCAACCAGCTGGCACAACAGCGCGGTCTGCACCGACTGTCACAACACCCACCACATCCTCAAGGTAGACGACCCGGCCTCCTCGGTCAACCCTACCAATCTGCTGGCGACCTGCCAGAAATGTCATCCTGGGGTTGGCCCAAACTGGACCGGGGCCTGGGTGGGGCATAACCGCATCGACCAGCGCCGCACCCCATTCCTGTACTACACCGAGCAGTTCTATTCATCGTTCACTCCGGTGATCCTGTGGATGTCGGCTATTTACGTGCTGCTGCAAATCATCCGCGCCACCGTCGCCCGTATCCGGAGGAGCCTGCCATGAGCGCCCAGCCGCCCATCCTCACCCATGTCGAGCGCAGCTTTCCGCGCTTCACCCTGGCCCAACGTTGGGAACACGCGGTGCTGATCCTCAGCCTGACTGCGCTGCTGCTCACCGGGCTGCCGCAGAAATATCGCAACGGCAGCCTGAGCCAAGTGATCCTCTCGACCCCCGAGCGGGTTGAAACCGTGCGGCTGATTCATCACGCGGCCGCCCTGCTGCTCACCGCCGAGGTGCTGTACCTCCTGGGCAAAGCCATCTACCTGATCAGCCGCCGCCGCCTGCCCGGCGATATGCTGCCCACCGTACAGGACTTACGCGACGCCTGGCAGATGATCCGTTATCTGCTGTTTCTCAGCCGCGATAAACCCCGCTTCGGTAAATACAACTTCGAACAGAAGTTCACTTACTGGTTCCTGTTCTTTGGAATTGGAATCATGGTAATCAGCGGCTTTATCCTGTGGTTCCCGGCTGCAATCACCCGCCTGCTGCCGGGCGGAGTGATTCCGGCCGCCTTCCTGGCGCACAGCAACGAAGCCATCGCGGCGGCGGTATTTGTACTGATCTGGCACTTCTACCACGTTCACTTCGAACGTCTGAACCTGAGCATCTTCACCGGCCGGCTGAGCGAGGCCGAAATGCAGGAATATCACACCGCCGAGTACGAACGCCTAACCCGCACCGGGGCCGCCCCCAGCGAACCGCCCCCCTCCAATCCATCCCCCACCCCCCGTGGAGGAAGCCCCCAATGACCCGCCGCATTGTTTCTTTGATGATCCTATCCATCGGGCTGGGATTGTTCCTGGCATCCCTGGCCGGGCTGGCCGGATGGGCAACGACTCCGGCCGCCGCCGCCCCGGCCAGCCAGGAAACCGCCGCGCCGGCCAGCCAGCCTGGCACACAAGCCACCCCGGCCCCCACCCGCCAGCCCAACCTGTCGATTGGCGACGATTACTGCCTGGGCTGCCACGGCCAGCCCGGCCAGACGCTGACCCTGGATAACGGCGATACGCTCGACCTGTTCGTAGACCCGGCCTGGCATCAGGGTTCGGTCCACGGGCAGATGGGCTACGCTTGCGTGCAGTGTCACACCACTGTAGGCGAATATCCTCACCCGCCCTTCCAGGCCGCCGACCGGCGCGAAGTGACCCTCAAGCTGACCGCCACCTGCGCCCAGTGTCATGCAGAACAGGCCAAGCTCAACGCCGACGGCATCCACGCCGCGGCTCAGAAGGCTGGCATCCGCGAGGCGGCGGTATGCGTCGATTGTCACACCGCTCACGAGGTGCGCCGCCTGAACGACGCCAACACGCATAAGCCTTTGCCCGACACCCGCCAGTGGATCCCCGAACGCTGCGCCCTATGCCACAACGCCATCTACCAGAAATACAAAGACAGCGTGCATGGGGCCGCCCTGCGCGAAGGCAACCCCGACGTGCCAACCTGCGGCGACTGCCACGGTGTGCATAACATCGACAACCCTACCACAGCCTACTTCCGCCTGCACTCGCCCGATATTTGCGCCCGCTGCCACACCGATCCACGGATTACCGACAAATACCACCTCAACCCCAACGTGCTGAACAGCTACGTCTCCGACTTCCACGGCACCACGGTAGCGATCTTCGAGAAAGTGTCTCCCAACGCCCAGGTCAACAAGCCGGTGTGCTACGACTGCCACGGCGTCCATGACATCAGCAGCACCAAAGACCCTAAGACCGGTCTGAAGATGCAGCAAAACCTGCTGGCCCGCTGCCAGGTCTGCCATCCAGACGCCAACACCAACTTCCCCACCGCCTGGATGTCGCACTACACGCCCTCGCCAGAACATTACCCGATGGTGTACTACGTAAACCTGTTCTACAAATTCTTCATCCCCGGCGTATTAGGCGGTATGGCCGCCCTGGTGGTGATGGACGCCGGCCGGGCGGCGGTGGGGAGGAAGAAGAAGACCGTGGACGAGCAACAACAGACCACGGAGGAAGCAGAGCCAACCACCGAAGAAGCGCGCCCGACGACGGAAGAGGAACAGCCGACCACACAGGAAGCAGAGCCAGCCACGGAAGAGGCGCCGCCGCCGGAGGCAGAAGCCCCGCCAGGCGAGGACGGAACGGGCGAGCAGCCCGGCCCCGAACAGGCAGACGACGACCCGAACACGGAGGCCGCCCATGGATGAGACAATGCCCATCGCCCCTCAGATCGAAGCCTCTGGACCGCGCCGCGAATATCAGCGGTTCGACCTGCTGCAGCGGATCGAACATGCTGTGTTCCTGACCTCCTTCACCCTCCTGGGTATTACCGGGCTGGTGCAAAAGTTCGCATCTTCGCCCATTAGCATTGCTATTCTGCGCGGCCTGGGCGGAATTGAAAGCACCCGCCTGATCCATCGCACGGCCGCCTTCGTAATGATGTGGGTCTCGGTCTATCACATTATCGCCGTGCTGTACCGGGTGTTCGTGCTGCGCCAGCCGTGGACGATGCTGCCGGTGATCGACGATTTCAAGCACGTCTACCAGGATGTAATGTTCTACCTGGGCCGGCGGAAGCACAAAGCCTACTACGGGCGCTACAACTACGCCGAAAAGGCTGAATACCTGGCCGTGGTGTGGGGGACGATCATCATGGCGCTGACCGGGTTCATGATGTGGAACCCGATCACTACCGTGCGCTACCTGCCCGGCGAAGCCATTGTGGCCGCCAAGGCCGCCCACGGCGGCGAGGCGGTGCTGGCGGTGCTGGCAATCATCTTGTGGCACATGTACCACGTTCACATCAAGCGCTTCAACAAGAGCATGTTCACCGGCAAGCTCAGCCGGGAGGAGATGGAAGAAGAACACCCGGCCGAGCTGGCGCGCATCGAGCGCGGCGAGAACTGGCAGCCGCCCGAAAAAGCCGTGCTGCGCAAGCGCCAGATGATCTTCGGCCCCATCGCTGGCCTCCTGACCCTGGCCCTGAGCTTCGGGATCATCCGCTTCATCACCGTCGAGCCGTTGAGCGCCATCACCACTGTGCCGCAGGGCGAGACGGCGGCGATCTTCGTGCCAGTCACGCCCACCCCGCGCCCCACAGCCGTCCCCACCCCCACGCCCGAGCTGGGCGCGGGCGTCAGCCCGGAAAGTTGGGACGGCAAATACGCCGCCCTGTTTGCCAACCGCTGCGGCTCTTGCCACGGGCGCACCGCGGTCAGCGGGCTGAGCATGGCAACATACGAGAACGCCCTCAAAGGCGGCAACCGCGGCCCGGCCATTGCGCCGGGCAGCCCAGACGCCAGCATCCTGGTGCAGATCCAGACCGCCGGGAATCACCCCGGCCAGCTTACGGACGATGAATTAAGCCAGGTGATCGCCTGGATCCAGGCCGGCGCGCCGGAGAAGTAAGGCTTGGCCGAATTTTTTGCCCGCAACATCATCCTGGTCTACTTCTTCTACGGCCTGTCCTTCTTCTCGATGGGACTGGCCGTATGGTTTGAGTTGGGGCATAACACCAGCCTGGATTTTGCCCAGGCACTGCGCCCGCTGGCCGGGTTTGGGCTGGTGCATGGCGGCCACGAATGGTTCGAGATGTTTTTGCTGATCGACCCGGCCCTGGCGCAGGGTTCGGCCCTGGGTTGGGTCTCGGCCCTGCGCCTGATCCTGCTGGCTTCATCGTTCATTATGCTGATCGTCTTTGGGATGCGGCTGATCGCCGGACCCATGTACAGCTCGATCCGCTGGGGGGTCTTGCTGGCGGTGGCGGCGGTCTGGCTGGCTGGCCTGATATGGGTGCTGAACACCCAACCGGCCGGGCCGGCCCGCCTGGTGGCATCGGATGTCTACACCCGCTACGCCCTGGCGATTCCCGGCGCGGCGCTGACGGTGTGGGGGCTGATCTTGCAGCGGCGCAACTTCAATCAGATGG
>CAYQDU010000097.1:0-15928 GCA_964416275.1 uncultured Anaerolinea sp. | reverse complement strand
AGGTGGCCTCCATGTCGCTGGCAGCCGGCGCTCTCCAGGCCGGGGCGGCGTGGGCTAGCCCGGCCAGCAAGCCGGCTGCCAGAAGAGGGGCGATCAGGGCGGCGAACCAGCGGCGCTTCATCATCAAGCTCCTACGCCCAGGTAGGCTAATAGAGGCGTCAGGCTGAGCGGGCTTAGCACGGTGGTGAGAAAGACCACCGCGCTGACATAGGCCGGCTCGGCCTCGAACTCGGTGGCTAACATCGTATTCAATACAGCCGCCGGCATGGCCGATTCGAGCGCCATGGCCGGGTAGGCCGGGCCGCTCAACCCGGCGAAGGGCAGCAGCAGCAGGGTCAGCAGCGGGCTGACAACCAGGCGCAGCCCGCCGCCGATGGCGATGGGCAGCTTGTAGGCTCGCCAGTTGGCGCTGTGCAGCTGCAGGCCCAGCAGCACCAGCATGCAGGGAATAGATGCATCGCCCAGAATTTTGGTCGTGCGCTCCAAGAACAGCGGCATCGGCCAGCCGGTATTCATAAACAGAGCCGCCAGGGCCAGGGCATACAGGGCGGGGATGCGAGCAAGCTGCGCCAGGGCCGGGCGCAGCCCCACCCGACCGGTCGAAGCCACCACCGACCCGATGGTGTAAGCCAGAATCGAGTTTGTGGCAAAGTACAGGCTGGCGTATCCCAGGGCCGCCTGTCCGAAGGCGAACAGGGTCACCGGCAGGCCATAATTTCCGGCATTCATGAACATGCTCACCAGCATCAACCCGGCCAGTTGATTGGCGGGCAGGCGCAGGGCGCGCCCGGCCAGCCAGGCCAGCAGACCCATCAGCAGGATCGTCCCCGCGGTAAACGCCATCAGCCGTAAAACTTCGCCCTCGCCCAGTTTACTGGTGGTGAGCAGGGTAAACAGTAGGCAGGGGCTGAAAATGTAGAAGATCACTTGCGACAGGCTGCGCGGGTTGATCTGGCTGAAGCGGCCCAACAGGGCCCCCGCACCGGCCATCAGAAAGATCGGCGCCAGGTTATTGAGAAAAATGCTCAGCAAGGCGCTCAATCGGCTTCGTACTCGTCGTCGAATTCGTCTTCGTCATCGTCGGCGTATTCGTCGTCGTCCAGGTCCTCCAGGTCGATTTCTTCGTACCAGCCTTCGTCGTCATCTTCAACCAGGGTTTCAGGCTGGTCGTCTTCGCCCTGCTCGTTTTTGGGGAAGTTGAACAGGGGCATCATTTGCGTGCCTTCGTTGAAGGCCAGGTTCTCCAGGGCCTCTTCCAGCAGGTCCAGTTCGGCTTCATCGTCGGTGTGTTTGGCCAGGCGCTCCAGCACCTGGCGCACGCCCTGGCCGCCCAACTGTGAAAGCGACCAGATGGCAGCCTGGCGCGCCCCCAGGTCGAGGTCGTCGAGCATTTCGATCAGTTGAGGAGTGGCGTCGTGCAGTTCCAACTCGCCGGCGGCGCGGGCGGCCTCCATGCGCAGGCTGGGGAAGCTGCTCTCCAGCATGCGCATGATCTGCGGCTGCCACTGCACGGTAGCCGAGCGGCCCATGGCAAACAGGGCGCTGGCCTGCCATTTGCGGTCTTCGGATGCGAAAGCCTGGGCGATCAGGTCGGGCATCTCGTCGCGCCCGGAATAGCCCATCGATTCAAGGGCCGCCCGGCGCACTTCGGGTGCGTCCTGGCTGCGCAGGGTGTTTAGCAGCAGGGTTTCGATCTCCTGGCGCAGCCGGTCGGGGATTTCGTCCAGTTCGCCGGCGTACACGAAGCGGCCCAGGCCGCTGGCGGCGGCGGCCCGCACGTTGGGGGCCGGGTCGTCTTTCAGGCGGGCGATGAAGAGGCGCGCCAGGCTGGTTTCTTCGTAGTCGGCCAGGGTCTCCAGGGCCAGTTGGCGCACACGGGGGTCTTCGTCGCCGGCGGCAAAGCGCCCCAGGGCCTCGAACGAGAGCAGGCTGTCTTGCTCGCTCAGGTCTTCGATGTCTTCCAGCAGGGCCTGCCGTCGCCACAGGGCCACCCGCGGCCAGACGGCTTCCAGTTGGATGATTTCCGATTTTTCCAGGTCGGACAGGCGATAGAGATAGCGCGGGTTGAGCGGGGTATCGCTATCCAGCAGGGCATCCAGCACGCGCTGAAGAGGAATATTGGCGGGGGAGGTATCCTTTGAGTCCATTTTGTAAGCGGAATTTTTCTGGAGGGTGCAGTCGCCCGGCGCGTTGCCGGGTGACTGCACCCGGTTTTATGGAATTTGGATCGGGTTGATAAAATCCTGGACGTTGATGTAGATCAGCAGCAGGATCAGCAGGGCAAAGCCCACCATGTGGATGATGTTCTCGTATTGGGCGGGGACGCGTTTGCGAAACAGGATTTCCGGTAGGGTCAGGGCGATGCGCCCGCCGTCCAGAGCGGGAATGGGCAGCAGGTTCATCACCCCCAGCGAGATCGAGATCGCCATGAAGAACCACAGGCGGCTCTGGATGCGCTGGTAGATGTCGAACATGCCCTTATAGCCCACCAGGCGGCCTTCTTCGGGGCTGGCTTCGCCGCGCAGCAGGCGCACCGGTAGGGCCACGATGCCGCGTGCATTCTCGAACGCCACGTAAGAGCCGCGTCCGATGGCGGTTCCAAAGCTGATGGGGCGGGTAGGGTTGCCCAGCATCACGCCAATCGCCCCCTCGCCTTCCGGCGGGTTTGAGCGCGGAACCAGGCTGACAGCCAGGTTCTGCCCGTTCCGCTCGATCAGCAGCGGGGTTTCTTGGTCCAGGTTTTGGCGGATCAGGGTTTGCAGGTGGCTCATGTTGGCGACTTCCGTCCCGGCCACTTGCAGCACCCGGTCGCCGGTCTGCAGGCCGGCCGCTGCGGCCGGGGAGTTGGGCGACACCTGGGTAATCAGCACCTGGTCGGGGATGCTCTCGCCCATCGAGTAGATCAGGAAGATGCCCATCAACATGCCCAGCAGCAGGTTCATGAACGGCCCGGCGCTCAGCACGGCCAGGCGCGTCCACGGGCTGGCCGCGGCCAGCCCGCCCTCGATGGTGGGGTCGTTTTCGCCTTTGGGGCGCACGAACCCACCCAGGGGGATCCAGTTGAGCGAGTAGACCGTCCCCTTATATTCAAACAGCTTCACCGCCCGCGGCGGGAAGCCAATGCCAAATTCTTCCACTTCTACGCCTAATAGCCGGGCGGCGGCGAAATGTCCAAATTCGTGGATCAAGATCAGGGCGGCAATGCCCAGAATGAAGGTTACAAGGTCCATAGTCTCCATTCACCTGTAAGCGATTCGAAATGAGCCAGCAAAGCTCTCCAGTTTTTCTGGTTTTTCATTATATCGCCCTCGCGGGGAAACGGGTAGCATTGTGGCACAGCCGGCGGGCTTTCTAAAATATCGTTAAGTATTTTGGGGTCTTCCGTCGAAGGTGGGGTTGGACCTGTCTTGTGGGGAAGTTGGGGGCGCAGCCCAACAATCTGGCGCCACCCCAGTAAACCCAGGTCACTTTATTGAGAAATTTGCGCTCCACCGCCGGGGTAAGCTGTTAACGTTTGCTGCACGCCGGGCAGGGCTTGCAGGCGGGCGCTCACCGCCGGGGCGGCCTCGGCCAGGCAGATGACATGCACATTCGGCCCGGCATCGATGGTGTAGGCGGCGGGCAGGCCCGCAGCCCGCCAGGCGCTCACCGCCTGCATCACACCCAGGGTGGCGGGCTGCCAGTACAGGATCGGCGGGCGGGAGGTCTGGATCACGGCGTGCATCAGGTTGCTGTCCAGCTCGATCACCTCGGCCAGGGCGGTGAAGTCGCGCTGTAAGATGGCCTGGCGGCATACGTCCAGGCGGCGGGGGGCGTCGGCCAGGCGGGCGGCCTGGAGCGGACTGGTGTGGGCCTGGGCGTGGCCGTCTTGCGAGACGGTGGCCTTGTGGGCCTGGCTGACCACGGCCACACAATCTACCAGAGCCCAGTAATCGGGTGGGGCAATCGAGACGGCGTAGGAGGATGCGTCGTCTTCTCCGGCTAGCCATTCGACAAACCCACTGGGGATCGAGCGGCAGGCCGAGCCGGAAGCGGTGCGAGCCAGGCGTGAGAGGCCTGGCTCGTCCAGATCTAGCCCGGCGGCGCGGGCCGCAGCGACCGCCAGGGCGGCAAAGCCGGAAGCTGAGGATGCGATGCCTGCCCCGGTGGGGAAGTCGTTTGCGCTGATCACTTCTGCCCGCCAGGTCAGCCCGGCCATCCGGCGCACCCGGTCGAGCAGATCGCCGGCCCGCTGCAGGCCAGGGCCGGAAACATCCTGCTCATTCAGGCGCAGCCGGTCGGCCGGCAGGTCGGGCTGAAAGACCACCGTGGTGCGCGAAGTCAACCCGCGCAGGTTCATCGAGATGGAACCGCTGGACGGCAGGCGCAGGGCCTCGTCGCGGTTGCCCCAGTATTTGATGAATGCGATATTGGGGGAGGCGATGGCAGCGGCAGATTTCAATTTAGGAAAGCCTTCTGAATCGTGTTGGAACTCATTTCGTAAAATTGGGGTCACCGATGAGCGGAGCAATGGCATGGAACGAGATCGATACCGATATGACCAACGACGCCATCATTATACAATGAGATGTTCAGATTGAAGGCGCTTTAGTTGTTGCAACGTAATCAAAGCTCCCTTATCTTACAGCGCCCGGAATCAGCTATAATCGACGTCAATCGTGAACCAACCCCGAAAGGCAGCTCCCCACTCAACTGTGATAGGGAGAACTGGCGGGCTTCGCTTGGCGAGCAAAACTCGCCTGATACGAGGGTTACCCGGGGATTTTGTCGCACGAAGTGCGACAAAATCCCCGAAATAGCCTTTTTTAGGGCGCTCGGAGAGCGCCATTCCTGTTCCCCTGTTTCGTGAAGAGTACTCTCTGAAGGACGACCATCATGAATCCACCTATCGACTGGCTGTTGGACGGCGAAGCGTTCGTCGTGTACCGCGTCCGGCGCGACCTGTTGGGCCAGGCCGATGGCGATGACTTGACGGCAGCGGCGCGGCGGGCCATGCTCGCCAGCCCGGCGGTGCAGCGCCTGGTGACCGAGCTATCCGCCTGGCCGGGGACGGTCATTGCCAGCCACAAGAGCGCCGGGCAGCTTTTCCACAAGCTCACCTTTGCCGCCGACCTGGGCCTCCGGCAGGATGACCCCGGAATGAAGGCGGTGACGGCTCGCGTGATGGCGCAGACGGCTGAAGAAGGGCCGTTCCAGCTTCCGGTGAATATTCCTACCTCATACGGCGGCGACGGCCAGACCCGTTGGGCCTGGGCCTTGTGCGACGCGCCGCTGACTCTGTACGCCTTGGCCGGCCTGGGTTTGCAGGATCACCCCGCGCTGCGGGCTGCCGCCTGGCATCTGCTCGGCCTGGCGCGCCAGAACGGCTGGCCGTGCGTGGTCTCCAAAGAATTGGGTAAGTTCCGCGGCCCAGGGCGCAAAGACGACCCCTGCCCGTTTGCCACCCTGGCGATGCTTAAAGCCCTGGCCGTTTTGGATGAATTCCAGGCCGACCCGGCCGCCCGCCTGGGGGCCGAAGCCCTGCTGGCGCTGTGGAGTGAAAGCCAGACCCGCCATCCGTACATGTTCTTTATGGGAAGCGACTTCCGCAAGCTCAAGGTACCCCTGGTATGGTACGACCTGGTGCATGTACTGGATGTTCTCTCGCGCTTTGAATGGCTGGCTGACGACCCGCGCCTGCTCGATATGGCAAACGTCCTCCGCGGCAAGATGGATCCACAGGGCCGCTTCAGCCTCGAATCGGTCTGGACGGTCTGGAAAGATTGGGAATTCGGGCAGAAGAAAGCCCCCTCCCGCTGGCTGACCCTGCTGGCCTGGCGCATCCTCCAGCGGATCGATGGTCTTCAGGCGAACTGATTCCCCCGCTCTCCATCAGCCTTGCACTGAGGCTCAGACGCCCCGGCTGCCTTGCCGATGCCTGAACGGTCCCCGGTCACCAGGGCGACTTTGTTCTGCATAGGTAAGTCATGGGGTTCTCCTCGTTGGGTTAATTCTGTCGGATCCTGGCCCGAATCTGGCTCTTTCACTCCAGACGGGATGAGGTTATCATTCCCCTATGAGCCTCCCACTTTCCTCGAAACCACGCTTGCGCGACCTGGGGATTGGGTTGGGCGAGCTGCCGCCCGGCCCGCTTAACGCCATCACCGATGTTCCCGGTGTTCTGGTAGGGCAGTTCACCCTGATCCAGGATACCCCCTCGGTGGCCCGCACCGGCATCACAGCCGTTTTTGCCCGGGCCGACATCCATCAGGATAACACCTATGCCGCATACCACACCTTCAACGGCATTGGCGAGATGACCGGACTGCCCTTTCTGGATGAAACCGGCCTGCTCGCCTCTCCGATCCTGCTCACCAACACCAACCAGGTCGGCCTGGCCCACGAAGCGCTGGCCCGTTACGGGACGCGGAAATACGGCGGCTTTGCTTATAAGCTCTCGGTGGTGGCCGAAACCTGGGATGGCTGGCTGAACGACATCCACACATTTCCCCTGACCGAGGAACACGTCGTTGCGGCTGTCGAATCGGCCGCCCCCGGCGCGGTGGCGGAGGGGAACACCGGCGGCGGGACGGGCATGATCGGGTATGAATTCAAGGGCGGCACCGGTACGGCCTCCCGGCAGGTAGACATCCGGGGCCGCGCCTACACGGTCGGGTCGTTGGTGCAGGTTAATCACGGCCATCGCCGGCATCTGATCGTGGGCGGCGCGCCGGTAGGCCGCCTCATCGATCCGGCGGTTGTCCCTACTCCCTGGGCCTCCGAACCGTCCAGCAGTTCGATTATTGTCTTGCTTGGCACGGATGCCCCGCTGCTGCCGCACTACTGCCGGCGGCTGGCCCAACGGGCGGCAGTGGGCCTGGCCCGCACTGGCGGTTTTGGCTTTGCCACCTCTGGCGACATCTTCCTGGCCTTCTCGACCGGCGTTCACCCCAACCCGGAAGCGCCGCGGGCTGCCCGTTCGGAGAGCGGCCTGCTGCGCCTGGAGGTCCTGCCCGATTTCACCCTCGATCCGCTGGTGATTGGCGCGGCCGAAGCAGTGGAGGAAGCTATCCTGAATGCGCTTGTTGCCGCCGATACCCTGACCGGCTTCGAGGGCCACACTGCCTACGCCCTACCCCACGACCGTCTGTTGCAAGCCTGGAAAACAGCGAGGAACCTGAATGAATGACCGTTTCCAACCCCAAGAGTTCGACGATTGGGCTGCGGTCTACGATCAGAGCGCCGGCGAAGATACAGGCTTCCCGTTCGACGGCTACTCGCGGGTACTGCAAACCATCGTAGACCTGGCGGCTGCTCAACCCGGCCAGGCGGTGCTGGACCTGGGTATCGGCACCGGCAACCTGGCTTTGCCCTTCGCCCAACGCGGCTGTTCCATCTGGGGGCTGGATTTTTCCGCTGCCATGCTGGCCCTGGCCCAGAAGAAGCTCCCCGCGGCCACCCTGGGGCAGGTGGATGTGCGCGCCGGGTGGCCGCCGGCCTTCCAGCGCCGCTTCGACTGCATTGTTTCGGGCTATACCTTTCACCACTTCTGGCTGGAAGAAAAAGTTCAGTTCGTGCAGCGTTTGCTGGCCGATCATCTGACCCCGGGCGGCCGGTTGGTGATCGGTGATCTTGCTTTCCAGAATGCCGCCGACGAGGATGCGCTGCGCCGCGCCCTCGGCTCGCAATGGGAGCAGGAATATTACTGGCTGGCCGATGAGGCCCTGGCGGCCCTGGCCGCCGCCGGCGTCCCGGCTCGCTTTATCAAAATCTCTTCCTGTGCGGGCGTCTTTTTCTTCCAGGCGTAAAAATACGGCTCTTCCGCCGGAGGCGGGAATTTTTCTATATTGGGGGGTGTTGCGTGGCGTAGCCGCGCATTCCTCCCAAAGTATAGAGAGAATTCTCTCCTTTGGCGGAGGGGCGTTTCAGACCCGTTCCTCTCCCTCCCCTACCACCTGGGACGGTTGGGCCGGGCGCTGCGCCCCTATCGTTACCGCGGCGGCGCGCATCGATGATAGGACATTTTGCGTGGCCCACGGTAGCGCGAGTAGCTTTTCGGGCGAAGCTCGCCAGTTTTCCCCTCGATCCATGCTTCAGATTTCAGAGCGGGCGCGGCGATACTCGGCCAGGGCCTGGGCCAGCCGGTTGGCGGCCGGCTGCAGGCCAGCGCTGGCCGCCGCCGAAGCGGCTGTCAGCAGGTTGGTGAACTCCGTCTCAATCTCTGGCGCGCCGGCGGGGTGGGCTTGGACATAAGCGGCATAGTAGGCCGCCATGCGCTCGACCGCCTCCGGGCTGGCCCCTTTGACTGGGGCGGTATAGATGACATAGGGAGCATACACGGTGTAGGCCGCGTAATCGGCTACTGTCTGGTGCAGGGTGTAGCGGTCGGCGGCGGCGCATTGCAGCAGGCCATGGTCCACCAGCTCGTCCAGCACTTCGGCCGGGATGGCTGCCGTTGCCAGGGCAGCCTCTTCGGAAAACGTATTGGGCTTTGGGGCGAACAGCGACAGGTCGAGCAAGGCCCGGTGGGCTACGTCATCCAAAGATGCGTCGCTCAGGCCGATGACCACCTGCAGCGAGAGCGGCGCGCCGGCCAGCAGGCCGGGGTGCAGGCCGCTCAGGGCCTGGGGTTGGGTGATCTGCAGGCGGGTCTCGGCGGCCTGCAGGCGATCCAGCGCCTGGCGCAGTCGGCGGCGCTGTGGGTTGAAGCTCTGTTTTTGTAGATAGCCGCCCATCAAGATCAGAGCCAGCGGCAGCCCGCCCACCAGTTGCACCAGGCGGCGGGCCTCTTCGGGGCTGGTCTGCACCGTGTAGGGCGAAAGGCTGCCCAAAAGGGCCAGCCCGTAGTCGGTTGCCAGTTCGTTCACTACCATCACCGGGCCGCCGGTAAAATCCAGGGCCAGATCGACCAGGCGGGTGGTGAGCAGGTGGGCGCAGTTGGGGCCGCCCAGCTTAAACGCCAGGGCCGCGTCCACCTGCCAGGCGTCGTCGATGACCAGCAGCATGCGCCGCGCCCCGATGGCGGCGTGGATCAGGGCCGAGCGTTCGGCCGGCCCGGCGCAGCCAGCCAAGGCTTCGCCCGAAATTCCCAGAGGGGTAGCCCAGCTTCCCAGCAGGGTGGTCAGGTCGGGCTGGCGGCCAAGCCCGACCCACAGGATACCGTCGCAGAAGTGGGCCTGAATCTGGGCGTCGTGGGCCAGTTCCACGGCCAGGGCGGTTTTGCCCACCCCCGGCAGCCCCACCAGGGCCAGCGCGGCCTGCCGGCCGGGCGGCAGGATCTGGCCTTTCAGGCTTGTAAATTCGGCCTCCCGGCCGATGAATGGATGCGCCGGGCGCAGCGGGGCCATCGATAGCGCGCCCGCCGGGCGCGCCAGGCTGATTGCTTCCGGCTGGCGTGCGCTTTCCGTTTCCTGCCGCTGGAGAGCGCCGGCCAACATTTCCAGGGCCCGTTCCTGCTCGCCATAATAAGTGCCTTTCGAGACGTGCAGTTGATCCATGACCCAATCGGGGTTGCGCCCATGTAGATATTGCTCGGTCAGGATGATATAGGGGCGCCAGCGTTTCTCCAAATAATTGGGCGGGCCGGGTTCGGGCCGCAGGTCTTCCAGGGCCGCCTGAAAAGCCTCGCGCAGAGCCAGCCCATACCCCGGCGGGGTGGGGCTGTATCCGGCGGCCTGGTGGCGGGCGCGCACGATAGGCAGGTCGACCAGCGCATTTTCCCCCAGTGCTTTGAGCGAATCCCAATCTCGAAATACCCGGCGCAGCGCTTTTTGATCCAACATGGAAATATGAACTTATTTTGGACTTTTTTTGAACTTGCCCGGCCGCGCCTCGGCTATCATCTTAACGCGAAGTCCTAACAGGGCCAGGAGATATGGAGATCCGGATAACGCCGTGTCTCCTGGCCTGGGCTTGGTCTTGCTTCAGCGAGTGGACGGCAGGTTATCAGGCATTATAAAGGGATAACCCGCTTTCAGACAACCTATTTCAATCACGGAGAAGAAAACATGAAATCGAAAGAACTGCTGGCTGTATTCTTTGGCACATTTCTGCTGATCCTGCTGGGCGACGGCGTGGTGGCTAATGTCGTGCTGGGGCCGCGCCTGGCCGGTTCGACCGCCTCGTTCAACTGGAACACGATCGCGCTGGGCTGGGCCTTCGCGGTGGTGGCGGCAGGGGTCATCTCGGGGGCGGATAACAACCCGGCGGTCACGCTGGCGATGGGCCTGCGCGGCGTTACCCCCTGGTCGAAGGTGGGGCCGTATATCCTGGCCGAGTTTGCCGGCGCGTTCCTGGGCGCGGCCGGGGTCTACCTGGTCTACCGGGATGGGCTGGTGGCGGCCGGGCTGCCCAACATCTATACCTCGGGGGCCGGTTCGTTCTACGGGCCGGGTGGGGTGGCCGCCGGGCCGGTGGGACAGTATTCGCTGCTCACCGCCTGCGTGGCCGAGTTCTTCGGCACCCTGGTATTGATGTGGGGCGTGCTGGCCAGCAGCGACCGGCGCAACGCCGCCCTGAGCAAGGCCGGGCCGTTCGTGGTCGGCGGGGTGGTGCTGGTAATTGGCCTATGCCTGGGCGGCCCCAGCGGTTATGCCATCAACCCCGCCCGCGACTTAGGCCCCCGCCTGTTCGGCCTGCTGGCCGGCACGCAGGGGCTGTTCGATGGGTTGTACTGGCTGATCCCGCCGGTGCTGGTGCCGTTTGCCACCGCACCCCTGGCCGGGTATCTGTACGACCTGTTCTTTGCCTCTGAGCCTGCCGCGCAGACCGTCCGCGCCGCCCAGACGGCGGATTAGGCATCCATCGGTTCTTGCCCCACAAATCCGGCAGCTCTTCACGCTGCCCTATTTGTGGGGCTGTCGGGCGAGCGATGCTCGCCTGGAAAGAGAGGTTATCGTGGGTTGTGTCGCACGACGTGCGACAAAATCCACACATCCCCCTTTTCCAGGCGAGCAAAGCTCGCCAGTCACTTTCCCACGGGTGAATGGGAAGCTACCCAACAAAATCCACGATAACCTCTCTTTGAAATATAACTTCTTTCCGGCGAAGCCGGAAGAACCCTTACCTATCTTCGCCGGACAGGGCGGCCCAGAATTCGGGGCCGGCCTGGTCGAGCGCATCGCGCAGCACCCAGCGCGATGGCAGGTCGAACTTGGTAAGCAGGTGATGTACGTGGGTCTTGACCGTGCCGGGCGAAATGTACAGCTTTTCGGCGATCTCCTGGTTGGTTAAACCCTGGTGGATGCACCAGGCCACCTGCAGCTCGCGCTCGGTGAGGGTGGGCCAGGCCAGCCGCGGCGAGCTTGACGCAGGCGGCGCGGGGCGGGCAGTCGATGCAAGGCGGAAAATGCGGGCCAGGCGTTCCAGTAAACGATGCCAGTTCATGCAACCATCCGATAGAAGCGAAAGTACCATCACGCAGGCCCTCTTATTATACCGAACTTATGTTCTATTTGTGGCCCAGGCGAATAAATTTTGGGTAAAATACGCCGGAAGAGCCAGAAAGTGCGGCTCTCCCGGCTTTGGCGGAAGGATCAAAAATTTTGCAAAGACAGGCTTACGGCTGGCGGGCCCAGTCCAGGCTGAGAGGAGTGATCTCGGCCGGCAGGGGCAGGGGCGTGGCCTCCGTCCCATTCGGGCGCACCTGGTAGACCCGGTTCTCGCTCCAGGCGATATAGGCAATCCAGGCGCCATCCGGCGACCAGGCCGGCCGCCATTCCGTGCCTTCGCCCTGGGTCAGGCGGCATTGATTCGAGCCGTCGGCCGCCATGATGTACAGATCGTACACCCCGCTTTGCGCCCGGCTGGAGGCAAATACGATCCACCTGCCATCCGGCGACCAGGCCGGGTCGATATCATCCAGGTTGTGATAGGTCAGGCGGCGCAGGTTCGAGCCATCGGCCTGCATCACGTAAATATCGCCCCAGCCGTTGCGCTTGGAGACGAAAACAATCTGCTTGCCATCCGGCGAAAAGCGCCCGCCGCCGTCGAAGCCCTGGCTGTCGGCCAGCGGGCGCAGGCTGTTGCGCTCCAGATCGAGGGCGTAGAGCAGCGTATCTGGGCTGGCGCTTGGCTCGCGCCAGCGTTGGAACAGCAGCGTGCGGCCATCGGGAGAAAAGGCGGGCGATTGGATCTCCAGGTCGCCTTCCAGCGCCGGCCGGGTTTCCCCGCCGGATGCGCCGGTCAGGTACACGCCCCAGCGCTGGCCGGGCGTGGGTTGGGCGACATAGGCCAACTGCTTCCCATCCGGCGACCAGGCCGGGTCTCGGCTGGCGGGCAGGCCCTTCAGGGTGGCGAGCGGCTCGCCCTGGGGAGAGGTGATCTGGATCACATAGCTCTCCGGACGGCCTGCGGGGTAGGGCAGGCGCACGCCGATTGCCAGCGGCCCGTTCTGAGCCCGGCCGGCTGCGCTGGCCGGCAGCCCCTGGCAGGCGCTGATAAAAGCAGTGGTATACCAGCGATAGGCCAGCAGGCCCAGGCCCGCTACCCCGGCCAGCCCCACTAATACCAGGGAGCTGATCATCACCCCCCGCGCCGGCGGCCAGACCGGCTGTCCGGCGCTTCGAGCGCGGATCAGGCTGGCCAGGAAGAAGATGGCCCCGCCCAGCAGGTACAGCCCCAGAACCACGGCAAAGATCGGCGAAGTGACCGATCCAACCAGCCCACCCACGAAAGCCAGGCTATATAACTCCTGACACACGCCCTCGCCCCAGTCGGGGCCTTCCAGGCTGCAGCCGTTGGCGCGGGCGGCACTCTCGGTGATGGCAAAAATCATCAGCGGCAGCAGGATGAGAAACACCAGCAAGCCGATGACGATCAGGTTGAAGATGACGCCGCGCTTCATGGTTTGAGGAGGCGGTCTGCGGTTACGCCCGATGGCCCGATGACCTGTTGGTACAGCACCGAGATGGGCATGCGAAAGCCCCAGCCTACCCCGGTCATTACTTTGGCGGCGGCGGGCAGGCGCAGGGGGATGCTGTCGATGGTTTCCTGCTCCTGCCCATCCACGACCCGGCAGATGCGCCGGTCGGCGCGCAGTCGATACAGATACCCATCTTCATGGCTGGTGCACTCGGCCCCAACCTGCTGGCGGGCAGGTAAGCGCCGGAAGCGCCAATAAACATCATCGGGCGGGCGGATGGCGGGATGGTCTGGATCGCTCATTGTGTCGTTATTTCCTCCAATTCGGAATATTATACCGTGAAGGCGCGGCAAACAGACTTCTAGGCTGCCCACGAATTGGGCTGCAAACAGGCGCATGCGAAATTTGCTTCGGCGCTCTGCAAGCGTGGCGGGGCTCCACGCACCCTCGCCACGGTTAAAAGACGCTACCCCCAGATAGGTCAATATCTCAGGGTCGGGTTGGGGTCTTCTTCCCGGCGCAGCGCCTGGATGAACTCCTGGATGCGCTGGTAGTGCGAGCCTTTCCAGTAGACCTGGCCGCAGGCCGGGCAGCGTTGGAACTCGGCGTAGTAGCGCCGGGTGAGCGGCTGCAACTGCTCCCAGACTTCCGCTTTGGAGACGGTTTCCAAAAGGGTGTTGCAGCGAGCGCAGCGTCCAAAGGGCAGCATCGCGCGGGTCAGGTCAAAGCGATGGACGACTTCGCTCACCTGCTGGTGGGGGATCTTCGAGCGTACCCAGTAGCCGTAGATTACCCGCGAGCGCATCAGCAGGCGCACGTCGCGGGTCAGCAGGATGCGCTCTTGACTCCCGGCGGTCTGGGCCAGCTCCTCATCCTGAATGTCGTTGCGGTAGAGCGTATCGAAGCCCAGCAGGCGCAAATAGGCCGCCAGGCGGCCCAGGTGATTATCCAGCACGAAGCGGGCCGGGTCGGGCCGGGGGACGGGCGGCGCGAATGGATGCACTTCCACCCGGTCACCATCCTGGACGATATAGCCCAAATCGACGGGCGCGCCGTTGGCGGACAGCCCGCCTACCTCTGGATGCGGCGCGCCGCACGACTCGAATAAATGCTTGACCGACTGGTCGCCCTGAAAATCCAACTGCAAATCGGCCCCCCGCCGCGAGACGGGCAGGAAGTCGTTGAGCGAGCCAAAAAAGCGGAAGGCGGCAGTTTTGCGCGTCATGCTTCTCTTCCCCTGGCAAACCCTTACGGCTGTATTGTACTACGCCTGGAGCTAAGGGATTCTCCCCATTGTCGTCCGGTCGAATGCTGGCTATGATGTCTGCGCAATCAGGAGAGTTACTCAGGATTCAGCCACAGGAGGCAATCATGGACTTTGAAGGCTATTGCGTCAAGTGTCGGGAGAAGCGCGAAGTGAAGAACGCGAAGGTTGAGGAAACCAAGAGCGGGCGGCGAATGGCGAAGGGCAAATGCCCGGTTTGCGGCACCACCGTCACCCGATTTTTAGGCGCCGAGGAAGGCAAACAGGCCAAGTAGCTGACCCGGGGGAGTGGCCCGTACGAGGCGCTCCCCCGGTTTTTTACAACTGCGAAGCGGTCGCCCGGCGTTGGATGGCATAGGGGTGGATTTGAAACCCCTCTCTCTCTACCCCATCCCCTGGGACGGTTGGGCCGGGCGCTGCTCCCCTACCGCTACCACGGCTGCGCGAATCGACGGTTGGACATTTTGCGTGGCCCGCGCCAGTGCGAGCAGCTTTTTCAGGCGCCCGAAGAGCGCCATAGGCTCCTCCACGGTTAAGTGAGGTGGTACCAGTGGCGCAGCCATCCCAATAGAGAAGTTCTTCCGGCGAAGCCGCCGGAAGAACCGATCTGGTTTAACGGGTATGAAACCAATTGAGGTATAAGAATGGAGAAAACTATGAACAGGCTGCGCTCCGTGGAGCGGATCGTTGAACCGCAGTTAGTTATTGAAGGCGCGGGTGTGCTGCTGCGCCGCTCGCTGGGCCCCAGCCGGGCCAATCCGCTCGATCCGTTTCTGTTGTTCGATCACTTCGCTTTCAACGATCCGGTCGAAGGACCAATCCGCGGCTTCCCGATGCACCCGCACCGGGGCATCGAGACCGTGACCTATATGTTGGAAGGCTCGGTGCATCACCGCGACAGCCTGGGCAACCAGGGCCTGATTGGTCCTGGCGATGTGCAGTGGATGACCTCCGGGCGGGGCATCTTGCACGAAGAAATGCCGCGCCGCGGCCCGCAAGGCAATATCTACGGCTTCCAACTGTGGGTTAACCTGCCGGCGGCGCGCAAGATGGGCCCGCCCCGCTATCAGGAAGTGTCGGCTGCCAATATCCCCACCGTGCAGCGGGATGGGGCCGTGATCCGGGTGGTGGCCGGCGAGGTGGATGACGTGCGCGGCCCGGTGCAAGAGATCGCCGCCGACCCTGTGTACCTGGATGTGCAGTTACAGCCGGGCGTCCGCTTCGAGCACCCTGTTCCGGCCGGGCATACCGCCGTGGCCTACGTGTTCGAGGGCAGCGGCTGGTTTGATCCACAGACCCCGGTGGAGGCGGTGCGGCTGGCGGTCTTTAGCGACGGCGAGGCGCTGGCGGTTCAGGCTGCTCCAGACCAGGGGGTGCGCTTCATGCTGATGGCCGGCGCACCTTTCGGAGAGCCGATTCTGCCATACGGCCCGTTTGTGATGAATACGATGGCTGAAATCCAGCAGACGCTGGATGATTTGCGCAGCGGCCGGTTTGTGACCACGGAAGAACCGGCTTAACCGGCGGGTTGCGCCGGCCGGCAGCCCGCCACGAAACCATGGCGGCGCGACTGGCGAGCTTCGCTCGCCTGGTAAAGAGGGTTAATCGACAACATCTCTTAGAGGTAGTATTTTGGGAAAATGGGCGGCTACGCCGCCCATTTTCCCAAAAATAGAAAAATCCCCGCGTTCGGCGGAAGAAGCGGCCACCCACTATAGAGAAATTCCTGCCTTCGGCCGAAGAGCTATAAATATTCCTTACACCCAGCCTAGTAGATCGTCTAAGGTGAAAGCTTGATCTGGTACGGAACTTGCATAGAACCA
>CAYQDU010000096.1:0-15947 GCA_964416275.1 uncultured Anaerolinea sp. | reverse complement strand
ACCCATCCGCTCGTTCCAGCCTCAAAACGGTAAACACCGAGATTCAACCAATCATTGACCAAAGGAGCCTGATTACCAATCGCCACTGCCGCTCCATCTGCGTGATGGATTGTATAGTGAGCATCGGTAGTATCCCAATTGAGAAAAACACTCGGGCATTGCCATTGAATAGCGGCATGATCGGCAACATAAGCCTCAACCCGATACCAGCCAGCATTTTTGACCGTAGGACGCCACTCAGCCCAGTTCGTGCTTTGGGCCGCCGAGTTGGTAGACAACGTGAGATAGGCGCTATGCCCCCGGTTGTTCGTAAAACGGTGCCAGGCGCTGTCACACATCCCATTCCCATAGCTCGGATGGATAGTTGGTTCTTCAACCAATTCGTTCCCGGCTGGAGGCGGGGGCGTTTCAACCAGGATAAAGCGTAGAGCGCTAAAAGAGATGGTACGCGAAAGACTGGCTTCGCCGTTGTAATCCCCTAAGCTGACCCAACCTGCAGCGCCAGCTTCAAAACGGTAGGTTCCTAAGTCCAGCCAACTATTGTCCAAAGGGGCCTGATTGCGAGAGGCGGTCGTCTCGCCATCGGCGTGATGAATCTGGTAGCGAGCATCCGACGTATCCCAGTCGATGTAAAGAGATGGACATTGCCAATTAACCGGTAAATGATGGGCAATATAAGCCTCCACCCGGTATTTGCCAGCCACAGGCAGCGTAGGGCGCCACTGAGCAGAATTGCGAAGTTCACCCGCCTGAGGCGGTGTGTTTGAGTTTAGCGTTAAATAGGCATAATGACCACGATCGTTGTTAAAACGGAACCAGGCCGAGCCACACATATCCCCATTGTAGGCCGGGTCTAAAGTTGGATCTTCAACGACAACGACGGTTTCTTGAGGCGAGTACGGCGCCACTGGCGTCGGCGCGCCTGCCTGACCAGGCGCAATCAATGACCAGAGTAACGGAATAACGAAAAAAAGCTTGAGAAAATTTGGAAAGCCTTTCATGTTCGTCCCCTTTCGCTAGTTTGGAATTTACATCTTTGTGCCATTCATTCTAATAGACTCCAAACCCGCGGGAACGCCTGCCCGGACAAAATCTGGACAGGTTTCGGACAAACTTTCTGGGCGGAGTAGGGGGTTAGATCAGCAGCGCGATCTGGGGCGGGTTCTGCGGGCTGCGGCCATCCAGCCAGGCCAGGGCGTCGATCTCGGCCAGCAGGCGAGCGGCTTCGGCCCACAGCCGGGCCTGTTCTTCGCCCTGGGCCAGGGCAGACAGGGAAACCAGGCAGCCGGCCTGGTCCAGCAACCGCCGTTCGCGGATCGACAGGTCTAAGGCGGCGCGCAGCAGGCCGGCCTGCTCGGCGGCGGGCAAAAACGCCGCCCGGCAGCGCAGCGCCAGAATGCACAGAGGCGGCGTATCGGAAAGGTCGGCTATCGCCTGGGCCTGCTCGGCCAACTGCAGCCCGGTTGCCGCATCGCCCAGGCTGGCGTAGACCCAGCTGGTCATGACCAAATTACACGCCAGGCCGTTGCGCTGGCCCTTTCCCTGGCAGGCTTGCCGGTCGATGTCCAGATCGGCCAGCGCCCCGGCGTAATCGCCCAAATAGTAGCGCACGGCGCCGCGGTTGCCGTGGGCGTTGGCGATCTGGTAGGTATCATCGACCTGCATCGCCAGGGCCAACTGCCGTTCGATCCATGCCCGGGCCGGTTCCATCGCTCCTCGGGCCAGGTAGACCACCCCCAGATACCCGAACTGGCGAATGAGCCACCAGCGAGCCTTGACCTGCTCGGTCATTGCGATGGCCTGGCGCAAAACCAACTCGGCCTGGCGATAGCGGCTCATACTCCAATACACCAGGCCCAGGTCGCTCAGGGCCGCGGCCTGGCTGTTCTGATCGCCCAACTGGCCGTAGATTTGGGCGGCGGCCTCCAGGTCTTGGGCGGCGGTGGCATAACCGCCCGACGGCCAGTAAGCCGCGGCCCGGTCGGATAAAATCGTGGCCTGCAGAACCCGATCCGGCGCGGCCAGCCGGTTCAGCCGTTCGACGGCCTGGTCGGCGGCCTGCTGCGCCTCCCGGAAAAGCCCTTCGTTCAGCCGGGTGTGGATGATCTGGCTGTCCAGGTGCAAGCGGGCCAGGGCAAACTCATCCGGGTGCGCCGCCGCCCGCCCGGCTTCGATGAATTCTTCGGCCGCCCGCAACTGCTCTGGAATCTCGGCGCTCCGGTTCAGGGTGATCAAAATATCATAGGTGCGCTTGCTGGCGATGGCAAAGGGCAGCACAGCCCGTTTGCAGCGGGCCAGCGCCAGGGCCTGCTCGATCCGCCGCCAGGCTTCATCGGCCTGCCCGGTGAGCAGATAATAATCGGCCAGATAGGCCAGGTATTCGGCTTGAAGCTCGGTCTTACCCAGGGCAGCCAGGGCCTGGCAGGCCGCCTGCAGCTCCCGGCTCCATTCAAGCCAGTACCCCCACCAGAGCGGGAAAGGATGCAAGACCTGCACCAGCTCAACCGCATACGCCTGCCATTCGGGCCTGGCCCAGGCCTGGTCCAGCACCTTCAGCATACTGAAGAAATGCGGCTTCAACGCCTGCGGCCGGGCGCGCCCGGAGCGCGCCTGGTCGATAATCCAGCGCAGGCGGTTAGGCAGCAGGCCGTCGTAATAATTTTGCCAATGCTGGCGCTCGTCCGGCGACAGCGAAGTCTGAAGCGCGGTCATCGACGGCTATCATTCCAGGAAAGCAAAATTTCGGTCTGTAAGAACGTCGTCGTCAGGCGGTGCAGCCGGTACAGCGGGGCGGCAATACTGCCGTCAATTTCGATCAGCGAGAAATCGAGCAGCTGGGCCAGGGCCGCGTGAAACTCATCCACCGGCAGCAGGCACATCTGGCGCAGCCAGTCCAGGTCTTCGCCGTCGGGCGAAACCGCCAGCATAGAAAGCAGCAGGGCTTTGGCCGGCTCGCTGAGCAGGCGCCAGGTGGCATGATAGATATAGTCGAACAGGGCCTGCTGGCTCTGGAAACTGGCCGAGCGCAGGCCAGCCAGCACAACAGCCAGCGAAAGGCTGGCCGCCTGGGCGGCGGTCAGCTTAAGCGCCAGCGGCAGCCCGCCCACCGCCCGGTAGACCGGCTCGAACTCGGCCGCCGAAAGCGATTGGCAGCGGCCGCGCCGCTCCAGCTCGCTCTCAAACAGGGCCTGGGCATGGGCGGGCGATAACTCAGGCACCTGAATCCGCTGCACAAATGGGAAATGCGCCAGGGTATGCCGGCTGGTGAGGATGAAGCGCGTCGCCCCGGCCAGGGGCTGTAAGGCCGGGAGCAGCATTTCAAGCTCGGCAAACGTCTCCAGGTTATCAATGACGACCAGATAGGGCAGGCGGTTCAGGACCGGCTTCAACCGCTCCAGCCGGGCGGCGCAGGAACGGTCGGCCTTGTCTTGCGCATCTTCCAGGGTCAACTGTTCGACCAGGCGCGCGACCACATCGTTTAGGGTCTGGACCGGGTCGGTAACCTGTTGAATCTCGCCCTGGGCGGTGAGCAGGGTCTGGCGGGCGCTGACCCATAAGACTTCTATCCAGGCCGGAGACTGCGCCATCTGCCGGGAGGCCGCCTGGGCGGTGGTGGTCTTGCCAATGCCCCCTAATCCTTCCAGGCTTACAAACCTCGGCCCGGCAGGGTCGCTAAACCATTCGTCGATGCGCTGCACAAACGGATCAACGCCGAACAGCCAGATGAAATCGGGGGTGGGAAGGTGGCCGGCCGCGCTGCGGGTGAAAGCCGGCTCGAGGGCGTGGCGCTCCAGGGCCATCCACTCGTCGGCCAGGTACTTCCAGCCCAACTGCCAGCGCCGGCGGAAATTACGCTCGGAGCAAGAGATGACTTCGTTGATCTCTGGCTGGCTCAGTTCCAGCGGGGCAAAGTAGCGGTAATACAGGCTGCTCCAGGCCTCCAGGGTTTCGTTCTCCTGCTGAAAGTCTTTCCGCAGGGCTTCTTTATACGCCTTTTTGGCAACCGCATCCAGCTCGGCCCCTGAAAGACCCAGCTCGAGGCGTTTTTGCGCCAGCGCGCGCTCGACCATGGCCGTTAACTGATCCAACACATATTGATTCTGTTCCTTGATCGACTTGCCGCGCACCGGGTTCAACGCCTGCAGCCTGATAACTTCATCTGGCAGCTTCTGCCCAGATCGGCAGGCCTGCAGAACGGCTTTGAGCAATTGGGGAGTGATGAGGACGGCGCTATCCATGCTGGCGGGTGAAAACTTTTAGCGTCTCTGCTGGCGTGTTTCCGCTTCCAACCACGCCACCCAGGCGTCTACGCCCTCGCCGGTCTTGCACGACATGGGGAAGGTGACCAGCCCCGGGTTGAGGACTTCTACACCCCGGCGGAAGTAATCCATATCGAACGGGATGTAAGGCAGCAGGTCGGTCTTGTTAATCACCAGGGCTTCCACCCCGCGGTACATGGCCGGGTATTTGTAGGGCTTATCATCGCCCTCCGGCACCGAGGCGATCAGTACATTCCTGTGCGCCCCCAGTTGGAACCCGGCCGGGCAGACCAGGTTGCCCACGTTTTCGATCACCACCAGGTCCAGCGCGGCCAGATCCAACTGCGACAGGGCCGCCCGGATCATGACCGCATCCAGGTGACACTGGCCGCCGGTGTTGATCTGCACCGCCGGGATGCCGCGGGCCGTGATCTTGTCTGAATCAATCGTCACCGGGGCCGGGTCGCCTTCGATGACCGCCAGGCGCACCCGCCCGGCCAGGGCCTCGAGCGTGCGCAGGATGACGCTGGTCTTGCCCGCGCCGGGCGAGGCCATGATGTTGACCGCCAGCGCGCCGTGGGCGTCCAGGCGGGCCTGGTTTTCGGCCGCCAACTGGTCGTTGGCGCTCATGATCTGTTCCACAACCGGGACAATCGGCATGAAATTCTCTCCTTCTACCGGCCAGGTTGGGCGGCCGGGAAGCATCGGGCAAAAGTCTGGCAGCAAAAATTCCGCCCCCGGCGGGGGCGCAATCCATCGAATTGTATCAAAAAACCGGCGCTCACACGAGGCGGTCTTCGATCTCCCAGGCGTGATCCAGCACGTGCCAGGCCGCCCGGCGGATGAAGTATGCAATCGGCCAGGTTTCGCCGCCGCGCGGGCGTTGGGCGGGCAGCGCCCCGGCGGCGGCCGCCTCCAGGGCCTGCTGCGTCGAGCGGCGCGCCGCGGCGAGCAGTTCGCGTGGGTTGGCCGCCTCCAGCCGGCTCTTCCAGCCAATCTGCCCCAGGTAGGCCTGCTCGGCCTGGCCCACGTGGTCGATGATCTGCTCGACCTCGCGCCCGCCGCCGCGCGGGCCTTTCTTCAGCCCACGCCCGGCGGCCTGGGCCACGGCCCGGTCGAAGGCCTGCCAGCAGGCTTCCAGAACCCTATCCAGGCGGGCCAGATCATCCGCCGCCAGCGGCTGGCGGTCAACCGCCAGAGCCACCGCCGGAACGCCGTAATCGGTGGAGGCGTTGCCCTGGGTGCGCTCCACCACCGCCAGCTCGCTCAAATCGGCTGGAACCAGCGGGCGAATACCCGCCGGCTGTAAGGCAGCCGCATAGCGCGGGCCATAAGCCAGCAGGGCCTGCAGGGCGGCGCTTTCGTCCTTGCCGCCCCGGCTCCACCCCGGCCAATCGACCGCGCCCACAAAGACTTTCTTGTTGCCAGCTTCAACGAATATGCGCACGGATTCCATATTTCTTCCCTGTAGAATAGAGGTTCTTCCGGCTCGCCGGAAATATTGCTAGTGGAACGCTGCCCAGGCGGCTACGCCACCCGCAAGACCCCACCTATAGGTTACCCCCCCGCTTGTCAGCCGCTACTCGGCCATGAGCGATTCCAGGTAAAATTCTTCGCCAGCCGCCACCTTTACCTCGGCCTGGCCGCATTGTGGGCAGGTCAGATCCTCGCCGTTCCAATCGAACTGCTCGCCGCAGGATCGGCATTCCAATCGGGCCGGGACGCGCCGGAAGTGCAGCTTCGCTCCTTCGGCCTCCGTCCCCTGGCTGACGAAATCCCAATAGAACTGCACCGAGTCGTCTACCACCGAGGATAACTGGCCCACCACCAGATATAGATCGGTCACTTTCCTGGCCTGGGCCTGGCGGGCATGGCGCAGGGTGATCTCTAACAGCGATTCGGTAATCGATAATTCGTGCATAATGCCCCCAATTGTATCAAATTTATTGGCGAGCGCCTACGGTGCAATCGCCCCGAAAAAACGTGACAAAATTCGATCTTCGAAGTGCTATTTTGGGAAAAATCCCCGCCTTCGGCGGAAGAGCCAAAGTGGATGGCCGCCGGAAGAACCCTGGCTACTCCGGGCATTTGCAGGCTCTTTCAGGCGTGATACGCCTGGGCCAGCAGCTGCTGGCATAGGCGCACCCCCAGCATGGCGTCGTTCACCCAGCCGTCGGCCCCCACGTAGCGGCAAACCTGCTCGTTGAGCTGGTTGCCGCCCAGGACAATTGGGATGGCGGCCACCTGCGGGTTGGGGCTGGCGCGCAGCAACTGCACCGTCTGGCGCATGCTGTCGTAGGAACTGGTCAGCAGGCCCGATAGGCCGATGATGTCGGGGCGCAACTGCCCGGCGGCGCGCACAAACTCCTGCGGCGGCACGTCTACGCCCAGGTCGTACACGGTGAAGCCATAGCTCGACAGCAGCAGGTTGAGGTTATTCTTGCCGATATCGTGAATATCGCCTTCGACCGTGCCGATCAAGATCGCCCCAGAAGCGTGTCCGTCGAAGCGGGCCTCGATCAGGGGGGTGAGCAGTTCCATCACTTCGCGGAAGATTTCGCCAGCCATAATCAGGCCGGAAAGGTAATATTCGTGGCGCTCGTAACGCTCGCCCACCAGGCGCAGCCCCTCCTGGCAGTCTTCGACCAGGGTCAGCGGGTCGGCGTTTTGGGCCAGGCGGGCCTGCACCAGGTTCAGCACAGCCTGCTCTTGCAGGTCGGCCACCTGGTGGATCAATTCAGCGCGCGGGTCGGGGGAAGAGGGAGAAATTTGCATAAGATTCCTGGCTCAGCCGTCGATGCCAACTTTGGTCGAGAAGTGCAGCCGGTCGCCGGGGATGATGAACCAGCCCCAACTGAGCGGACGGTCGGCAAAATCGTAAAAGATATGCTGCAAATAAAAGGCGGCCGCTGGAAGCGGCCGGCGGAGCAAGTCGGCTTCTTCGGGGGTCATCAGCGTGGCTTCGATGGAAAGCTGGCCGCGTTTAAGCAGGGTGCTATCGGCCCCGGTGAACAGCCCCTGGAGCGAGGTCACGTCCATCTCGGCCTCCACAATCGGGCGGGTGGGGTCGTAGACCAGGTAGGCCCGGTGGTAGAAGACCGGCAGCCCCTCGCGCACGAACAGGCGCCGGATGTAAATCGTCGGCGCGCCGGGCGGCAGGCTCAAGCGCCGGGCGGCCCGCTCGTCGGCCGAGACCACCCGCACATCCAGCAGGCGCACGCTGCTATCGGGGGCCTGGCTGAACAGGTCCTGCAGCTCCTGCAGATCGAAAATGGCCTTGCCCAACTCCAGCGGGCGCACAAACGTACCGCGGCCCTGCTCGGCATTGACCACCCCCTGGTCGGCCAGCAGGTTAATCGAGCGGCGGATGGTCATCGGGCTGAGGCCATAGCGCTGCACCAGTTGGGCCTCGGAGGGGAGCTGGTCGCCGGGGCGGAAGACGCCCTCGCTGATCTGGCGGCGCAGGATATTCGCCAGTTGGACATAGGCCGGCTCATACGAGTCGCGGTCGATCTGGTAGGGTTCTTTAACAGCCGGTTGAATTTCTTGAGCCATAGGCGTTTCCGTCAATTATGCCTGTCGTTAAGAAATTTGGCAATCCTCTTGACAACTCTCCCTTCTAAGTATACACTATATTTCAGAACTTCCCTATATAACTATACAAGCCTGCTTGCGGCCTGAGCAGGGCGCAGCATTCCAACAACCGGCACCATCCCGCCGCCCGCTTATCCGGATCATCGCCAGCCCCATCGCTCCACGGAATGCTTCGCCCTGATCAGGCCACACGTAGAGGATCATGAACAATCCCTCACTCGACCCGCACCGCACGAAAATCATCGCCTGCGCCACCGTGATCGAAGAGATGCTGCCGTTTCTGCCGCCCGGCATGGCAACCGAAACGCTGGATTTTGGGCTGCACCTGGCCCCCGGCACGCTGAGGCAGCGCCTGCAGGAAGCGGTAGACGCGTCTTGCGGCCAGTTCGACGCCCTGCTGTTAGGCTATGGGCTATGCTCGATGGCCGTTGTGGGCCTGCAGGCGCGCGGCTGCCGCTTAGTCGTGCCGCGCGTCGATGACTGCATTGCCATCTTCCTCGGCTCGCGCCAGGCATACAGCGAGCAGGCCCGCAAAGAGCCGGGAACCTACTACCTGACCAAAGGCTGGATCGAAGTGGCCGATACGCCCTTCGACGAATACGAGCGCATGATCGCCAAATACGGCCAGGAACGGGCCGACTGGCTAATGAAGACCATGCTCAAGAACTACACCCGCCTGGCCTACATCGACACCGGCCACGGCGACAAGCAAGCCTATCTCGACTACGCCCGCAAGACCGCTGACCAGTTCAACCTGCGCTTCGAGGAGATCCCCGGCTCTAACGCCCTGGTGCTGAAGATGATTACCGGCCCGTGGGACGAGGATTTCCTGGTGGTCGAACCCGGCCAGACCATCAGCTACCTGGATTTCCGGGCCGGGTCGAGCGCCTCGGCCCCCACCGCCCAGGTAGACGCTGGCCTCACCCCCCCGCCCGATCCCGCCCGCCCAACTTAGAGCGATGAGCCGCCCACCCGCCGCCTGCCTGGTCCAGTTCCAACCCCTGGGAAAGCGCGTCAGCATCCCGGCGGGAACCAGCCTGTTGGAAGCCGCCCGCCAGGCCGGGATCGAATTGACCTCGGCCTGCGGCGGCGAGGGCAACTGCGGTCAGTGCCGGGTGCAGTGGCTGTCCGGCGAAACCCGCCCCCCCACCCCCGACGAAGAATTCTTGCTCGCCGAGGCCGACCTGCGCCAGGGCTACCGCCTGGCCTGCTGCACGCCGGTGCTGAGCGATGTGAAGGTGCATCTGCCTAAAGATTCGCTCATCACCGGGCAGCGCCTGCAGGTCGAGAGCAACCTGCGCAGCCTGCCGCCCGACCCGTGGATCACGGCCTACCCGGTGCACCTGCCCCCCGCCAGCCTGCACGACACCCGCTCGGACCTGGCCCGCCTGACGGAGGCCCTGGCCGAACAGCACGGCCTGGGCGAGCTGCGGGCCGGGGCCGGGCTGATCCGCCGCCTATCGCCCGACCTGCGGGCCTGGGGCTGGCAGGCCACGGCCCTGGTGCGGGCCGGCGAGGTGATCGGCCTGTGCCAGCCCGCCCGCGCCCCGGCTGGGGCGCGGGCGCTGGGGCTGGCGGTCGACCTGGGGACGACCAAGATCGCCGCCCGGCTGGTCGATCTGCACAGCGGCGAGACCCTGGCCGCAAGCGGCGCGCCCAACCCGCAGATGAGCTACGGCGAAGACGTCATCAGCCGCCTGAACTACGCATTCCACAACCCCGGCGGCGGGCGGCTGCTGGCCGAGAAGGCCCGCCAGACCCTGGACGAGATGCTGGGCAGCCTGCTGGCCCAGGCCGGGGCCGAACGCAGCCAGGTGGCCGAGGCCTGCATCGTGGGCAACACGGCCATGTCGCACCTGCTGCTCGAACTGCCCATCCGCCAGCTGGCGGTAGCCCCCTACGTGGCCGCCGCCAGCGCAGCCTTCGACGTTCCGGCGGCCGAGCTGGGCCTGGGCATGGCGGCCGGGGCCACGGTGCATCTGCCGCCCGTGGTGGGCGGCTATGTAGGCGCCGATCACGTCGCCATGGTCCTGGCCTGCAACCTGGATCAGAGCGAGAAGATCACCCTGGGCCTGGATATCGGCACCAACACCGAAATCAGCCTGCGCCTGCCCGGCCAGGACGAGTTGATCGCCATTTCGTGCGCTTCCGGCCCGGCCTTCGAGGGCGCGCATATCCGGGATGGCATGCGGGCCGCCTCCGGGGCCATCGAGAAGGTGCGCCTTGGCCCGCACGGCCCGGAACTGACCACCATCGACGATGAGCCGCCGGTGGGCATCTGCGGGTCGGGCATCCTGGACGCTCTGGCCGAGATGTACCGGGCCGGCTACCTGGCCCCCAACGGGCGCATGAACCGCGAGCGCCCGCCCGTGCGGGCGGCCGAGCAGGGGCCAGAGTTCGTGCTGGTTCCGGCGGCCCGCAGCGGCAGCGGGCGCGACATCGTAATCACCCAGAAAGATGTGACCGAAATCCAGATGGCGAAAGGGGCCATCCAGGCCGGGCTGAATGTGCTGCTGGAAGCCACCCACACCCCGCCGGAAGCCGTGCAGGAAGTCATCGTGGCCGGGGCATTTGGCTCGTTCCTGAACATCCGCAGCACCATCGACATCGGCCTGTTCCCCCACCTGCCCAACGCCCAGTATCGCCAGGTGGGCAACGCGGCGGCCCTGGGCGCGCAGTGGATCCTGATCTCGCAGGCCGCCCGCCGCCGGGCGCAGGAGATCGCCCGGCGCACCCGCTACCTGGAATTGACCACCTACCCCAAGTTCAACCGCCAGTTCGCCCTGGCGATGATGTTCCCACCGCCATAGGGTTGGAGGCAGAGCGCCAGCGCTGCCCACGCCTCCGAACTTAGAGAAGAAGGTTTTTTGGGGGAACTGTGAGGCTGCGCCCCACAGTTCCCCTCGATATGACAGGGCGCAAACCCGCGAAAGGAGATGCCAATGAAAATCATTGGAGAAAAAATCAACGGAACCCGCAAACGCGTCGCGCAGGCAATCGCCGAACGCGACGCCGCCTATATCACCGACCTGGCAAAGAAGCAGAGCGAGGCCGGGGCCGCCTGGCTGGACGTGAACGCCGGCACCCACCCCAGCCGGGAAGCCGACGATCTGACCTGGCTGATCGAGACCATCCAGGCGGCCGTAGAAACGCCCCTCAGCCTGGACAGCGCCAACCCGGGCGCCCTGAACGCGGTCATCGGCGCGGTGCACAAGACGCCGATGATCAACTCCATCAGCGGCGAGCCAGAGCGCCTGTCGGGCATCCTGCCCATCGTGGCCGCCCACAACTGCCCGGTGATCGCCCTGGCGATGGACGAGAAGAAAATCCCTGAAACGGGCGAGAAGCGCCTGGAGGTGGTGCGCAAGATCGTGGCCGAAACCCGCCGCTGCGGCATCCCCGACGCCAACCTGTACATCGACCCACTGGCGATGACCATCTCGACCAACACCCAGAGCGCCCAGATCGCCTTCGACACGATGCGCGCCGTGCGCCAGGAATTCCCCGAGGCCCACCTGACCATCGGCCTGAGCAACATCTCCTTCGGCCTGCCGGGGCGCTCGTTCGTCAACCGCTATTTCCTCAGCCTGGCCCTGGCCGCCGGGCTGGACAGCGCCATCCTCGACCCGCTGGATCGTGAAATCCAGGCCGCCATCCTGACCACCGATCTCCTGCTGGGCAAGGACGCGCACTGCCTCAATTTCATCCGCGCTTCACGCAAAGGTCTGTTCGAAAAACCGGAGTAACGAAACATGCAAATCGCACCTGTAGTTCACCCGCTGGATGTTGGCAAGACCCCAGAGCAGTTATGCGCCGAGCGCATGCAGCGCCTGACCGACGCTCTGGCCTGCAAACAGCCCGACCGCATCCCGATGCTGATGGGAATGGGCTATTACCTGGCCGAGATGGGCGGCGTTACCAAGCAGACCCTGTACGACGACCCGGCCAAAGCCCAGGAACTGCTGGAACAAGCCGCCCTGACCTACCAGCCCGACAACCTGTTCGGGGCCTGGCACACGCCCGAGATCAGCAAGGCCCTGGGCGACCGGATGACCAAGTGGCCCGGCTACGGCCTCGGCCCCAACGGCTCCTTCCAGTTCTTCGAGCAGGAATTCATGAAGCCCCAGGATTACGACGACTTCCTGGAAGACCCAACAGATTGGGCCATCCGGGTCTATACGCCGCGCGTCTTCCAGAACTGCGAGGGCTTCTCGCTGCTGCCGCCCCTGGGCATGTTCCTGTTCGGCTATTACAACTCGCTGCTCACCTATCCGGGGCTGACCCATCCAGACATCGTCTCCAGCTTCGAGGCCATGTATAAGGCCGCCCAGGCGGCCATGACCTGGGTGCAAGGGGCCGTAGCCAGCGCCCAACGCCTGGCCGGGTTGGGCTTCCCGCCCTTCCAACTGCTCACCAACATGGTCGAAGCCCCCTTCGATTTCATGTCGGACACCCTGCGCGGCATGCGCGGCATCTTCCTTGACATGCTGCGCCTGCCCGACAAGCTGCTGGCCGCCGAGCAGAAAGTCAGCCGCATCCAGATGAAATACCTGCTCAACGCGGTCAAAGTCACCGGCGTGCCGTACTGCTTCATCCCCCTGCACCGCGGCTCCGACGGCTTCATGTCGCTGCCGCAGTTCGAAAAGTTCTACTGGCCGCAGCTCAAAGAGATGATGCTCGAGATGATCGATAACGGCATCACCCCGATCCCCTATTACGAGGGCGTGTGGGAGCAGCGGCTCAAATACCTGGCCGATCTGCCGGCCGGCAAAACCGGCGGCTTCTTCCAGGACAGCGACATCTTCAAGGTCAAAGAGGCGGTTGGCAACGGGATGTGCATCCTTGGCGGCATGCCCATCCCCATGCTCAAGAACGGCACGCCCGAGGGCGTGCGCCAGCATGTGCGCAAGGTGTGCCAGGAAGTTGGCAAAGGCGGCTCGTTCATCATGTGTACCAGCGTGATGGAGCTGGAAGGCTGCAAGCCCGAGCTGGTGCAGGCCTGGGCCGACGCCACCCACGAATTCGGAGTCTATTAGACGCTAAGGTTATTACGAGTTTTCAGCCAAAAGGAAATAAGGAGAAACAACCATGTCCAAAGAATTGATCGACGCCATCACCGAAATGCGCGAAGAAGATGCGATTAAGATCACCAACCAGATGCTCGACAGCGGGGCCAGCCCGCTGGACGTGCTGGAAGCCTGCCGGATGGCGATGGAAATCATCGGCAAGCGCTTCGAGGCCGGCGATTGCTTCATCCCTGAATTGATCCTGGCCGGCGAGATGCTGGGGCAGGTTTCAGAGGTGGTGAAGCCGCGCATGCAGCAGCAGGCCCAGGCCAAGAAGCTGGGCAAGGTAGTCATCGGCACGGTGGAAGGCGACATCCACGACATCGCCAAAGACATCGTCGCCTTCATGCTGGACATCAACGGCTTCGAGGTCAGCGACCTGGGCGTAGACGTTGCCCCGGCCCGCTTCGTGGAAAAGGTCAAAGAGACTGGGGCCAAGATCGTAGCCCTGAGCGGCTTCCTGACCCTGGCCTACGACCCGATGAAAGCCACCGTCGAGGCCCTCAAGGCCAACGGGCTGAACGACGTGAAGGTGATGATCGGCGGCGGGCAGATCGACGAGCAAATCCGCCAGTATGCCGGCGCCGACGCCTTTGGCCGGGACGCCATGACCGCCGTAAGCCTGGCAAAGCAGTGGATAGGAGGCTAACATGGATCAGCAGTGGGCCAAGATGACCGTCGAGCAAAAGTTCGAAGCCCGCTTTGCAGACTGGATGAACCCGCAGCCCCCCTTCGCTACTCCCCAGGCTGAAGCGGCCTACAAAGAGCGCACCCAGATCTACAAAGACGTGGTCCAGTTGAAGAAGCCCAGCCGCGTCCCCATCGCCCCGGCTATTGGTTTCTACCCGTTCCAATATGCCGGCGTAACCGCCGAAGAGGCCATGCACGATTACGATAAGCTGGGCTATGGCCTGAAGAAATATCACGCCGACTTCCTGCCCGATTCGCTCGCCAGCGCGCCGATCTACGGCGCGGCCAAGATTTTCGAAATCCTGGATTACAAACTGTACCGCTGGCCGGGGCATGGCATCCCCAGCACCACGCCGTATCAGTGCATCGAAGCCGAATACATGAAGGCCGACGAGTACGACCATTTCGTGCGCGACCCATCCGACTTCTTCATGCGCGCCTATCTGCCGCGCGTGTTCGGGGCGCTGGGCGGCTGGCCGATGCTCGCGCCGCTGACCGACGTGCTGGAGCTGCCCTTCCTGGGCGGGTATATGGTTCCGGTGGGGCTGCCGCCGGTGCAAGAATCGTTCAAGAAGCTGCTCGAAGCCGGGCAGGCGGCCCTGGAATGGATCGGCAAGGCGCTGGAGATCGACGCCGCCAGCACCTTTGGCCTGGGCATCCCCGGCCTGACGGGCGGCTTCACCAAGGCCCCGTTCGACACCCTGGGCGACACCCTGCGCGGCACGCGCGCCATCATGCTCGACATGTACCGCCAGCCCAAGAAGCTGCTGGCCGCCCTGGATCGCCTGATCCCACTCGCCATCGACATGGGCGTGCGCTCGACCACGATGAACCACAACCCCATCGCCTTCATCCCGCTGCACAAAGGCGCCGATGGCTTCATGTCGAACAACGACTTCAAGACCTACTACTGGCCCAGCCTGAAAGCGGTCATCCTGGGATTGATCGAGCAGGGCGTGGTGCCGTACATGTTCGTGGAAGGCGGCTACAACCAGCGGCTGGACATCATCACCGACCCAGACATCCCGGCCGGCAAGACAATCTGGATGTTCGACCAGACCGACATGCTGGAAGTCAAGAAACGCTTCACGGGCTGGGCGTGCTTCGGCGGCAATATTCCGGCTTCGATGATGAAAGCCGGCACGCCCGAAAAGGTAGCCGAGGCGGTGCGCTGGCTGATCGACAACGTGGCCCAGGACGGCGGTTACATCCTATCCACCGGGGCGGTGCTGGACGACGCCAAAGCCGAGACCATGCACGCCATGATCGACACGGCCAAAGCATACGGCAAATACTGAGTTTTCCGCCGAAGGCGGAAGCGATTGGCGTGGATTTTGCCGCCCTTCGGGCGGCAAAATCCACGCCTAACCCTCGTTGAGAGAGTGTGCGGATGGCTGCGCCGTGCGCGCACTCTCCCATCAGCACGCTTCGCCGCAAGGATGATTTCTTTCAGCCGAGCGGCTGTTCGGTTTGCGGCATCCAGAAGGCCATTAACAGGGCGGCAACCAGGGCCAGCCCGCCGCCAAAAAAGAACGGCGCCGAAGGGCCAAAGCCAGACCAGCTCCCCAGGCCCTGCCACAGCAGCCCGGCGATGAACGAGGCCGGAAAGGCCAGAATGCCGATCACCGCGTTGTACGTGCCGTACGCGGTGCCGCGCAGATGATCGGGGGTCAGATCGGCCACCAGGGCGTTGGCGGCGCCGTAGGCCAGGCCGTAATACAGCCCATAAGCCACATACAACAGCCAGACCTGCCAGCCGTGGCGGGCAAAGGCAAACCCCAGGTAGATGGCGGCGTAGACCAGCCAGCCGCCGATGATCAGCCGCCGCCGGCCAATGCGATCCGAGAGCGAGCCGGCCGGCGTGGACACCAGGGTGTAGATCAGATTGAACATTGCCAGCATCACCAGCACACCGGTGACGGAGATGCCCAGGGTCTGCGCCCGCAGCACCAGAAAGGCGTCGGATGAATTCCCCAGGGTGAAAATGCTGACGATGACCAGGAAGATATTGAACGGGCGGCCCAAACCGCGCAGCGAAAACCGGGGCGCGGCGCGCTGCCCCCGAACTGGCACATCTTGCGCGCCGACCGCCAGCGAGAGAACCGCCAGAAAGGCCGGCAGCAGGCTGATCAGCACCACCGTCTGGAAGGTGGATTTCGATAGGGCCAGGGTGGTCTTTTGGGCCAGCCAGACCACCGCCGCTGCAATCAGCAGCCCAACCATGGCCCCGGCCGTATCCAGGGCCCGGTGGAAGCCAAAGGCCAGCCCGCGGGTCTCTCTGGTCACCGAATCGGCCACCAGGGCGTCCCGCGGGGCGGTGCGGATACCCTTACCCACC
>CAYQDU010000095.1:0-16071 GCA_964416275.1 uncultured Anaerolinea sp. | reverse complement strand
ACATAAGCAGAAACACATCGTTTGGGGCAACTGCACCCTATCCTGGCTGCGCAAAGAGAACGGCATCCCCTGGTTTGCGATTGTAATGGTCGAAGACATCACCGCCCGCAAGCAGATGGAGGCCGAGCTGTCTGAGGTCAAAAGACAGTTGGTCGCCAGCCGCGAGCTTGAGCGCCTGCGCCTGGCCCAGGAATTACACGATGAGCCGCTGCAAGAGCTGTATGGCTTGATGTATCAGCTTTCCGATTTCACCAAGTATATTGAGTCAAGCGAAGGGCAGGACGAGCTGCAATCGGCCCAGGATATGGTGACCCGCCTGATCAATTCGCTGCGCAGCATTTGCCGCGAGCTGCGCCCCCCCGCCCTGGCGCCCTTCGGGTTGAGCGGGGCCATCCGCGAGCTGGCCGAGCGCTTCAGTGAAGACCACCCAGACATCCATTTGGAAGTCGATTTGATGGAAGATGGTCAGGCCCTGCCCAAACCAGTGCGCCTGACGCTATTCCGCATCCTCCAACAGGCATTGAGCAACATCCTCCGCCACGCCCACGCCAAACGGGTTGAGGTTCGCTTTGAGTTCAACGCCAGGCAGGTCTTGCTGGAGATTCAGGATGATGGACAGGGATTTGTAGTGCCCAAACGCTGGGTATCCCTGGTGCGCGGCGGGCATCTGGGCCTGGCCGGGGCGGCCGAACGGGTCGAAACCGTAGACGGCGAATTCCATGTCATTTCAGCCCCCGGCCAGGGGACATTGATCCAGGTAGTTGTGCCGCGTACTACGGCTGTCGATGTGGTTCCCCTGGGACCGGCAGCTACATAGGAAGTGAAAAATCAGGTATGAATAACAAGATTCGGGTATTGATTGCCGACGACCATCCGATCACCCGCGCCGGGATTCGCAAGTTCCTGGAACGCGCCGAGGATATCGAGGTGGTGGCCGAGGCCAGCAACGGGGAAGAGGCGCTGAGTCTGGCTAAGGAAGCCTGGCCTCATGTTATGCTGCTCGATATGGAAATGCCAGGCCGCAAAGGGGTGGAAGTGGCCCGCGAGGTGGCGGCTAAGGGCCTACCCGTGAAGATACTGGCCCTCAGCACCTACGATGATAAGCAGTATATCTTTGGCCTGCTTTCGGCTGGGGCCGCCGGATATCTGATCAAGGAAGAAGTCCCCCAGACGATTGTGGAAGCGGTACGTGGGGTAGCGCGCGGCGAAACTGGCTGGATCAGCCGCCGGGTAGCCGCCATCATCACCGCCTGGACCAGCAACGACCCCAAAGAACGCACCGATCTGAGCGATCGCGAGATGGAAGTGCTGCGCCAACTGGTCAAAGGCAAGACCAATCAGGATATTGGTGTCGAGATGGGCATCAGCCAAAAAACAGTGGAAAAGCACCTGGAGTCGATCTACAGTAAGCTGCGCGTGGCTTCACGGGTCGAAGCGGCTGTGCTTGCCATCCGCGAAGGTCTGGTGAAGGCTTAAGTCGGTTCTTCCGACAAAACCGGAAAACCCATTAGAAGACAGAAGTGGGGTAGGCTTGCCGCCGAACGGCAAGCCTACCCCACTTCTGTCTTACCCCGTTTACCGCTTCCGTTTTCCAGCTCTTCCGCTATTGCCCCAGCCTGGGGAGAATCCCGTACGCGCCACAGGTACAGTCCTTATTGAGCTATGCTCCTCCGTTCGTTATAGTTAAAGCATCAGAAATTTTCCGATATTGGCGCTTCGCGGCTGTACGCCAGTCCTATCCACCACAGGATGGTTTTTCCGGCTGCGCCGGGGAAATTCTATATGTGGAGGTCTGCGGCTGGCGAGCCAACCGCAGACCCCCACATACCGGTCAAACCCCGCCTTTGGCGGAAGAAGCCCACATTATTGAGGAGGCGCGATGTTATTCGGAGCATTTACAATCCTGGTTCTGGCGCTTATTGCAGGGATATTGGGGTTCAGCAGCCTCTTAGGAGCAGCGGCAGGTATGGCGAAACTGCTGTTCACCCTGCTTCTGGTTTTGTTTGTCATTTGGATGGGGCTCAGCCGGCGGCCTGTGGCCTGAACGATTCTCCCGAACGCGGGCGAGCTTTGCTCGCCGGTCACCTCAACCACGATTGAGTGGAGAGCTACCGGGAGAACCGTCAAAAAAGGCTCTCCCGGCTTCGCCGGGAAAGAGTAGAAATCCCCGCCTGCGGCGGAAGAGCCGCCAAAAAACTGTGCGGTTGGCGCTGCCGGTACCACCCCATTAAACCGTGGAACAGGCATGGCGCTCTTCGAGCGCCCTCAAAAAGAGTTGTTCCGCGGATTTTGTCGCACTTCGTGCGACAAAATCCGCGATTCATCCTCTTTCCAGGCGAGCGAAGCTCGCCAGTCACCTCCACCCCGGTTAAGTGGGGAGCTACCGCGCTGCCAACCGCACAGTTTTAAACTTACAAACTATTCGCCGCTGTTTGTCCTAGCTGACTGCATCTTTAAACTCTTCCCAGGCATGGCGGATGCTGTCTTTGAAGCGTTCCCAGGTGCCGGGATGATCCGTCTCCCACGAGCGGCGGGCGTCGTCTTCAATGTCGCTCCAAACCTGGCCGCGGTAACGATCTTCACGGGAAATGTCGTAACCATAGCGATAGGCGGGGAGGAACTCCTCGTAGGTATAGGTCGTGGCGTAGGGCGTAGAGGCGAAGTAGCTGCGGAAGCGGGCATCATACCGATCGAAGACATCGGCATAATCAACGCGGCTGCCATACTTGCGGTCGGTAGAGGGGGTATCGCCGTATCCGGTGGTCGAACCGGCCATGCCCATGTATTCCGCGGTGTTGCCATGCACGTGTTCATCAGTGTGTCTCACCTGATCGTTATAGTCTTGATCGGTAGAGCCGGCCATCCCCATAAACTCGGAGGTGTTGCCGTGTTCGCTGCGGCTGCCTTCCGAGCCAGGGGCGCTGCCTGCAACGCCATAATCTCTGGCATCGACATCGCCGGCCATGCCCATTTTATCCGCCGTGTTTCCATGCCCGTGGTCTACATCGTCTGCGCCGCTCATACCATAGGCGCGGCTTTCGGCCGGAACACCCCCCGCAACGTTATAGTCATAGCTGCGGCTGGAGGACGAAGAACGAGATGCATCGCTCGAAGCCGGCGTCGGCCGGCGCTCGCCGGCGCGGCCGGTCGAGCCAGGCCCGGCCGTGTAAGCCGAGGCGGCCGGGTCGAAATGCGACCAGCCCGCTTCACGCCACTGCACGGCGCGCTCGCTCAGGTCGGTGGGCTGGTGGCGATTGACAATATCTACTGCGTCGCGGGTACGCTCATCGTCGGTGCGCACCACCAGCAGGGTGCCGCCCCGGCGCAGACCTTCGGCGTAGTAATTAGCGCGTTCTTCTGGCACGCCCATATCGACCAGAGCGCCCAAGATACCGCCTGTCACGCCGCCGGCTACAGCCCCCACGCCGGCCCCGGCCAGGCCGCTCACAGCGGCGGCCAACGGGCCAGCGGCCAGGACTGGTCCAATGCCAGGGATAGTCAGCGCGCCCAGGCCAACCAACAGGCCGCCAAAGCCGCCCAGAGCGGCGCCCAGCCCCGCTCCAATGCCCGCGCCCTGAGCAGCAGCGCCATCGACGTTTTCAAGCTGGCGTCCATGCTCACCTGCGGCGTCGGGAGTCATTACGCTGATGTCTTCGCGCTGGAAACCGTTATTCACCAATTCATTTACTGCCTGGTTGGCCGCGCTTACCTCATCATACAAAGCAACAACAGTCTTCGTCATGTGATATTCTCCTTTCAAATCGCCCCCCTGCGTTAGCGGCTGCCCCGGGCAGAGGCGCGATTGACGCCGCTTTCGGCCAGGCGGGTGAGCTTCTCGTTGATCTGCGATTCTTCGTCGAGAGTCTGCTGCAGCAGGCGGGCCGCATCGTGATACCCGAGGGTCTGGGCAAAAGTTCGCGCGGCGCCATAACTGGCAATCTCGTAATGCTCTACCTTCTGAGCCGCGGCAATCAAGGCTGCATCCAGCGTTTCGCCTTCAAAGCCTTCCTTGATTACTTCTTCGCCTTCGGCGATAATGCCTTCCATCCCCACGCATTTTTTGCCGCGCGGCGAGCCGCTCAATCCTTCGAATACCTGTTCAATCCGCTGAGCCTGCTGCTCAGTCTGGGCCAGATGTTCTTCAAAATACTTCTTTAACGTTGGGGAATTGGCTTTCTTTGCCAGCTTAGGCAAAGCCTTCATGATCTGATGTTCGGCGCTGTACAGGTCCTTGAGCATGTCAATATACAGCCCTTCGAGATGATTTTCAGCCATACCAATACGCTCCTTTCACAGAAATCTAAGTTTTCGAGGGTTGTCGCGCTGTGGGCGACAACCCTCGAAAACTTCCTAAGCGAGGCGGCTGCCCGTATCGTTCAAGAACTGGTCGATCTCACGCTCGGCCAGCTCACGGGAATAGCCATACTTTTCCTGCAGCTTGCCCACCAGCTTATCGCGCTGACCTTCGATCTGATCCAGTTCATCGTCGGTCAACTTACCCCACTGGCGCTTGACTTCGCCACGAAATTGTTTCCACTTACCAGATAGAATGTCGCTGTTCATCAAAGTATCTCCTTATCTACAAAATCTAGCCAATCATTATCTGATTTAACTATAACGGGTCATCCAGCCGGGAACAATGGGGAGACATCCGAAAATCTCCGGGGGAAATCCCTATAGTTACCCGCGCATCAACGACTGCCCGCCGTCGATCCAGATTTCTGTACCGGTAATGTGGCTGGAAAGATTAGAGGCCAGAAACAGCACCAGATCGGCCACCTGCTCGGAAGCGCCAGGGACGCCGCCAGTGAGCGGAATATCGCCCTCAGGAAAATTAACCGGTTTTTCAATCTTGTGCAGATTCTGCTTATCGGTGCTTGCGTTGATGTTGGTTTCAATAGCGCCGGGGCAGATTACATTGACCCGCACCCTGGCGTCAGCCACCTCCAGGGCTACCATTTTGGCAAAGGCTGCCTGCCCGGCTTTGGTGACCGCGTAGGCGGTGGCCCCGGCGGTGCTGAAGACCCGCGTGCCGTTGATCGAGGAGGTGATGATGACCGAACCGCCCTGCTTCTTCAGGTGCGGCATCGCATACTTGATCGTCAGATACGTACCGGTCAGGTTGATAGATAGGGTCTTGTTCCATTCCTCAGGGTCCAGGTCCTCCAGGGGCGCCCAAACCCCATTGATGCCAGCGTTTGCCAGCATAATATCCAACCGCCCCCAGTGAGCCGCCAGCGTCTCTACAGCCAGGCGCATAGCTTCCGGCTGAGACACATCAGCAACCAGCCTCAGCGCTGCGCCGCCCTGGGCGTTGATCTCCTGCTCCACCTGGCGCAGCTCATCTTCGCTGCGCCCCAGCAGGCCCACCTTCGCCCCCTGGCGCGCCAGCGCCAGCGCTGAAGCCTTACCAATGCCCGACCCCGCCCCCGTCACCAGGGCCACCCGGCCATCTAAATCGAGATTTACCCGTTCCATAGGCTATCCTTTCTGTCTTACGCCAGGCGGCGGAACTGCCGCCCCCACAAGAACAACACCAGCGCAAACGTTACCAGGGCAATCCCGGCCAGAGTATATACGGTCAGTGGGTTTACCAGCCGTCCCAACAGCATAATACTGCGCAGCCCGGCGCTGCCGTGCGTTACCGGCAGAATGACGGACAGCCAGGCCACCTGGGGCCGGAAGTATTCAAGCGGCAAGACAAACCCGCTGAAAAAGATCGACAGCAGCAGGAACAGCATCGAAATCTGGATGGCCTGGGTTTCCGAAGTGGAAATGGCTGAAACAAAGAAGCCGATCCCAATCGAAGCCAGCAGATAGAGCAGCAGGAAAGCAGCCAGAGCCGGCGGGCTGCCGCCGAATGGCACGCCCAGCCCAAATACCAGCAGGGCGATCAATATTCCGGCGATCAGGCCCAGGAACAGCAGATAGGCCAGGTATTTGCCAAACAGCACTTGCAGCATCGACACCGGGGCCACGCCGAAAAACTCCAGCGCGCCGCGCGCCCGTTCGCGCACCAGAGAAAGCGCCCCCAGGGTGATGGCGATGTGCTGCAAAATCAGGGCCAGCACGCTGGGAGCAAAGAACACCATCAAGTCTACCGGCTGGCCCTGCAGGTTCTTATAGCTCTGCTGCACCGGGGCCACCACGGCGGTGGGGTCGGTCTCGGCCAGCTTGCCCAGGCGCTCGTCCATCTGGCCCAGGCGGTTATCCAGGTCTTGAACGCGCCGCTGCTGCTGCTCAAACTGCCCGGTCTCCAGGCTGGCATCCAGTTCATGGATGTCCTGGCGAGCTTCGATCAGGTTTTGGGCTCCGTCCTGGCCGCTGCTCGAATACGACAGGGCGGCGTAGGCGGCTGGAGAGGCCGAAAGCAGCATCAGGCTGCTGTCCAACCCACGCAGCAGGTCGCGGGTGCGTGAAACGTCCTGGGTCGACATGGCGGCGTTGATCTTGCCCAACTGCGCCCGCACCTGGTCGATCTGCTGGCGAGCGCCCGACACGTCGCTCTGCATGCGGGCAATCGAATCGAGCAACAGCGAGGTATTGATCGCCTCTACCTGAAGATAGCCCACGTATTCGTAATACTGAATCTTCTGCGGGTCAATTTCGCTATACACAAAATCCATCGGCGCCTGCTCGCCGGCGTCCATGCGAAGCAGTGCGTCGGAAGGGAAGACTTCTACCGCCTCGGCCCGCCCAGTGTTGAGATCGTGGGTGGCCGGGGTGAGATCTGGATACACACCCACCAGGGTAAAGTTCTTTTCCACCAGGGTCTGGATGGCCTGGATGCGCGGGTCGGCCTGCAAATCCAGCGGGATCACCAGCAAGATGCGCAGCGGCGGGCGTTGGTTCATGTATCCCAGCCCAAAAGCCAGCAAAATCAGGAACGGCCCCATAATCAGGCTCAATACCAGGCGCGGTTGACGGCGCACTTCGTGAATTTCTTTGCCAAAAAAAGCAAATAAGCGCAAGATGGCTTTCATGAAACAGTCTCCGGGCGGGCGCGGCGCAACAATGCGGCAAAAACCTCATCGAAATTCGGTTCAAAGCGGTTAATCTGCTACACAGGGATATGGGCCTGTTGAGCAATCTCCATAATGGCCGGGATCATCTCGCCGGCGGTTTCGACCGTAAGATGCAGGGTTCCAGGATCGCCCGAAACAGTTTCCACCCGCTGGATGCGTGGCTCGCGACGTAGCAGGCTAATCAGGCTGTATACCTGGGCTGGGTCGGTGGTGAGGGTCACGATCTCGCCGCCCAACGCCTGGCGGTACAGGTTGTCGGGCGTATCGACGTACAACAGGCGGCCGTGATCCATCACCCCCACCAGGTCGCAGTAGGCCGCCTCGCCCACGTATTGGGTGGTGACGAACAGGGTATTCCCCCGGTCGCGGTAGGCGCGCAGGTATTCCCACAGATTGGCCCGCAGCACCGGGTCGATGCCGGAGGTCGGCTCATCGGCGAAGACCAGTTCGGGTTGGTGCAGCAGCGAAGCGGCCAACCCCAACCGGCGCTGCATACCGTCCGAAAGCTGGCTGGCCAGCCGCCGGGCGGCGTCTGAAAGCTCGACAGTCTTGAGCATTTCGCGGATGATCTGACCGCGCTGAAAGATCGAGATGCCGTACAGGCTGGCGGCAAAACGCAGGTTTTCGTTCACCGTCAGGTCGGGATACAGAACGAAATGCTGCGGCATGTAGCCGATGCGCTCGCGGGTCCGGGTGGTCAGGTGGGCGGCGTCCTGACCCAACAGGCGGGCGCGGCCCTTCTGCGCCCGCAGCAAACCCAACAGCAGGCGCACCGTGGTAGTCTTGCCGCACCCGCTGGGGCCGATCAACCCCAGAATGGCGCCGCGCGGCAGGATCAGGTTTAAATCGAATACGCCGACCCCTGGAACGTGTTCATAGACGGCATCCGCCAGTTCCAGGCTGTTGCCATTTATTTGTGGCATAGCTATTATCCCTCAGAGTCAAAAAAGGCTTGTAACCGGGCATTGTGCAGCTTGCGCCGCAAAACGGTTCGGCCGCACGAAACCGTGGAACCGATATGACTTTCTCCGAACGCCCCCAAAGAGAGGTTCGGGGGGTGGCGTTCAAAGTACGCCACCCCCGTTAACCCACTTTTCAGGCGAGCGAAGTTTGCCAGCCAACCCAACCACGCTGGCATGGAAAGCCGCCCCGTAAAACACCCGCATCCATGATTCCCCATCAATTCCCCCTGTGGCGATAGCTCCTGCTTAGCCGTTGAAGGCTTCGCCGGCGGCGTCGGCAGCCTTGTTCAACACATCGCGTTGCTCGTCCATAGTTTCCTGAACGGCCTGATCCTCTGCTTGCATGATGCGCTTTGCACGCTGGCCGGCGCGTTCGATCACCTGGCGCTGTTCGTCCAGAACTTCCTGGCTCACTTCTTTGAGCTTGCTGGCGCGGGTCTGGACCCTGGCAGTCACATCGTTGATGGTCTGCTCGGCCTGGCCGCGGGTTTCATCCACCGCGCTGCGCACCTGGTCGGCAATTTTCTTGCCCCGTTCGCCGATTATAAAGCGGGTCATTTCCCCAGAATGGGGCGCCGAGAGCAGGGCCACGCCCATGCCAATCGCCCCACCGATCAAAAAACCAGATAACCAGCTTGATGCTTTACCAGCCATTTGTACCTCCTTAAAAAGTCAAATCCTTCTTCGTCCTCAGCGGTATCCCCAACGATACCGGCTCATTCGCAGCGGCTGTCTGTTGGCCGCAGGTCACGCAAGATACGACTATTGTAGGGAAAGCCGGTCGAGATTTCAATGGGGAGAAAGCCCTGCCTGTAGTAGGAATTACCCTATCCAGGTTTGTGTTCTTCCGACTTCGCCTGGAAAATTTCTCTACTCTATTTTGGGGAAATGCGTGGCGTAGCCACACAGGTAGCTCCCCACTCAGGAGGAAACTGGCGAGCTTCGCTCGCCTGCAAAGAGGGTTAATCGTGGATTTTGTCGCACTTCGTGCGACAAAATCCACGTGATATCTCTTAACGGTAGGATATTTTGCGTGACCCACGCCAGTGCGAGCAGCTTTTTGAAGGCGCTCTGCAAGCGTCATGTCCCCTCCACGGTTGAATGGAGGAAACCAGCACACATTTTCTCCAAAATATAACCTCTTTCCCGGCGAAGCCGGAAGAGCCAAAAAAACGTAGATTAAATATTGCCTGAATGGGCAATCTTTGATACAATAGTTGTTTGGTAACAGCCAGCCCCGGCGGTATCCGCCGGGGTGATTTGTATGTTTACGGCTTGAGTGGAGTGTAGTTATGGGAAATAAACGTGAACGGACTGACCTGCGCAACGTGGCGATCATCGCCCACGTCGATCACGGAAAGACCACCCTGGTGGATGGCCTGCTCAAACAGGCCCGCGTGTTCCGCGAAAATCAGCAGGTAATGGAGCGGGTGATGGATTCTAACGACCTGGAACGCGAGCGCGGCATCACCATCTTAGCCAAGAATACCGCCGTGCGCATCTGGGACCCCGAAACCCAGCAGCAGGTCAAGATCAACATCGTCGATACGCCCGGCCATGCCGATTTCGGCGGCGAGGTGGAGCGGGTGATGAATATGGTGGATGGCGTGCTGCTGCTGGTGGACGCAGCCGAAGGCCCCATGCCGCAGACCCGCTTCGTGCTGCGCAAGGCCATGGCGACCGGGCATAAGGCCATCGTGGTAGTCAACAAGGTGGATCGTAAAGATGCCGAGCCGCAGCGCATCCTCAACGATACCTTCGACCTGTTTATCGAGCTGGGCGCAAACGACGAGCAGATCGACTTCCCTGTCATCTACACGAATGCCATTACCCAGCAAGCCGGGTTGACCCCTGACTTAGGCCCCGACCTGCAGCCCCTGTTTCAGGCCATCCTGCGCCATATCCCCCCGCCCATAGTAGACCCCGACGCCCCACTGCAAATGCTGGTGACCAACCTGGGCTATGATGATTACCGCGGCGTGACGGCCATCGGGCGGGTCTTTGCCGGGCGGATCAGCGCCGGGCAGGCGTTAGCTCGCATCACCACCGACGGCCAGGTGCTGCCCGAACGGGCCCGCTACCTGTACGTTCACCAGGGCCTGGATCGGGTGGATGTTGAGCAGGCCGAGGCCGGCGAGATCGTGGCCCTGGCCGGGCTGGAGGGCATCGCCATCGGCGAGACCCTGGCCGACCCCGAAAACCCGGTGGCCCTGCCCACCATCCGCGTGGACGAGCCAACCGTGCGCATGACTTTCTCGGTCAACACATCGCCGTTTTCGGGCCGGGAAGGCAAGTGGAGCACTTCGCGCAAGCTGCGCGAACGCCTGTTCAACGAGCTGCGCACCAACGTGGCCCTGCGGGTGGCCGAAACCGAAAGCCCCGATACCTTCCTGGTTTCGGGCCGGGGCGAGCTGCACCTGGCGATTTTGATCGAAACCATGCGCCGGGAAGGCTATGAATTTCAGGTCTCGCGCCCGGAGGTCATTTTGCACGAAGGCGAGAACGGCGAAACCCTGGAGCCGTTCGAGGAAGTCCACATCGAGATTCACCCGGACGCAGTGGGCATCGTGATCGAGATGCTGGGCGGGCGGCGCGGCCAGATGCTCGACATGGTCGAAGCCAACGACGCCACTACCCACCTGACGTATCTGGCCCCTACCCGCGGCCTGCTGGGCTTCCGCTACCAATTTCTGACCGCCACGCGCGGCCTGGGGGTGATGCACACCCTGTTTCATGGCTACCTGCCCTTCGCCGGGTCCATCAGCGGGCGCGAGCGCGGCTCGATTGTCTCCTGGGAAGCCGGGACGACTTCGACCTATGGGCTGAAAAACGCCGAGGAGCGGGGCATCCTGTTTATCGGGGCGGGGCTAGAGGTGTATGAGGGTATGGTGATCGGCGAACACGCCAAGCCCAACGACATCGCCGTAAACGTGTGCAAGACCAAGCACCTGACCAACATGCGCGCCGCCCGGGCCGACATCGCCGTGCGCCTGACCCCGCCGCGCCAGATGAGCCTGGACGAGGCCATCGAATACCTGGCCGAAGACGAACTGCTCGAAGTGACTCCCCAGAGCTACCGCATCCGCAAGCGCATCCTCGAGACCGAGGAGCGCGGCAAGCTGGTGAAAAAGGCCAAGGAGGCTCTGGAAAATGGATAACCTCCGGCAACAAAAAAGTGGGCGGCTGTGAGCCGCCCACTTTTTTGTTGCCGGCACTCCCGCGGTAGCTCCCTATTAAACCGCGGTGGAGCGCGACGGGTGAGCTTCGCTGCAATATCTTTTTTCTGAAGGCGCTCGCAGGGCGCGGTTTACCGGGGTGGTGCCGCCGGGAGAGTCTGATGGCATTAACTGCGCATGACGCCGCGCAGATCGAACACCTGCGAGAGGGCCAGCAGCGAGAACGTGTTGCGCATGCGGCCCGATTGGATCGCAGCGGGCAGGTCATCCAGGCTTAGCTCACGCACCTGCACGTCTTCGCCGGCGTCCAAAGCCAGGGGGTGGGTGCGGACCACGTCCTCGGCCAGCCACAGGTGGCACAGGTTGTTGAGGAAGGCCGGGTTGGCCTGCACCCAGCCCAGCGAGGTCCAGCGGCTGGTGGTATAGCCGGTCTCCTCGCGCAGCTCGCGCTCGGCCGCCTGGCGCGGGGCTTCGCCCGGCTCGACCAGCCCGGCCGGGATTTCCAGCGTGGGTTGGCCCACGCCAAAACGATACTGTTCTACTACCAACAGCCGGCGCTGCGGGGTCAGGGCCACCACGTTAGCCCAATCCGCGGTTTCGAGGATGATCGCCTTAAGCTGTTGTCCGGTGCGCGGGTTGTATACATAGTCGAAGCGCGGCTGGAAGAGCGGCAAAGCCGGGCCTGGCTCGGAACGAATCACATCCCAGTTCAGATGATCGTCGGAGGTCATACTCGGATTATACAGCCATTTGCAGGCTTGACAAATTTTCGATTCTCGATAAAATAGTTTCGTTTGTTAACTATTAGGACTATTAATTGTCCCGCGCTTTCCTGGGGTCGCCAGGGCGTGGGACAACCGTTTTTGCGGCTATTGCAGACGAGGTTTGATGAACGCTGTTAATCCGTTGGAAGAAGACCGGCTGCGCCAGGCGGTAGACCTGTTTTGGGAGGCCATTCCGCCTTTCTGGGGGCAAATTCGAGCTCACCTGCACAGCCTGGCGGTGGAGCAATATGCCATCAGCGTGGAGCAGTTCCACATTCTGCGCCACATTCGCAAGGGCTGCGCCTCGGTCAGCGAGCTGGCCGAGGCTAAGGGCATCAGCCGGGCGGCCATCAGCCAGGGAGTAGACGCCCTGGTGAATAAGGGCCTGGTGCAGCGCCTGCCCAACCCGCAAGACCGGCGCTACGTGCCGCTGACCCTGACCGCCAGCGGCAACGCCCTGCTGGACGACCTGATCGGCCAGACCCGCGCCTGGATGAACCGCCGCCTGGATCATTTGAGCCAGGCCGAGCTCGAATCGCTCGCCGCCGCCTTTGAAATCCTCAAGAATATCGACCTGCGATGAAACAAGTTTATAAACTCTTCCCTTTTGTCAAGCCTTATTGGCTGAAAAGCCTGCTGGCCCTGGCGCTGCTGACCCTGCTGGTCTTCCTCGATCTGCTGCTGCCGCGCCTGGTGCAGCGGGTCATCGACCAGGGCATCACTCAACGCAATCTATCGGTGGTGATAAACACCTCGCTGTGGATGTTGGGCATCTCGCTGCTCGACGCTTTGCTGGCAATCGGCAATAACAACCTGTCGGTGCAGGTGGGTGAAAGCGTGGCCCGTGATCTGCGCGAGGCCCTGTTCGTCAAGATTCAATCCTTCTCGTTCGGCAACCTGGACGAACTGCAGACCGGGCAGCTATTGGTGCGCCTATCGAGCGACGCCAGCGTGTTCCAGCGCCTGGTGCAGGTGTCGCTGCGCATTGGCACGCGCGCCCCGCTGTTGATGATCGGCAGCCTGATTCTGATGTTCAATACCGACCGCAGCCTGGCCCTCAGCATGCTGCCGCTGCTGCTGGCGACCAGCGGGGTGATCGCGTTCTTCGTCTCCAAGATGGGGCCGCTGTTCCTGACGGTGCAGCAAAAGCTGGACCGGCTCAACACGGTGCTGCAAGAAAACCTGGCCGGGGCGCGGGTGGTAAAAGCCTTTGTGCGCGCCGATTTCGAGGCCCAGCGTTTTGCCCAAACCAACCGCGATTACGCCGCCCACAGCATTCAGGTGATGCAGTTCATGTCTACCCTCTCGCCGGTATTGACAGCGATGGTTAACATTGGCATCGTGGTGGTGCTGTGGGCCGGGGGCGCCCAGGCCGTGCATGGCAGCGTGACCACCGGGCAGATCGTGGCCTTCATCAACTATTTGCAGACCACCCTGGGCCCGCTGACCATCATGGTGATGCTGGCAAACGTGTGGGCCGCCGGGATCGCCTCGGCCGGGCGGGTGAACGAAGTGCTGGAGGCCACCCCAGAGGTGCAAGACGCCCCTGGCGCCATCCCCCTGCCGCCTTCCGACGGCTGCCGGGTGCAGTTCGAGCAGGTCGGTTTCCACTACGACGGGCCCGAATCGGGGGCCGTGCTGGAAGACATCACCCTCAGCGCCAGCCCGGGCCAGACAGTAGCTATCCTGGGGGCCACCGGGGCGGGCAAATCGACCCTGGTCAACCTGATCCCGCGCTTCTACGACGCCAGCGCCGGGCGGGTGCTGATTAACGGCTATGACGTGCGCCGCCTGACGCAAGACTCGCTCCTGGCTCGGATCGGGATTGTACCGCAGGAAACCGTGCTGTTTTCCGGCACGGTGGCCGATAACATCCGCTATGGCAACCCACAGGCCGACCCGGCCGCCGTGGAGCAGGCCGCCCGCGCCGCCCAGGCCCACGATTTCATCCTGGCCCTGCCTCAGGGCTACGATACCCACATCGAAGAGCGCGGCGTGAACCTTTCGGGGGGGCAAAAACAGCGTATCGCCATCGCCCGCGCCCTGCTCACCCATCCCGACATCCTGATCCTGGACGACAGCACCAGTTCGGTGGATGTGGAAACCGAAACCAAAATCCAAAACGCCCTGCGGGCCTGGATGGGCCACACCACCAGCTTCGTGGTGGCCCAGCGCATCAGCACCGTGCTGAACGCCGACCAGATCGTGGTGCTGGACCAGGGGCGCATCGCCGCCCTGGGGACGCACCAGGAACTGCTCCAGACCAGCCCGATCTACCAGGAAATTTACGCTTCGCAGTTGGGCAACGGCTTCAGCTACGAACCGGCTCAGCCGGCCGCCCTGCCGGCGGATGAAATGAGCGGAGATTAGCCACATGACACAGCAGACCCCTGTCTCTCAGAACGCCATTTCCGAAGCCCGCCTGCGGGCGGCGCGCGGCCCGGCCGGCCGGCCATCCATGCGCATCGAAAAAGCCCAGGACTCGCGCCAGGCGCTGCTGCGCCTGCTGCCCTATCTGCGCCCGTACCGCGCCACCCTGGCGCTGGTGGTGGGCATGATCGTGATCTATACTCTGCTGGGGCTGTTAGGGCCTTACCTGATGGGCGTCGCCATCGACCGCTTCATCGCCAACCGCGACCTGGCTGGGCTGGCCCGCATCGCCGCCTGGATGCTGCTGGTATTCCTGCTCGGCGCCGGTTTCGAGGCCCTGTCGAACTGGATCATGGCGAAAGTCTCGCAGCAAGCGCTGCAAGACGTGCGCCGCGATCTGTTCGGCCATTTGCAGAGCCTGTCGCTGGCCTTCTTCGACCGCCACCCGGCCGGCGAGCTGATGAGCCGCCTGACCAACGACATCGACGCCATCAACCAGGCCGTCTCGCAAAACGTCACCGCCCTGGTCGCCAGCGTGCTGTCGCTGGGGGGCATCCTGATTGCCATGTTTGCGTTGAACTTCTGGCTGGCCCTGGCCTCGGTGATCGTGGTGCCGTTGATGTTCTGGTTTACCAACTTTGTGGCCCGCTACACCCGCAAAGGCTTCCGCGAGCTGCAGCAAAACCTGGGGCAGTTGAACGGCGCGATGGAAGAAGCCATCAGCGGGCAGCGGGTGGTCAAGGCGTTCCGGCGCAACCAGTCGGTGATCGACGATTTCCGCCAGCGCAACCAGGCGGTTTACAAGGCCGGCATCTACGCTAACTCCTACGCCCTGCTGCTGATGCCGCTGACCAACGTGCTGGGCAACTTCTTCGTCATCGTACTGGTGGGGCTGGGCGGCTGGCTGGCCCTGCAAGGCCTGGTGACGGTGGGCGTGATCGTGACCTTTACCAGCTATGGGCGCAACTTCATCCAGCCGCTGCGCCAGCTTGCCAACATGTACAATGCCATCCAGGCCGCCCTGGCCGGGGCCGAGCGGGTATTTGAGATCATCGATACGCCGCCCGAAGTGCAAGACGCGCCCGCCGCGCTGAGCCTGGACGATCTGCACGGCGAGGTGCGCTTCGAGGAGGTGACCTTTGGCTACCTGCCTGAAACGCCGGTGATCCATCACATGAGCCTGGAAGCGCCAGCCGGGCAAACGGTGGCCCTGGTCGGCCCCACCGGGGCTGGCAAGACCACCCTGATTAATCTGCTCAACCGCTTCTACGAGCCGCAATCGGGGCGTATCCTGATCGACGGGATAGACATCCGCCAGATCAAAAAAGCCGATCTGCGCCGTCAGTTAGGGCTGGTGCTGCAAGACACGTTCCTGTTTTCGGCTACAGTGATGGAGAACATCCGCTATGGGCGGCTGGAGGCCAGCGACGCCGAGTGCATCGAGGCCGCCCGCATGGCCGACGCCGATCACTTCATCCGCCAGCTTCCGCACGGCTACCAGACCGTGCTTTCCGAGCGAGCCGGCAACCTGAGCCAGGGCCAACGCCAGCTGCTCGCTATCGCCCGCGCCATTTTGGCCGATCCGGGCATCCTGATCCTGGACGAGGCCACCAGCAGCGTGGATACCCGCACCGAGGCCCGCATCCAGGCCGCCCTGCTGCGCCTGATGGCCGGGCGCACCAGTTTTGTGATCGCCCACCGCCTCAGCACCATCCGCGACGCCGATCAGCTGCTGGTGATCCGCGACGGGCAGATCATCGAGCGCGGCACGCAC